>JAEDCY010000003.1 GCA_016293915.1 Treponema sp. | reverse complement strand
TTATTGTTGGTGAGGATGAACAGGATTATTTCCGAACAAAAGCTCTATAAATTTCAGTCGTCTAGTGAGTGTGAAAACACGTATTAATTTGAATTTTCGTAATAATTTAAACATCGAATTATTAGAAGGAGAGTGACGATATATGGCAGAGCAGTTTTTGACATTAATGGCAGATTTGGATGAAGAATCACAGGCAATAATGGGGGAATGGTACGAACAATTAAAGAAATCAGGATTTATTGGCATGCAAACACCGGGACTACCTTTTCATATTAGTCTAGCAACTTTTTCTCTTGATAAAGAGCAGGAAGTGATTGAGGAAATGCAGCGGCTAGCGAAAGAGTTTTCCACTATATCGGTTCATATTAGTCATATTGGAATGTTTGCAGGAGGCAAGGTTCTTTTTGGGGCTCCTGACATGAATCCTCCTAAACTTTTTTCGCTTCGAGAAGCAATTAGTGTAGAAACTAGCGAAAAATTTCCATGGACACCTCATGCAACGATAATGATTGATGAATCTGAAACAATATGTAGAGCACTTCCGATTTTATTAGAATCTTTTCACCCATTTGTAGGGAAAATTACCAGACTGCATTTATGTGCATTTTGGCCTACAAGGGAAATTATGTCAGTTGACTTGTGTGAATTATAAATTGAAATTTAATAAAGAAGAACCTTTCAGTTTAGAGCCGGAAATCGGCATTTGTGGAGGATTTGACGATGGGAAAGGAACTGTCGGAAATGACGCTGGAAGAACTGTGGAAATTGTTTCCTATCTTTCTTGTTCAGCACGATGATAAGTGGAAAGACTACTACAAGGAGATTGAAGCCTCAATAATGGATCTGTTGCCAGACTATCCTGTTGAAAGGATTAGTCACATTGGAAGTACAGCGATACAGGGCATATGGGCGAAGAATATCGTTGATGTGATGGTTGAGATTTCTGAAAAAGCCGACATGGAAGAACTGGCACATGTTATGGAGCGGAATGGTTTTATCGGAATGTCCGCTGAAACAAACCGGATTTCACTCAATAAAGGGTATACCAAAGAAGGCTTTGCGGATAAGGTTTATCACATTCATCTCAGATACACCGGAGATAATGATGAACTGTATTTCCGCGACTATCTGAACGAGCATCCGCAGGTCGCAAAGGATTATGAATCTTTGAAGCTGGAATTATGGAAGAAATATGAACATGACAGAGACGCATATACCGATGCAAAGACTGAGTTCATTCGCAAGTGGACAACAGAAGCCCGCAGAATATATGGCGACAGATACTGACAAATTTCAGTCTTCCGGTCAGATTGAAAGCGCACATGAATTTGAATTTGTCGCACTGTATATATGGTTGATTATTGATAAGATTGAGGATGTAGTTGTTGGTTCTAGTATTCCATACAATTATGAGAAATCAAGATTTTAGGTGGGGGTAAGAAATGTCAATGTGGAACCCGTGGCGTGGATGTAAAAAATGTAGTGATGGTTGCCTGCACTGTTATATTCACAAAGGAGATTATAAAAGAGGAATCAATACGAGTGACATTGTTAGAACAAAAGATTTCGGTAAGCCTATTGAAAAGCTAAAGAATGGTTCATATAAAATGAAATCAGGAATGGTCTATCTTTGTTTTTCATCAGATTTTTTTATAGAAGAAGCAGACGAATGGCGTGATGAGTGTTGGAAAATGATAAGAGAAAGGCAAGACTGCACTTTTTTATTCTTAACTAAGAGAATTGACAGATTTTCACATTGTATTCCAAAAGATTGGGAGAACGGCTATGAAAATGTAGTTATCTGTTGCACGATTGAAAATCAGAGAAATGCAGACTACAAATTGTCCATTTTTCAAAAACTGCCAATTAAGCATAAATGCATTACTGCACAACCTTTGATTGAAAACATTGAAATTGAAAAATACCTTGATGGAATAGAATTGGTTGTTGTAGGTGGAGAATCTGACATAAATGCAAGACCACTTTACTACGATTGGGTATTGAATATTAGAAAACAATGTGTAAACAAAAACGTTAGTTTTGAATTCAGACAGTGTGGAACATACTTTGTGAAAGATGGTAAGGAATATAAAATTCAGACGAAGGATTTGACCAGACAAGCAAAATTAGCAAATATAAATTTTCTTGGCACTGAGTAAATAATTGTCTTGTAAAGATAGTGGAGACAACAGAAAATTTCAGTCTTGTGGAGAGATTGAAAGCAACAGAAGATTTGAATTTGCAGAATTGATAAATTTCTGAAAAACTTAATGGGGGAACAAATGAAAAGGGAGAAGCGTACTTACAGAGAAATGTGGGGAAAAATGATTTCTTTTTTTATGTATGACGGTATGGAAAAAGACGAATATGCAACCATACAGGGCGAAATATATGAAAAAAATCTGAGGAATATGACCATATATTCCAGCGTGTCCGCATTTTTGTTTTTGGGATTGTACATAAGTAGTTATCTGATTGACTCCATAATAGGAAACAGATTTTTGTATTTGATTCAGTTTATCGTTTCCTTTTTGGTCATGTGTGCTTTTAGAACCATAGCCCAAAATCATAGAGCGGCAGGAGAAAGCGTAAAGTACATTTTTGAGGTTTCCCTATTGTCCTTCGGAATTGTTCTTGGAGCAATCAAGTCACCGGAGGCAGAGGCGGCAGTATTTATCGTACTTCTTGTTATTATTCCTATGATGTTGTACGATGTTTTACTTTTTTCTGTCTTGATCCGAGCAACAATGATCATTGTATATGTGGTGATAGCCCTGCAGACGAAAGATATGGGGATATTGCTCGTTGACATGATCAATGTTGTTTCTTTTTCCATATTGTGTACCATTGAAGCCGGATTTTCTCAGCATATCCAGGCAGAAGCATTTCTGCTAAAGCATAATATGCAGAAGGAGATTAAAGCACAAACACATTTGTTGGAAGAACGTGCAAATAAAATAGAGAAGCTGTCACTGCAATCAATGATTGCATTCTCAGCGGCTATTGATGCTAAGGATGCCTACACGAACGGTCATTCCACCCGTGTTGCACAGTATTCCAAGATGATTGCAGAAAAGTATGGTAAAGATGAAGAGCAACAGAAGAATATTTATTTTATCGCATTACTGCATGATGTTGGGAAAATAGGAATACCCGATCAGATCATTAACAAACCGACGAAACTGAGTGATGAGGAGTATGCGATCATCAAAGGACATCCGGCAATTGGATATAATATACTGAAAAATATCGAAGAACTGCCGGCTATTGCGATTGGTGCCAGATTTCATCATGAACGATATGATGGCAAGGGTTATCCCCTTGGTATGGCAGGACAGGATATTCCTGAAATTGCCAGAATCATTGCGGTTGCAGATGCTTATGATGCAATGACATCCAATAGAAGTTATAGAGAATTAATGCCCCAGGAGAAAGTCAAGGAAGAAATCAGGAAAGGGAAGGGAACACAGTTCGATCCTGTGTTTGCGGATATCATGCTTGCACTGATAGAAGCGGACAAAGAATATTGCATGCACGGATAAAAAACTTGCTTGCTCAGTTTTTAGAAGTTAGCTACCACACAGACAAATAAGGAATTTCTCTATTCGACAAATTTCAGTCTTGCGGAGAGATTGAAAGCAACAAAAGATTTTAGTTTTCATAAGAGGAGCTAATGTATGATTTCACAGGGTTCTATATATCTTATTGTTAGAGATTTTGAAGAATCAGTACAATTTTGTAAATTGTTGCAACTATTAGTCTTTTTGAGATTGAAAAATGTAATAAGCGAAAAGGAGAGACATTTGCATGAAAGATATACGTTGTATAGGTGGAATTTATAGGAAATTTGACAAATGAAACTAATTAATAGTATATTGTAAGCGGAGGTAGTAAATATGACTACAATTTCTGCAAAAATCGAAAATGAAGATAAAAGTTCTTTTGAATCTATTCTTACATCTATTGGCCTCAATGTATCAACTGCAATAAATGCTTTTGTTAAGGCTACAATTCGTGAAAAAGGAATCCCGTTTGAATTGAAAGTAGTTGATGATCCATATATTTATTCTGAGGAGAATATGAAATATCTTCGTCAGGGAATCGCTCAAATAGAAAGTGGAAATGGAAAGATTCATGAGCTAAAGGAGAAGTAGTAATGATCAAAATTTGGGCAGATATTGTCTGGGATGGATATTGCAATTTTTTTTGAACTTCATCAACAGAAGCAAATAAAAATGGTTCATATTCTTATAAGAGATATCGAACGTAATGGGGTCGATAAAGGACGTGGGCAACCTGAGCCATTAAAATATGAATTATCTGATTACTGGAGTCGACGAATTGACCTTGAAAACAGACTCGTTTACAAAGTCGAAGGTGATAAACTTTATATAGTTCAGTGTGGAACTCATTATAAACAAGAAAAATAATTACACAAGCTTACAAACATCTTTTACATCTTTTTCAATTTGGTTTATGTATGCAATGCTTTTCTCTACAGCATACGAAAGTTTTTCCTGTGAAATACCTTTTTGATTTCTGTAGTACTTCAAATTATTTACAAATGTGTCTCTGATTGAATTCATACCGTAAGAATGACGGTTTATTGTGAATATAATTACAAGTATCTGTAGTTTTTCCGAAAAGTTCATGATTTACTCCTGCGCAAGGGATTGTAGCCACGCCGAAGGCGGCCACCGTAAGCGAGTGAACTAACGTTAGTTAGTGAACGAGTGCGGAGGCTGGAGCGATAGCGGAATGGCGGAAAGCCCGACCGCCGCTTGCGGCGGTTGCGCCCTTATAATTATTAATATCATACTTTTTGTTTCGCGAAAATCAAACCATAGTTGCAATTTGGTTACTTATAGTTGCGTTTTCTGCTATACTGATTTTATGATACAGATTTTTGGAACGAATAAAAGTTTTGATTGTAAGGCGGCGCAGAGATTTTTTAAGGAGCGCCGCATTCCTTTTCAGTTTGTGGACCTCAAGGAAAAAGAGATGTCGGCCGGCGAGTTTGATTCTGTTGTGACGGTCCTTGCCAGAACGGAAGGTGGACGTGATGCTGCCCTCGACGCACTGATTGATAAAAAGTCAAAAGACTACGCCAGCATCGCTTATCTGGACGACAGCGAAAAAGAAGAAAAGCTCTTTGAAAATCAGGCGGCACTTATGAAGCAGCCGGTATGTCGTAACGGAAAAACTGAGGCGACAGTTGGTATGGCGCAGAAAATCTGGGAAGGCTGGAAATAAATACCAGAAATAAAACTGAAAATAAAAGATATTTATCATATTAAAGTTTTTCAGTATAATTTAAGCCTATTACATGGTGGTTCAAGCTTTTTTCTATGGCCCCACCGCTCAACAAATCAGGAAAAAAAGAGGCGCAATTATGAAAATCGAAACTAAAGTTTTACACTCAGGCTATAAGCCGGAAAATGGCGGACCTGGAACTATCCCAATCGTGCAGAGCACTACTTACCGCTTTGACAGCTGCGACCACGTTGCGGCTCTTTTTGATAAGCCTACTGAATTTATGTATTCACGTTTTGCTAACCCTACCTGTGATGCAGTTGAAAAAAAGATTGCAGACCTTGAAGGTGGAGTTGGCTGTATGCTTACAAGCTCTGGTCAGGCTGCTTCGCTTCTCTCTGTTTTGAATCTTTGTTGTGCCGGCGATAGCTTCATCGCTTCTTCATCAATTTACGGCGGAACTATAAATCTCTTTGGCTTCACTCTTAAGAAGCTTGGGATTGAATGTATCTGGGTTGATGTTGATGCCAGCTATGAAGAAATCTGCAAGGCAATCAAGCCTAATACAAAGTGTATTTTTGGTGAGACAATTGCAAACCCGGCCCTTACAGTTTTTGATTTTGAAACCTGGGCTAAGGCTGCTCACGACAACAATCTTCCTCTTATTGTAGATAACACTTTTGCAACTCCAGTTCTCTGCCGTCCATTTGAATGGGGCGCAGACATTGTAGTTCACTCAACAACAAAATATATGGATGGTCACGCTGTTCAGGGCGGTGGTGCAATCGTAGATTCTGGAAACTTTGACTGGGAAAAGGCTTATAAGGCAACCGGTAAGTTTGCTGATATGGTTGAGCCTGATGAAAGCTACCATGGTCTCCGCTATGTTGGAGATTTCGGTAAGGCCGCTTACATCGTAAAAGCCCGCACTCAGCTTATGCGTGACTTTGGTTGTTACCCTGCTGCACAGAGCGCCTTCTATCTGAATATGGGACTTGAGACTCTCCCGGTTCGTATGGAACGCTATTGCGCCAATGCCCGCAAGGTTGCAGAGTTCTTCAAGACCTCCGACAAAATTGCTAAAGTGACATATCCTGGCATTCCGGGTGACAAGTACTACGAGCGTGCACAGAAGTATCTTCCAAACGGAACTTGTGGCGTTATCTCTATCAGCATTAAGGGGGGCCGTGCAGCAGCTGTTCGTTTTATGGATGCCCTCAAGCTTGCCTGCGACGAAGTTCACGTTGCCGACATCCGCACCTGCGTTCTTCACCCGGCCAGCGCAACTCACCGCCAGCTTACAGACGAGCAGCTCGTTGCAGCCGGAATCGACGGCGGTATGGTTCGCGTTTCAGTCGGCCTCGAAAATGTTGATGACATCATCGAAGACCTCAAGGGCGGACTTGCAGCTATTTAGCAGTTTATTTAGACTTGCAGGAGTTTTACAATCTTCTGCAAGTTTTTTGATTTTATGAAGCAAGCTTCTATCATAATCTTCAGGTAGTGAAGCATCAATCATAGTAAGACATATAGTGAATGTCATGCAGTGCATTGAAATCGCAAGGTCTCTGAGTGATGAATTATGTTTGCTTTCGTTACTCAAATTTTCCTCCTTACTTTTCTTGCCTTTTTATGCGCATAAATCATACAAATCGCCAAGCTCGCTTCTTAAAGAATTGAATGCGGCCTGCTCAAGCTGATGGATGCGGGCCTTTGAAAGACCATAGCTTTCGGCAATATCATTAAATGATTCTTCTTCCCTGCCGTCAAGACCGTAATGGCGGTTAATAATGTCAGAGTCTCTTTCAGAAAGCCCGTCGAGTGCCTTTCTTACACGGTAGTGCTTTTCGTTTTCGATGCACTCTTCTTCAACCGGATTTTCAGAATTGTCGCCAAGAGATGAAATAAATGCTTCTTCATCAAAGTCCGGTTCGTTTTTAACCAGTCTGGAAAAAGGTGTAGTAGAAGACTCTTTTCTGGTTTTTCCGGCAGCCTCTTCAATTTCTTTACGAATCCACCATTTTGCATAAGTTATAACACGAAAGCCCTTTCCGCCATCAAATTTGTCTACGGCTTCAATCAGACCGATAAGACCTATTTGAGAAAGATCTTCCGGGTCAATTTTATAGCCCAAGAAGCTGAGGGAATATTTTATCGCGAAAGGAATGTTGGAAAGAATAAGGGTATTGCGGGCTTTTTTATCACCCTTCTTAGCCTGAAGAGCTAGCTGGTATTCCTCATCACGAGAAAGAGTGTTGAAGTGTGGAAAGATGGACATAGACATAGAAAACTCCTGGCATATTAAAATGTCAAAAAAATAAAAAGAGAGATCAAATTGTTTGTGTTATTGATTTATGGTGTTAACAATATAGGCAGGCAGGCCTTCCTAAATTCCAAAAAAATGCAAAAACTTTGAAATTTTTGCAAAAAAAATACCTAGACAAAATAAGAGTGGTAGAACAAGGGCTGCGAGATAAACTGCATGATTTTGTATAACTTTTACCCGCGCGGAGCAACATGAATTTGTCCGAAGGCGTGGGGTCTTTTGATATCTTTTTTGTCGCACCATTCGAAAAAAGCTTGAAGAGCGTCATCACAAAGCTGAGTGTTATGAGGGCCCAGTGCCTGCCTTATTGAAAAGTCCGGAGTTACCTCTATGCATATGCGGTATTTGTTCTGGAACATTGCATAGACAATTGTTGCCCGCCTTTCCAGCACCGCATTCTTGTAACCCCAGCCAACGCAGTTGCTCATTGCGCTTCCGATTTGTTTGAGGGTATAACTATCCTTTGCTACATAAAAACAGAAGCGTTCTTTATCGGGCACTTCTTCCAGCTCTTTGGTAACCGGATTTTCCCGGAACTGACGACCGGCCTTATACTCCAGAGCCATAAATTCAGGCTCGATGGTAAAAGGAACATTAGCCTCAACCTTGTGGCTTGATATTAATCCTTCAAGATTCAGCTGCTCCTGTCGTCGGAGAAAAAAGTCATGGGTGTACTGATTAAAGCCCTCACGCATTACTTCTTTTTTTTCCTGATTTGTAAGATGACGGGAGCATACATAATACATATTGATTGCATCAGTAATGATTATTGGTGAGACTGTGTGATTTGCAAAAAAGCCCACGGTGCGCTCGATAGAATTCCACACGGTTTTTTGCTTTGAAAGGGCAAGCATGTCGCGTACAAATTGCTTGAGCGGTTCCCGGATAATGTAAGTAATCTGGCCGCCCGCAAAAGAAATCATAAAGTATTTTAGAAAAGCGTAAAAAGATGGAGCAGGGGATTTTTGAAGAAGATTTACATCGGTAAAGCCCATATCCTGAGCGGCCGCATAGCAGATTACGCTCTGAGGAAATTTTTGATAAAGCTTGCGTAGCGTTTTTGTCGGCTTAATGCCCATGCTGTCAAACATTTCGTTTTCTGCTGTCGGGGTGTTGCCCGAAGAAAGAGCCGCAAAATCCGGGTCGTAAGGATTCAAGCCCCAGTGTTGGGCAATGCGGTAAAAGTTGATGTTGAAAGGGCTGAGCATATAGCCCAGAATAACACTTAAGCCCCCGAGCTTTGAGGCAACCGTAGGGCAGATGCCAAACTCTTCCTTGTAGGCCGCTCCCATGTCGCGTAAGATTTCAGAAGTGATTTCCTTGCAGAGAACTCCGGTCAGATCTTTACGCTCAAAAATCGGTGTTCCGTTTTTGAAAAGACGCTTTCTTTTAGTGTTTACTTCGTAAATGTTTTCCAGCAGGCGTCTGTTTTTTGTTGAGACCGTCTGTGAATTAACCTTGATATACCAGTTGCCCTCTTTTTTGCTTACGACATAATTATAATTAAAAATAGTTTCATCCTGTGTAAAAGGGCCGGTGTAAAGTTTTCCGCAGGCGGTCTTCAGCACATTCTGCTGGAAGGCGGCAATGTTTTCCCACCGCTTGTGCTGGCGGCAGAAAACCGTTTTCTGCTTTATGTTTATAATGGTAGGGAAAACTGAAAGCGATTCATCCTGGCGCGGCACAAAAGAGTTTTTTATAATGTCATATCCCCAGAAACGATTCATGAAAAACCTTAATCAAATATAATCAATCTTAATCAAGACAAAAGCCTACGCGACATTCTTTTTCTTCTTTTTCAAGACGTTCATTCTCGCAGAGTTCAGCGATTTCGTCATAAGAAGGAAGAGCTCCTTTTATGATTTCTGTCATTTCACATTTTCGCACAATATTGTCAATTTCGCCACCGGAAAAATCAAAACGATCAGCAAGGCGGCTCAAATCTTCGTCGCCAAGCTCCGGCAGCTTGCTTCCCCAGATTTTTTTGCGAGCCTCAAGGCTTGGCTTTTCGTATTCAACCTTAAAAAGAAAGCGTCGTTCAAAGGCTTTGTCCATATTGTTGCAGAGGTTTGTTGTTGCAAAAATAATTCCGTCCAGCTTTTCCATTTCTTCCAGAAGGATGTTCTGAATGGCATTTTCTGTCTGCGCACAGTTTCCGCTTGTAACATCCTTTCGTTTAGAAATAAGAGCATCGGCCTCGTTAAACAAAAGAATAGGTGTATTCTCGTGACGGCGTTCTGCTGTCTGACAGAGCTTCCTGTAATTTGTAAAAATCTTTTTTACAATTTTTTCACTTTCACCAAACCACATGGATTTTGATTCAGAAATATCAACATGAAGGATTTTTCTGTTTGTCTTTTTCGCAAGCTGATAAACAGTTTCAGTCTTTCCGGTTCCAGGCGCGCCATAAAGAAGAACTGCAACGCCTTTTGGAAGTCCTTTCGATTCGAGTCGTTTCTGCATGGCAACAAGATTTTTTTGAGAAAGACTTTCCTCCAGCATGTCAATCTGCTTCTGAACTGTCTCAGAATAAAAAAGCTGCTTTTCCTTGAGCTTTTCAGGCTCAAGAATATTCCTGTTGCAAACCGGCTTCTTTTTATAGAGGTCTGCATTCTTGCCATAAATCAATTCAATGGTGCGGTCGCTTAGAGTTACAGTTGTTTTTTCGACGACATCATTTTTTTCAATTTCAATAAAACCGTTTGTGCTTAAAGGATCTTTTTCATCAAGCATTTTTCGAAGATTTATAAAATACGCATTTGTCTTTGCATATAAATCACTTAGAGTAGAGCAAAGACAGGATTCATTACCATCAAGAAAATCCTTGGAACAATCATAAAGAAAATATCTTTCCATTGGGTCAAGCTTTGTTTTTATGATTTTTTTGAAGAAAGGCAACTCTGCAAATTTCTTTTCCAGGGAGGCCAGTTCTCGTTTTTTCAGCAGAGGTGACATACGCTTTTCATAAGTAATTGCAAATTCGTGAAGCGCATCAATTGTAATTTCCAGGTCAGATTTTTGATATTCAGCTTCTGCATATTTTTCTGCCTGACTGCCAAAAAGTGTTTTAAGCCCCTCGGAACTCAATTTTAAAATTGTAGCATATCGTGAACCACGTCTGAAATCACCGGCGATTTGCTCAAAACTATCTATAATAAGATTTCTTTCAAAAAGAATATCATCCTTTTGGCTTAAGCGATGGCAGCGTGAATATTTTATAAACATTCCAAGAACATCAGTAAGAAAATCAGAATCATCATCTACAAGAGTTTTTCCAGAAATACAAAATGAACTGAGTAAATACAAAATTATTCGAGATTCCAGATCTTCAGGAAACTCCCTTTTTATATTTTGCATGATTTCGTCCTGCTCGTACTTCCTTTCATAAGTTGCAACTGTTCTGTAAAAATCTTCATCAACATTAGAATTCCTGAAACAGTTTTTAAATAGCGTAAAGAAATTCATAAAAATCTTGTCGGTTGTTTCGAGAGTTTCTTCAACCTGAATAATGGGTGTTCCTTCGACGATACTTTCTACAACAGAATCAGGAATTTCATAGCCGCCATTTCTTTCGCTTCTGCGAGCCAGTCTGGATTCTGCTTTTTTCTGTCCTATCAAAAACTTCTTTTGAAGTAAATTAAAATTCTGTGAATAAAGTAAAATAGTAATATGGGGAATCTCAAGAAAATCTGCAATTTCTGCAAGAGACGAGGCTGCAGACTCCTGCATCTGAAGATAAAAAATTACAGTAAAAAATACAGCAGAAGTTTCATCAATATTAAGATATTTTGCAAGGCGTTCAAGATTTCCTCTTTCTGTTTTAAGAACATTCTCTTCAAGCTTACAGCCTTCGAGCTTTCCTGAAAGGTCAATAATAGTCTGTAAAATTGATTTTTTGTTTGTTTCTGCGTTTACCATTTACTTCTCCTTAGTGCTTTAATAATATACGGTCTTTTTTTCAGAAGTTTAGTATTCTTGCTCAATAATCAAAGAAATTTTATAATAATTTTATGCCCCTGCAATTTATCTGGACAGACTATCCTGAAGCTGCTGACTCGCCTGATTTTTTGAGTGGCGCTACATTTGAACCGCCGCTTCCAACAGACTTCAATCACCTTCTTATTAAAGGCGATAACTATCCGGTTTTAAAAAAACTTCAGAAAGATTTTTCCGGAGCAGTTGATTTAATCTACATAGATCCGCCATACAATACAGGTAATGATTTTACCTATAACGACAATTTTAAAGTTCGGGACGGAAGTGGCGAGGCAGACCGACACAGCCAGTGGCTCAGCTTTATGCAGCGCCGGCTTCTTACGGCCCGCCCTCTTCTCAAATCTAGCGGCTGTATTTTCATTGCAATTGATCAGAGCGAGCTCTATACATTAAAGCTGCTTTGCGATCAGATTTTTGATGAAGAAAATTTTGTAAATGATTTTATGTGGCTGCATGGTAAGGGGAAAAAAGATACCTGGTCACGTACATTGCAGCAGCATACTCTCTGTTATGCCCGCGATAAAAAGCAGCTTCCTGCCTTCCGCGAAATCCAGCAGACAGACTGGGCTACAACAAACGCCGACAGCGATCCTCGTGGAAACTGGTTTTCCGGCAGCATTTCTTTTACAGAAAAGCGTTCAAATCCGAATCACAAAAACTACTATTCGATAGTTTCTCCAAGCGGTAAAGTCTGGACCCGCCAGTGGCAGACAGACGAAGCTCACATGAAAGAGCTGATTGCAGATAACCGCATATTCTGGGGACAGCCACCCGCTTACGACAAGGTTCCGCGTTTAAAGATTTTCAACGAAGAAGAATCTGAGGTTATTCCTCGCAATATAATAGAACCAAAAGAAACAACCCGTGCAGCCCAACACCACTTAGACGAACTGCTTGGACAGTCTGGCGCTTTTGACAATCCCAAGCCTGTCAGTCTTATCAAACATTTAATAGAAATTACCCGCCAGCCGAAAGACGCCCTTATTCTAGACTTCTTCGCCGGCAGTGGCACCACCTTCGAAGCAGTCTGCGCCCTCAATGCTCAGGATAAAGGAAAACGCCGCTCCATCCTGGTTCAAAAGGACGAAAACGGCATTTTCGAATTGTGCAAAAAAAGATGTCAGAAAGTTTCAGAACTATTTGAACAGTCTGCGGCACTCCAGGTAGAACCTCTTTTCATCAGCTTCACCCATTGAAAAACTCTTTCTAGGTAAAGGGCCCCGGCCACTGATAGTTTCAAAGAAGCTGTCCTTTGCGATTGGTGGCAGTAAAATTCCCACTGCATTTTCACGTTCGCCAAGTTTAAGAACTTCATCACTTCCGTGGATGTAATCGATTTCAGCTTTTTTTGCAGAGGTGCTTGCGGCAGCGGTGGCAGATTTTAGGAACTCATCAATTTCCGGTTGCAGTCTTGCAACGGCGAGTTCTGTAATTCCAGTTTTCAAAAGAACGTATTTCTGAGCTCCACCAGCTTTGTAAGCAAATCCAAAATCAGCATGAGAAGCCTTTACAGCAGCTTCAAGTTCTCCAGCACCACTAACTTCACTCACCGAACCGCCAAGCTTTTCAGCCAGAGTCTTTATAAGACCTTCGACATCACAGTCAAAAATAACTCTGTGAATTGGCTCAAATGTTAAGCCTTTATCATAAATATTTACAATTTCAACAAGAGCATAGCGAACCGGGCAATCGCGCAAAGTCGCGTCATCGGCACCTTCCGCAATCAGCTTTTCTTTATACTCATCCCAGACAGCTTTTGCAGTAGCCAGAGAGTGGTTACCGTCACCTACAGCAAACAGAAATGTTGAACCGTCAGCAGCACGCTTTGCTTCCGCAATCTTAGCTACAGCTTCAGTTACTCCGGCAATTTCACTATCAGACTCAACTGCCCAGCCGGTAATCTCACCGCCATTACACATAAGCTCGCCGCTGTACAAAGGTGCCTTGCCTCGAACAGCAGTACTCGCACCGCCCACCAGCAAATCATCCTTGTCATCAACTAACAGCATAATATGTGGCAATTCAAGAGCAGCTCCGCGGCGAATCTCCATACGTGGAGGAATGCGCTCAACGATTGTTGCTTCTGTTGCGCGGATATTTGCCTTGCTGAAAGGTTTCCACTCATAAGTTTCCAAATCAATCTGAGTAACAAGACCCCGGCGCATACGGCCAAAGGCAGTCTTTCTTTCTATATAAACCATACAATTGCGTTCTGCATCAAACACACTGTCTTGTGAGCCGGCGCCTTCTGCGATGTAGGATTTCATTGTCTTTCTGATTTTTTCGATTCTAGCAGGCTTATCAGGAGAATTCAAATAAACCTCCGGCAAAATCAGATTAAGTGTCGAAGGCTTTCCAGCTGCTGCGGCCTCGGCTTTTTTCCAGTAGTCTAAATCCTGGGTATACTGATCGCATGCAATTACAGACCAGCTTTTTACATCAATATTTTTTGGCAAAAGGATTTCCGGCACGCGGATTCCAAAATCTTCAATCTTTTTCATAAATGCAAGTATACAGTTTGACTGGCTTTTATGCTATAATCAAATAGGATTATAAAGATGGACGCTTCATTGAGACTGGAACAGAAGCTTGTTCAAAAACAGATACAAAAGCTTTCTCAAGTTCAGATAACCACCCTAAATTATCTTGCGATGGGGAATGAGACACTGCGCAATGAAATATACAAAGCAGTGAGCGAAAATCCTGCACTTGAAATTGTAAGTGAGCCATCACGCAGGGAAAACTTTACTGGTTGGGAAAATTATTCTACATCCTTCGGTAATTCAGCAAGCGCAGATCAATTTCAGCAGATTCTGGAAAATCAACAGGACTATGATGAGACGCTTCAGGCACATCTTCTTCATCAATTGAATGCTATGAAAATCTCAGAGGCCGAGCATGAGTTATGTACTAAGCTGATTTATAATCTCGACAGAAATGGCTTTTACGGCTCCATGCTTTCTCCAGAAACTTTTCTGCCACATAAAAATCCTGCTGCGAAAAAAGACCTTCTTGAACGCTGTCTTAAAATGGTTCAGTCTCTCGATCCAATAGGAACCTGCTGCCGGACTCCAGAAGAAAGCCTTTTGATACAGGCTCAGCTTTCAGAAAATCCTGATCCGCTTGCGCTTTTTATTCTGGATGGACATCTTGATTTTATGAACCCGCCTGATGCCCAGAAAATCAGTCGCAAACTTATTGATTTTAAGAACTCGCTTCATAAAAAAGCCTTTGCAGATACTTCTGTAATTGATAACCTTTCGCTTGACGAAGCTGCTGCCGCCTCGGCTCTTAAATTTATTCTCTCACTTAATCCGCATCCGGCTCAGGGGTATAATACGGAAGCAGGAGCAGATACTGGCCGCCCTGATGTGGTTTTGATTGTAACAAAAGAAAATGGCCCTGCAGATGATGATTATTCGCGAGGCCTTGTTTCTCTAAATTCAGATTATCATTTTCAGATAAAATATGCTTCAGGATCTTTACCCGAGATTCGCATTTCTCCAGAATTCAAAATGGATAAGGAAAATATCGCTAAGGCTCAGGCTTTAATAAATTCACTTCAATTTCGCGAATCAACGATTGTTATGCAGGGTTGCGCCATTGTACATGCCCAGAAAAACTTTTTTCTGAAGGGCCCAGGTCACCTCAAGGTTCTTACCCGCCGTCAGATTGCTCAGGAATTGGGAATCCATGAATCAACAGTTTCGCGAACGTCAGCAAAAAATGGCAGTAAATATATTCAAACGGAATGGGGACTTTTTCCAGCCTGGTATTTCTTTACTTCAGGAGTTTCGAATCGAGACGGTAGTAAAACAATTTCCTCCGAAAGAATTAAACAAAAAATTAAGGATGTGCTTTCTGAACATGGTAACGAAAATCTTTCAGATCAAAAGCTTTGCGAATTGTTGAATCAGAAGGGTGCCAGGATTGCCCGTCGTACCGTCGCAAAATATCGTGCACAGCTTGGATTCAAAAATTCATATAAACGATAAAAAAAACGGCCTGCACTTTTTGCGCAGACCGTTCATATTGATTAGCGTAGTAATTTACTTCTGCTGAACCTTATCTTTTTCCTTCTTGATTTTGTTATCAAGTACATCCATCATCTTGTTCAAGGCTGCTCCAAAATCAAAATCTTCTCCAGTAACGTGAGCCTGTGTTCCCCACTTAAAGTTTACTGTTGTATCAAATACATAAGCCTTGTCGTGCTTGATTTTCATAAGTAAATCGACAATCAGTTCATCGGCATAAGCAATTCTCTTAAGTTTTGACTCAATCATATCAGACTGCTTCTGCTCAAGTGTAAATCCTACTGCGTTAATAGATGGTATCATAGTTGTCTCCTTTGGAGTAAATTTGCTTTACTCCGGCTGTAAGTGATGTAATCCCGTATACGCGGGCCTTTCTGTATATTATAGTAACACGGGTTTTACGAAAAAACAAATTTTGATTAAAAAAAACTTTCTCTATTGATAAGATATCTTAAACTGTGTATAGTAAACGCGTATGGCAGATAAGAAATTTACAGTACTTGATTTGCTAGACCTCGAACTTTCCGGACATGATGCCCTTGATTTAAAGTGTATCGCAGGGCGCCGCGGATTACCCCGCGCTATTACGGTTCCTGAACTTAACCGTCCTGGGCTTGCACTTTCAGGTTTTTATGAATCTTTTGCCAGTAACCGTGTTCAGGTTTTTGGTCGCGGCGAAGTAGCTTATCTGCAGAAACTTCACAAAGAAAAAAATACTGATTCAATCCGAAATTTTTTCCGTTCTCAAATGCCATGCTGTATTTTTACTTATAATCTTGAGCCTACAGAAGATTTTAGAAGCATTGCAGAAGAGAGTTATTGTCCTCTTCTTCAGACAAGTCTTACCTCTATAGAGTTTTCAAACCGTATTATCCGTGTATTTGCAAATCAGTTTGCGCCTCATCAGACACTTCATGGTGTGCTTGTAGAAGTCTATGGTATTGGAATTCTGCTGGCAGGTCATTCAGGAGTAGGTAAAAGTGAAACTGCACTTGAACTTGTAGAACGCGGACACCGGCTTGTAGCTGATGATATTATTGAAATTCGCTGTGTAAATGGAAATATTATTCTTGGGCGCGGTTCTAATACTGTTATAAGCCACCATATGGAAATTCGTGGTCTGGGAATTATAAATATTTCCCAGCTTTATGGTGTTGGTGCCATTCGCGACCAGAAAGAAGTTCAGCTTATTGTTCAGCTTGAAGACTGGAATTCCTCAAAGGCTTATGACCGTCTTGGAACAGAACAAAAATATAAGGAACTGCTGGGAGTAAAAGTTCCTGTAATTGAAATTCCGGTTCGCCCGGGTCGAAACCTTCCTATTATTATTGAAGCAGCTGCGATGAATGAGCGTCTTAAAAATATGGGATATAATTCTGCAAAAGACTTCAACCAGAATGTTTTTAAATGGATTGAAACAGGAGAAGCGCAGTTCGTATATAACGGCAACGACGATTCTTACTAAAATATAAAACGGGGCAGAGAGGCTGCCAAGGAAATTAATATGATCGAGAAGATTTTAACAGTTCAGAACAGGGCAGGAATTCACGCAAGACCTGCGGCAATTATCGCTCAGACATCAAACAAGTTTGAAAGCGAAATTACTCTTACACGTGATGGAGCAACAGTAAATGCAAAATCCATCATGGGTGTAATTGCAATGGGAGCTGGATATAATACCCAGCTTACAATGCAGGTTGTAGGGCCTGATGAATCAGAGGCAGCTTCAGTAATAGAGGAGCTTTTCAACAGCAAATTCGAAGAAGAGTAGGAGGTTGAAATGAGAGGGATCACAGACCGACAGAAAGAGGTGCTGAATTATATATCTTCTTATTCAGAAGAAAATTCATATCCGCCAACAGTCCGCGATATTAGTGAACATTTTGGTATTTCTCTCCGTGCTGTACAGGATCATATTCTTGCTTTACAGAAAAAAGGCTTCCTTTCACAGAGTCAGAAAAAAGCACGTTCAATCCGAGTTCTCTCAGATTGCCGCGATAAAGAACCACAGACATATATCAGTAAAGTTCCTCTTTTAGGAACAGTTGCTGCCGGTAAACCTCTTTTGAGCGAAGAAAATCTTGATGGATATGTAAATCTTACAGAGCCTTTTGTTCGTCCGGGAAAGAGTTATTTTGCACTCCGTGTGCGTGGGCAGAGTATGATTAATGCCGGAATACTCGACGGTGACCTTGCAGTTGTGGAACAGTCATCTACTGCACAGGACGGACAGATTATTGTAGCTGTAATTGATGATGCAATTACGCTGAAAAGATATTACAAGGAATCTTCAAGAATCCGCCTTCAACCTGAAAATCCTGATTTTCAGGCAATTTATTGTACAGATGTCCGCATCGTTGGAATACTTTCAAACATCGTAAGAACTTACTAAAAATGGCAAAAGCAAATCCTATATATCTTTACACAGGTCCAGAATTCGGAAAAAGAAATGATGCTGTAGAAGCAATAAAGGCTGCTCATAAAAAACAGTTCGGTGTAATAGATGAACATTCATTTTATCTTCTCGAAACCCCACTTAATGAAGTCATGACAATCTTGCAGAGTGGTACTTTGTTTTCTGATGGTGTCTGTGTTGTTTGCCGTAATGCTGAACTTATAAAGAAAAAGGATGATGTACAGATGATTGCAGACTGGCTGGAAAATCCGGAGCCTTCTGCAGTTCTTATTCTTATTTCAGATGAAATTAGTGTAGATTCAAAACTTGAAAAGCTTGTTCCAAACAGTAACCGCAAAAAGTTCTGGGAAATGTTTGAGAATGAAAAACTTCCATGGGTTACAAGCTATTTCAGTAAAAACGGATACAGAATTCAACAGAGTGCAGCAAAACTTGTACTTGAATTAATTGAAAATAACACACAGTCACTTGCTGCTGAGTGTTCTCGTTTTTTCGTTCTTTTTCCAAAAGATCATGAAATTACAGAAGCTGATGTAGAATCAGTTCTCACACATAACCGCGAAGAAAATGCCTTCAGCTTATTCCGCGAGCTTGCAAATAGTAATGATCTGGCTCCTGTTCGTCTTGAAAAGGGGCTTCAGATTTTACAAAAAATCAGACTTTCAAAAGAAAACTCTTCCGTAATGATTATTGCGGGGCTTGCTTCTTGTTTTAGAAAATTACAGGACTGGCATAAAAGAGGAGAACAGGCTATTCCGCAGCAGATGCTCCAGAAACAGTATCGTAGTGCAGCAAAAGTTTGGACAATGGGACAGACAGCCGCTATTCTTGCGGTTCTTGCATCAACAGATATGGAAATCCGTTCGGGTGGATCCCAGATGGAGGATGTGCTTCTTCAAAAAATGATTTATGAAATCGTTGTAAAAAATGGAGCTCAGCTTTCTACTCTATCTCAAGAGTGCTGAGAAGTTCTTTCAAAGCCTTCAGTTCATCTGATGTAAAGGTAGAACCTTTTCCCATTTTTTGATGATCCGGAGACCAGCTGCGTAAATCATACTTAGCAGGTCTTCCCCCCCAAGAAACAAGATTTAATTCCAGATTCCAGCCGCCTTTTCCTTCAGCAACAGTTCCAAGAGTTTTTTCAATCTTAAAAGAAAAATCATCTGCCATTTCAGCCTCCTCCCGCTTTCGCAAGGTAACTTACAACGATAATTTAATAAACATCGATTTTAGGGCAAGCTCGGAGTAAAAAATGACT
This sequence comes from Treponema sp., assembly GCA_016293915.1. Classification (GTDB taxonomy): domain Bacteria; phylum Spirochaetota; class Spirochaetia; order Treponematales; family Treponemataceae; genus Treponema_D. The sequence continues at coordinate 113,692 of JAEDCY010000003.1, read as the reverse complement.
AGCGACAACAAGCCTATAATCGAAAATCCGTTAAAAACCAGGCTGCGGCAGCGGGCTGGTTTAGGATTGTCAAAAAAATGGCTCAAGCGGCGAGACTTGTGAGCCGCTCCCGTTGGCAAGTTTTTTTACTACGAAGTCAACCTTATATACGCTATAATTAAATTATCGTTGTAAGATTGCCGATTATATAGTAAAATATACAAAATATTTTAAATGTGAGGTAAATATGAAGAAAGTTAGTGTAATCCTTCTTTCTATTTTCACACTTCTGTTCTTTATTTCCTGTGGTTCAAAACCTGCTGCAGAAGAAGAGGCTCCTGAGGCTCCCGAAGTAACAGAATCGGTTGAAGATTTATCAGAAAATATTGACGATGAAGGCCCTTCTGAAGAAGAAAGACTCGCAATGTTAATGGAAAAAATTAATGATGCAAGAAAGGCTGCACTTGAAGCTGGTGCAGACAAGAATTGCCCAGACCAGATGAATAAGGTCGATTCATTACTTGCTGGTTTAAAAGATAGCGATAATCCTGAAGCTGATGCACAGTCAATTATCGACAGATACAATCTTCTTGCAAATTACAGTGCTGCTGTAGAGGCAAAAAAAGAAATCGATGATAATGGTTATGCATCTTATGCTCAGAATAACTACAATAGAGGTGTAGATAATCTTGCAAAAGTAGATGCTGCTTTTGATAAGGGAACAGATGATTTTGAAAAGTCTGTTTTTGCAAATGCAGAAACTGCTCTTAAAGAATTCAACACTGTAATTAATGTAGCATACAAAAAGATTGCTAAAGAAGAGCGTGAAGGTGCAATTGAAGCAAAGAAGAATGCAGACAGTGTAAAAGCTGGTGTTGCCCGCAAGGCTGAATATAAAGAGGCTGCAGATCTTATCCAGTCTGGAGATTCACTTTATGCAATGCAGAATGCAAAAAAGGCTTTAGAAAAATATAAGGATGCAAATACAAAGTTCACCTACCTTTATGAAGATGTTTTTGCTAAGCGTGCTGCGGCACAGGCTGCAATTGATGAAGCTAAAAAGCGTGTAGCAGAAAGCGAGAAGTTTGCAGAAGAAGCTGATATTAAGGCTCCTATTACAGAAAAGGTTGAAGGTATCGAAGATGAAGATGCAGTTCTCCTTGAAGCTGATAATTACGAAAATCCTGAAGAAGCTGAAGCTGATATCGCTGAAGAGCTTGATGAAGAAATTGATGAATCGGAGGCTGAGTAATTATGAAAAAAATTATTTCGATTTTAGCAGTTGCTTTACTTGCCGCTTCTGTATTTGCAGTAAGCTATAAGAACAATACCTTCCAGAAACTCGCAGATGAGTATACAAAGAAGGCAGAAATTGCACTCGATGCTGGTCAGTATGATGATGCAGTTGAATATTCAAAGAAGGCAGAAGAGAATGCTGCACTTTCAGAAGCTTATATCAAGATGATGATGGCTCGTGGCGAAGCTGAAAACAATATTAAGCTCGCAAAAAATCAGATTGCTTATGCAGAAAAAATTGATGCACCAAATACATTCCCAATGGCTTATACTTCTGCAAAAGATAATCTTGAAAAGGCAGAAACTTCTTTTGACGGCGAAGATTATGAGCAGGCAAATGCTTATGCAAAGGCTTCGCTTGCTGCTCTTGATGGTATAAGTGAGGTTACTCCTCTTCCTGAATTCTATATTGTAAAACCTTGGGCTGAAACAAAAGACTGTTACTGGAATATTTCCGGACGTCCTTATGTTTATAATAACCCTCTTCTTTGGGAAAATCTTTATCAGGCTAACAAGCAGAATATGCCAAAACCTGAGGATCCAAATCTTATCCATCCTGGTATGAAGATGAAGATTCCAAGTCTTACTGGTGAATACCGTAAAGGAACTTATGATCCAAAGAAATCATACAGTACTTACGGCGAGTAGGCTACAATAGAAGAACCCTTGAAAACCGAGCCGAAAGTGTCGGTTTAGGTTCATCGAAAGAACGCCTTAGAGCGAGATTTATCGAGCGACAAAACGGTTGCAATTACAGGTGACCGTTTTTTTTATATTCTGCCCCCATTATGCTTTATATACAGGCTGAGTGCCATTCCCATAATTGCATGTGGGAACTGTTCTGTACCCATGCCTTCAAGCACTTCTTTTTTTGAAAGTTCCATACAATTTATAAATTCATCGTCATCTAAAGTCTGTTTTCCGGTTGCCATTAAATCTTTTGCCAGATAAAAATGAACATGATTACTAAAAAGGGCCGGATTAGGGTTTACAGAACCGAGTTCTATCAATTTTCCGGCCTTATATCCGGTTTCTTCTTCTAATTCACGCAGGGCAGCATGTTCTGGAGTTTCTCCGGCGTCAATTACTCCTCCAGGAAATTCAACGCTTAAAGCAGCTTCTCCATGACGCCATTGTTTTACCATTAAAAAGTTATCTTCTTTCTCTGGAATTACTATTACCCAGTCCGGAGCATTCATAATGATATAATCACCTTCTATTCCACCAAAAGATACATTATGACGTTTGGTAACAGAGCATACCACAGTGTCCAGAAGTGATACAGGTTCGCCTTCATTCCATTTTAGTTTGTCATCTTCAGCTGTAAAATAATTTTTCATTAAAAAGCCCCGTGAATTTTTTGACAGATTTCAATTCTAGATTTATCATATTATAGAATAAAAAAAAAGTTATTTCGAGGGCATAGCCCGAATCAATTTATATCATACAATAGTGAGGTGGACTTATGGCAGTAATTACAATTTCAAGACAGGTGGCAGCATTGGGTGATGAAGTAGCCGGTGAGCTTGCAAAAAGGCTCGGTTATAAGTTCATCACGAGAAAAGAAATCGAAAAGCGTATTGTGGAACTTGGATTTCCAGAGAATAAAATGCCGAAATTCGATGAGCGAAAGCCTGGATTTTTTGCATCACTTACAAAAGACCGCGATGAATATCTGAATTATGCACAATATGCAATTCTTGAGGCTGCTGAAAAAAAGAATGTAGTTATTATTGGTCGAGGAGCTTTTGCAGTTCTTCAAAATGTTCCTAATAATATTTCGATACGTCTTGTTGCAGATGAGCAGACTCGAATTGAACGTCTTAGAAAAGAATTCAATTGGGATGAAAAACAGGCTCTTCAGCGTATTCAGGAAAGTGATGCCAATCGTGCCGGATATCATTCAAGTTTTTACAATGCTGATATTAATGATCCGGTTAATTATCACGCAGTTTTGAATACTGGCCTTTTGAATCTCGAGGATGCAGCTTCTGCAATTGCAAATCTTGTAAAGCAGAAGGTAACCGAAAAAGAGGAAAAAGAAGGTAATAAAATTATTGAAGATCTCCTTAAGGCTCAGACGGTTGTAAACAAGCTTTCTATGGAACGTAAACTAAACATTGAATTTATGCATGCTTCAATTCAGGGGAACGTCATTGTTCTTCATGGCGTTTCTGATTCTCCTGTAGTTGTAGAACAGGCTTTGCAGATTATTCGCGAAGAAATGCCAGGTTACGATGCTAAATCCGCAGTAAGTATAATTCATGATTTTAAAACATTTCAATAAGCCTATAATCGAAGAACCGTTAAAAAACGGGCTGCGACAGCAGGCCGTTTTAGGTTCATCGAAAGAATGGCTCAGAGCGAGATTAATCGAGCGACGTTTAATATTGACTTTCTCTCCCATTAAGTAGATAATAAATTTATGAAACTATCAAACAAGTTTACTTTTACCCGCATTCTTTTTGCACCTATTTTCTTTATTTTATATTTTCTTCCTATCTGGACAGGTTGCGGGACAAAGGTTTCTTTGCTAGTAGCGGTTCCATGTCTTATTTTTGCAGAATTTACAGATTATTTAGATGGCCATTATGCACGTAAGCATAACGAAGTCAGTGATTTTGGAAAGCTCTTTGATCCATTTGCAGATGTAGTTTTGCATCTAACTGGTTTTGTATGCCTTATGCATTCTATTAAATCAGGTTTATCTTATATGCCTGTATATTTCTTTGTTTTGATTATGCTTCGTGAGTTTTCACAGAACTTTTTACGCATGGTTGCTGCAAAACAGGGAACTGCAATTGCAGCAAGAAAAGGTGGAAAGTTCAAAACAGTAATGTATATAGTAGCTGAGTTCTACGGTATTTTCCTCGAACTCCTTGTTCGTATGGATCTGGTGCCAGAATTCTTTGGAGCTTTGCAGGCTGGTGCCTTCGTCCTTTTCACAATCTGCGTAATCCTTAGCTACGCTTCCTTCATAGACTACTTAATCCACTTTGGCAAAATCTTAAAGGATATCTAAAACATATTGCAATTGATACTACTGTGATTTTTGAAATCCATTTGCGGAATAGAAAAAGGGTGCGTGAAACATGCCTAAAATAGAAGAACCGTTAAAAAAAAGTGCACGACAGTGCACTTTTTTAGGTTCATCAAAAACGTGGCTCGTGGCGAGACTAGCGAGCCACGTTTTTAGATTTAACAAGCTTCAATTGCAATCTGCTTTGGAGCGGCTATCGCTTTCTTCTGCATATTGATTGTCAAAATGCCATTCTTAAAGTTAGCCTTAATTGACTCCGCATCAACATCAGCTGGTAAAGCAAAGCGTCGTTCAAAGCTTGAGCATCTGCGCTCCTTAAGGATGTACTTAGTCTTCTTGTCTTTTTTATCTTCTTTGGTTTCCTTTGTCTCTTCTGTTTTAGAGGCAATGGTCAAATTGTCGTGGTCTAGCTCGATACTTACGTCTTTCTCTGTACGGCCAGGCAATTCCATTTCCAAAGTGTAAGCGTTGTCTTCTTCCTTTACATCAACACGAGGAGCGCCTGCAGAATATGTAACACAAGGTGTGTTACCCATCATGTCATTAAAAAGTGAATCAATAAATGAAAGTTCGTTCATATCTATACCTCTTTTTATTTGATTTATTTTTTTTATAAGCTAACAGCTTACACTTTATATATAGCAATTATTGTGCCAAGTGATATTTTTATAAAAATATAGATTTTCTTAGTAATTAGGAATGAGAAGTATAAGATAATCACGAACGAAAATGAATATTACTGTATCAAAATTACCCACTTAATCAGAATAAAATGACACAGTAACACCCAAATGTACTCAAATTTACCGGAAAATTGTTTTTATGAGTGTTTTTATGTCCTGAATTCCAGTTTTATCGTCGCTGGCAGGTGACAGAATACTTGTAAATCCAAGCCCCTCGGCAGCTTTTATACGTTGTTTTGTTTTAGTTACAGGACGGATTTCTCCGGCAAGGCTCAGTTCTCCAAATACTGCGGTTCCATTTTTTACAGCAATGTCAGTTCTTGCAGAATAAAGAGCAGCTGCGAGAGCAGCATCTATTGAGCTCTCACTTAGTTTTATACCACCTGCTACATTTACATAAATATCCTGGTCTGAAAAACATAGTCCGCAGCGCTTTTCAATGACAGCTGCCACCCGGGCTACCCGGCCAGAATCGATTTTTTCACTGTAAATTCTGGAAATGCTTGCTTTTGCAGGGACTGTCAGGGCTTGTATTTCTACTAAAAATACACGGCTTCCTTCAAAAACTGGTGTACAGGCTACTCCTGCCGGTTGATTTTCTTTTCTTTTTGTCAAAAAAAGTGACGTTGGATTTATTACTGGTTCAAGCCCTTTTTCTGTCATGCTGAAAATTCCAATTTCATCAACAGAGCCAAATCGGTTTTTCTGTGCATGCAAAAATCTTATATCATCTGCATTTCGCTCAAAAGAAATGACAGTATCTACCATATGTTCCAGAGATTTTGGTCCTGCAATTGTTCCTTCTTTTGTCACATGTGCAGTCATAATCAAAACAGATTCTCGTTCTTTTACCCAGGAAATAAATTCGTTGGCACAATATTTTAATTGATTTACTGTTCCGGGTATGATTCCGGCTTCTGCACTGTAAATGGTTTGTATTGAATCGATTATTACAAATGCAGGATTTAGAGAATCCAGAGCGTCGAGAGAGTCTTCCAGTCTGGAAGTACATAAAATATTGATTCCGTTACAGATAAGACCAAGTCGGTCTGCGCGTTCCTTAATTTGTGCCGCCGATTCTTCTCCGCTTATGTAAAGAACTTTTGCATCTTTTATTGCTATACTTGCTGCTGTTTGTAGAAGCAGAGTTGATTTTCCAATTCCAGGTTCACCACCAAGCAAAATTGCAGATCTTTTTGTGGCTCCTCCCCCAAGTACACGGTCAAATTCGTCTATTCCGGTAGAAAGCCTTGTGTTCTTCTGAGCTTCAATTGTAGATAGAACTACAGGTTTTTGTTTTTCTACAGCTTCTTTTCCACGTCCAGCAGGAGTAATGTTGTTCCTGTCAATTATGATTTCTTCAAGAGAATTCCATTCACCGCATTCCGGGCAGCGTCCCAGCCAGCGAGGTTGTGTATATCCGCAGTTACTGCATTTGTAAATAATTGAACCATTTTTCTTTGCCATTATTATGCCTCTTTTTGCGGTTGCTATTTAAATATTTTATTTTGATGAAAAAAATCATAAAAAAATTGTGAATTTTTCATAAAAGTATTGACATCTAAAAAAGATGGTATTATATTAAAGACAGCTTGTAAATAAGCTGATAAACTCTCTCCGATGTCCAGCAACGCTGGACGGCAAGGTTCCCTTTTAGTGTTACTGTCTGGGAACCTTGTTTTTTTTTAGCCTTGTGTAATCAACGAGCCGGCAGGAACACTTTCTGTTACCCAGGTATTACCACCGATTATTGAGCCGCGGCCTATTATTGTTTCTCCACCTAAAATTGTAGCGTTTGCGTAGATTGTTACATCATCTTCAATAGTTGGATGACGCTTTTTATTTTGAAGATTTTTCTTAACGCTTAAAGCTCCGAGTGTAACACCCTGATAAATCTTTACGTTGTTTCCTATTATACAGGTTTCACCTACAACAACACCGGTTCCATGGTCAATAAAGAATGATTCGCCAATCGTAGCACCCGGATGAATATCAATTCCGGTTTTTCCATGAACGTGTTCACTCATAATACGTGGAATGATAGGCACTCCGCTTTTGTAAAGGAAGTGGGCAATGCGGTAAACGAGAATTGCTTCGAGCCCTGGATAAGACAAAACAACCTCTTCGTTACTTCTTGCAGCTGGGTCGCCGTTAAATGTGGCAACAACATCCAGCTGAATCTGGCGTCTTATTTCTGGGATTTCTTCTATTAAAGCTACTGCAGTTTTTTCTGCAAGTTTGAAGCAATGAGATTCCGAAATGTTCCCGATTTCTTCATGATTGCAGGTTTGAACTCTTGTATAAATCAGGGCTTTTTGAATTTCGCGGGTGAGGTTTGCAATTATATTGTTAACTTTTTGACCGATTACGTATCTGATGTTTACAGAATCAATGTCTTCTGCTGCTCTGAAACCAGGAAAAACGACCGACTGTAAATCTGAAAGAATAGAAACTACATTTTGTCTGTTTGGAAAATCTTCAGTGTGATTTCTATTGACGAGTCCGTATCTGTCATAGGAATCCAGGATTCCGTCTATCAGCATATCAATATTCATATAAACCTCATTGCTTAAAATGATATGTGATGATAACATAAATGGTAGATAAATTCTATTCTATTAAAGTGATAGGTTTGATTTGCTGGCAGCGGGTTTTAGGGCGGTAGCCCTAGGAGAAGGGGTAGGACGCAACAAAGTGCGGCCGCAGGGGAAGGCTTTCCCCTCCTTAATACTTAAAATTTCGTAGATTTTTCTTGAATTCTAAAAGAATTTTATTGACTAAAATTATTTCTTAGTTTATATTCGTAGAACGCATGTTTTCTATGAGTTAGTGTGGAATACTGCAAATGCCCCCGTAGCTCAGTTGGTAGAGCACCACATCGGTAATGTGGAGGTCTGCAGTCCGATTCTGCACGTGGGCTTTGAAAATTATTTTTTTGGCGAATATATTTAGGAGTTAAATATGGGAAGCAAGAAGAAAGGTGCTGTTGAAATTATCGCTTTGCAGTGCACAGAATGTAAGAGAAAGAATTATACTACTTACAAGAACCGCAAGAACATCACAGGAAAGCTCGAAAAGAATAAGTACTGTCCGTTCTGCAAGAAGAGTATTCTTCATAAAGAAACAAAAGCAAAATAATTTTTGATATTTATCCGGTTTCGGCCGGTTTAGATATATAGGGCAGTAGTTCAGCTGGTAGAGCAGCGGTCTCCAAAACCGCCTGTCGTGGGTTCAAATCCTGCCTGCCCTGATTTATAAAGGAAAGGTGTTATGGCTAAGGTAATTCAGTTTTTTAAAGAAAGCAAAGCAGAATTGAAGAGAGTAGTGTGGCCTACAAAAGATGATGTAATTTCTTCAATCAAAGTTGTTATTATTTCTACAATCCTTGTTGCTTTGATACTTGGATTACTTGATCTTGGTTTTACTGAGTTGTTCCGTATTTTGATGAAATAGGACGGAAAAATGTCTAAGAGCTGGTATATTCTTCATACTTACACTGGTTACGAAGGAAAAATCGAACGTACAATTAAGTCTCTTCTTGAAAAATTTTCTAGTGGAGATAAGACAGGAATTGATCCGGAAGTTGTTATTGATGTAAAGGTTCCTGTTGAAGAAGTTGTTGAAATTAAAGATGGTAAAAAACGCACACGTTCAAATAAGTTTCTCCCTGGTTATATAATGCTTGAAATGGATCTTCCAGAAATTGGCTGGAAAGATACTTGTGCTAAGTTGTATAAGATTCAGGGTGTTACCGGCTTTGTTGGTAATGTGAGCCGTTCTAATCGTCCTATGCCAATCACTAAAGATGAGGCTATGAATCTTCTTCAGAAGTCTGGTGTAATTAAAGGTGATAAACAGGTTCGTGTACGTCAGTCATTCAATGTTGGCGATGTTGTTAAAATTGCTGACGGTCCTTTTGCATCATTCACTGGTACTGTTAAAGAAATCAATATGGAAAAAGAGAAGCTTAGTGTTGAGGTTCAGATTTTTGGTCGCCCAACTCCAGTAGAAGTAAGCTTCCTTCAGGCTGAAAAAGCCTAAGTTCTTTACTATTAATATTTAGCAAATTCAGGGGTTTGTATCCCAAGTACAAATCATTTAATCCTGTTTTTGGGAGAGGCGCAGGTCCGTTGGACATAGGCGTTTCGTTAGAAAGACATCTATATGATGCTTTCACACCAACATTGGGAGAAATAAAATGGCTACAAAGAAAGTAACTGCCGTGATCAAATTGCAGTGTCCTGCAGGAGCAGCAACACCAGCTCCTCCAATTGGACCAGCTCTTGGACCTCACGGAGTTTCAGCTCCAAAGTTCGTTCAGGAATTCAATGATCGAACTAAGTCAATGGAAAAAGGTCTTGTAATTCCTGTAGTAATTACAGTTTATCAGGACAAATCTTACACATTCATTCTTAAAACTCCTCCAGCAGCAGTTCTTATTAAGAAGGCTTGTAAACTCGATAAGGGGTCAGGAAATCCTCTTCGTAATAAGGTTGCAACTCTTTCTAAGAAAGACCTGGAAGAAATCGCTAAGACAAAGATGCCAGATATCAATGCTAACGATATCGAAGCAGCAAAGAAAATCATTGCCGGTACTGCACGCAGTATGGGTGTAGAGGTGGAGCAGTAATATGAAACATGGAAAGAAATATAACGCAGCTGCTGCAAAGTATGATCTTTCAAAGAAATATGATGTAGCTTCAGCTTGTAAAATGGTTCAGGATATGAAGTTTGCTAACTTCGATGAGACTGTAGAAGCTCACGTTGTACTTCGTCTTGAGAAAAATGCTACTGTACGTGATACATTGGTATTCCCAAATCAGTTCAAGGGTGAAAAGAAAGTTCTCGTTTTCTGTAAAGGAGACAAGGTAAAGGAAGCTCTTGATGCTGGTGCTGCTTTCGCAGGTGAAGAATATATCGAAAAGGTAAAGGACGGCTGGTTAGACTTCGACGTTGCTGTTGCTACACCTGATATGATGAAAGATGTAGGTCGTCTTGGTATGGTTCTTGGACGCAAAGGTTTGATGCCTAACCCTAAGACTGGTACTGTAACTCCTAACGTAGCACAGGCTGTTGCAGAACTTAAGAAGGGTCGTACAGAATTCCGTGCTGATAAGACTGGTATCGTACACATTGCTGTTGGTAAGTGTTCTATGGATACAGATAAGCTTGTTGCAAACGTAAACACTCTCCTTGCTGAAGTAAGCAAGAAGAAGCCTGCTGGTGCAGCTGCTGGTTTTGTTAAATCTGTGTCTGTAAGTTCATCTATGGGCCCAGGTGTTTGGGTTGATTATAAGGAAGGCGAATAATGGCAGTAAGAGCAAAGAAAATTCAGCCAGCTAAGGCTCAGGCTATTGAAGAAGCAAAAAAGACATTTGCAGATTACAGCGACTTCATTTTCGCTGACTATCGCGGTCTTACAGTAGAGCAGATTACTGCTCTTCGTGATAAACTTCGTGAAAAGAATGCTATCCTTAAGGTTGTAAAAAACAACTTTGCACGCATTGCTTTTGAGGAAATGAAGGTTGAAAACGTTGCCGACTACCTCAAAGGACCAACTGTTGTTGCAATGGCTAAGGAAGATTCAAACGAAGTAGCAAAGGTTCTCTTTGACTTCGCTAAAGATGCTCCAGCACTTTCAGTAAAGGGTGCTAGCATTGCTAACGAAATCTATGACCAGGCTAAGATTGAGGCTTACTCAAAGGTTCCTGGAAGAAACCAGCTTATTGCTATGCTTATGTCTGCAATGAACGGACCAGCTCAGAAGCTTGCCGCTACATTGAAGGCTTACGCAGACAAAAAAGCTGCAGAAGGTGCAAACTAATAACACTTTCTAAAACAACAAATAAAAATCACCGTCAGGCTTCATAGCTGTCGACTGTCGGTGTAAAATGCAGAAAGACTCAGTTGAGTTAAATCTGCTGCCACCAGCTGGAAATCCGGAAGGTGGAAAATATAACTAATTTATAGTGGAGAAGACAATATGGCAGCTCTCACAAATGATCAGATTCTTGATGCAATCGCATCTATGTCAGTTCTTGAAGTTTCAGAACTCGTAAAAGCAATGGAAGAAAAATTCGGCGTAACAGCAGCAGTAGCAGTTGCAGCAGGTCCTGCAGCAGGCGCAGCAGCTGGTGGTGCTGAAGAGCAGACAGAGTTCACAGTAACTCTCGAGTCATTCGACGCAGCAAAGAAGATTCCAGTAATCAAGGCTGTTCGCGAAATCACAGGTCTCGGACTTGGTGAAGCTAAGGCTCTTGTTGAAGGTGCACCAAAAGCTCTTAAGGAAGGTGTATCTAAGGCTGATGCTGACGAATTCATTAAGAAGATCGAAGAAGCTGGTGGAAAGGCTAGCAAGAAATAAGTCAGCGTAAACTGACAATTTATCTATAGGGGATGTCTGGCAGGTAAAAGGGCCGGATATCCCCTTTAGTCGTATTTACGGCATTTATTATCGGTGTTTTCTGTGCTGTGCAGAGTTTCTTGCATGTAGCAGTAAACGAGCCGAAACACAATATCAGGGGGATCTGATGTTCGCAAAGACTCGAACAATCAACCGTCAAAATTATGGAAAGGCCATCCAGCATGCTATGGATGTTCCTGATCTTATCGCAATCCAGACAAAGTCGTATGATGATTTCCTTCAGACAGAAGCTTTGAAAGAAAAAAAAGAAATCCTCAACCAGGGACTTCAGGACGTTTTTACTTCTACTTTTCCTATTGAAAGTCCTAATGGCGATATGTCATTGGAGTATGAGTTTTATGAGCTCGACTGGGAGAATCAGAAATTCACCGAGTTGCAGTGCAAGCAGAAAGGACTTACTTATTCAGTCCCTTTAAAAGCCCGTATTAATTTGAATTTCCTTCAGACTGGAGCAATCCTCCAGAAAGATATTTATATGGGTGACATTCCGCTCATGACCGACCGTGGTACATTTGTTATCAATGGTGCTGAGCGCGTAGTTGTTTCCCAGATTCACCGTTCACCTGGCGTTATTTTCTGCCACGACAAGGGGGTATACTCAAGCCGTATCATTCCATATCGCGGATCTTGGCTCGAATTCGAAATTGACCAGAAAAAAGAGCTTATTTTTGCAAAGATTGACCGCAAAAAGAAGATTCTTGGTACAGTTTTCCTTCGTGCCCTTGGATATTCAACACGTGAAGAAATAATCCGCTGCTTCTACGATGTAGAAGATGTTAAGGTAAAGAAGGGTGATGAACTTGTAGACAAGGTTCTTGCTTCTGCTGTAATCATCAAAGATGAAGAAGGCAATGAAAAGAGACTCTTTAATGCAGGTACAAAACTTCATCCACATGATATTGATGACCTTCTCGCTAACAAAATCGATGAAATCTGCGTAATTCGTTTTGATACACGCAGCAATTCAAATGGTGATGAAAAGAATACTTCTCTTGATTCACAGATGATTATCAACTGTTTTGAACGTGAGGAAGTTAAATTTGTAAAAGAGGGTTCTGTAGATAATGAACCAACTAAAGAAGATTGTCTCGCTGCTGTATATGCAATTTTGCAGCCAGGTGAGCCAATGACAGTTGAACAGGCAGAAAAAGACCTCAACTCTCTCTTCTTCTCTGAGCGCCGTTATGACCTCGGACGTGTTGGACGCTACAAGCTCAACAAGAAGTTCGATTACTCTGATGATGTAAAAGACTTCACTCTTGTTAAGGAAGATATCATCAATACAATGAAGTTCCTTATCAAGGTTTATATTGGTGAAGAACAGATTGATGATATCGATCACCTTGGAAACCGCCGTATCCGTTCTGTAGGCGAGTTGATGACAAATCAGCTTAAGTCTGCTTTTGCAAGAATGGAGCGTATTGCTAAGGAAAGAATGAGTCTCAAAGAAACTGATACTATGAAGCCACAGGATTTGATTTCTATCAAACCTGTCGTAGCTGCTATCAAAGAGTTCTTTGGTTCTTCTCAGCTCTCTCAGTTCATGGATCAGATTAACCCTCTGGCAGAACTTACACATAAACGTCGTCTTAACGCTCTCGGACCTGGAGGTCTTTCACGTGACCGTGCCGGCTTCGAAGTTCGTGACGTACACTATTCACATTATGGACGTATGTGTCCTATCGAGACTCCTGAAGGACCGAACATTGGTCTTATCGTATCTCTCGCTATGTACACACGTATCAATGACTATGGCTTCCTCGAGGCTCCATATCGTAAGGTTGAAAACGGAAAGGCTACAAACAAAGTTGAATATCTTTCTGCTATGGATGAAGACAAGTACTTCATTGGTCAGGTAGTTGAAGGAATGAAGAAGGATGGTTCATTCCCAACAGAAACAATTTCTTGCCGTAACCGTGGTAACTATACTCAGCGTTCTCCAAAAGACGTTCAGTACATCGACGTTTCTCCACGTCAGGTAATTTCTGTTTCTGCTTCTTTGATTCCATTCCTTGAGCATGACGATGCTAACCGTGCGCTCATGGGTTGTAACATGCAGCGTCAGGCTGTACCTCTTCTCTTCCCAGAACCACCACATGTTGGAACTGGTATGGAAAGAAAGTGTGCTTATGACTCTGGTGTTCTTATCAAGGCTAAGCACGATGGTGAAGTTATCTATGTTTCAAGTGAACTTATTAAAGTAAAGGTTGATGGTTCTAAGGCAGTTGATGAATACAGCCTCTTGAAGTATCAGAGAACTAACAACGATACATGTAACCACCAGCGCCCTACAGTAAATGTTGGTGAAAAGGTTAAGACCGGTGATGTACTTGCTGACGGACCTGCAACATTCAACGGAGAACTCGCTCTTGGACGTAACATTCTCGTAGGCTTCGTTCCTTGGAATGGTTACAACTATGAGGATGCCGTACTTATTTCTCAGCGCGTAGTTCGCGAGGATATGTATACATCTATTCATATTAAAGAGTTCCAGATTGAAATCCGTGAGACAAAGCTCGGACCAGAGCGCATTACACGTGATATTCCTAACACAGCCGAGAAGGCTCTTGCAAACCTCGACTCTGAAGGTATCATCCGTATTGGTGCTAAGGTTCGTTCTGGAGATATCCTTGTTGGTAAGGTTACTCCAAAGTCTGAAACTGAAACAACTCCAGAGTTCAAGCTTTTGAACTCAATCTTCGGTGAAAAGGCTAAAGAAGTTCGCGATTCTTCACTCCGAGTTCCACACGGAATTGAAGGTGTTGTAATTGATATTCAGCAGATGAGTCGCCTTGAAGGTGATGATTTGCTCCCAGGAGTAGATAAGGTTGTTAAGGTTCTTATTGCTAACAAGCGTAAGCTTCGTGAAGGTGATAAGATGGCCGGACGCCACGGAAACAAGGGTGTTGTTTCACGTATTCTCCCTGTTGAAGATATGCCATATCTCGAAGATGGTACTCCACTTGATGTTTGTTTGAACCCGCTTGGTGTACCTTCCCGAATGAACATTGGTCAGATTCTTGAGTCTGAACTTGGTATTGCTGGTAAATACTTGAATCAGTTCTTCGAGGTTCCTGTATTCGAATCTCCTTCTCAGAAGATGATTGAAGACAAGCTTGAAGAAGCTAACAAGGCAGTTGCCGGAACAGGACTTAAGATTTCTACAGACTGTAAACAGATTGTACACGACGGACGTACAGGTGAACCATTTGTAAACCCAATTTTCGTCGGAGTTATCTATTATATGAAGCTTCATCACCTTGTTGATGATAAGATGCATGCTCGTGCAACTGGTCCATATTCTCTGGTTACACAGCAGCCTCTTGGTGGTAAGGCACAGTTTGGTGGTCAGCGTCTTGGAGAAATGGAGGTTTGGGCACTTGAAGCTTATGGTGCAGCTAACACTCTTCAGGAAATGATGACAATCAAGTCTGATGATATGAATGGACGTACTAAGATTTACGAGTCTATCGTAAAGGGCGATCCTTCATCTCCAATCGGAATCCCTGAATCATTCAACGTACTGGTACAGGAACTCCGTGGTTTGGCTCTTGATTTCACAATTTATGATGCTAAGGGTAAACAGATTGCTCTTACAGAACGTGATCAGGAACTGATTGACAAGAATGCTTCCGGATTTGATAAGGAGGATGCAAATGCGTGATGTACAGGATTTTGACAGCTTAAAGATTAAACTGGCTTCTCCAGAGACCATTCGTTCATGGTCTTACGGTGAGGTAAAAAAGCCTGAGACTATAAACTACAGAACACTCCGTCCTGAGAAAGATGGTCTTTTCTGTGAAAGAATTTTCGGTACAACTAAGGAATGGGAATGTTACTGTGGTAAGTTCAAGTCTATCCGTTACAAGGGTGTAATTTGTGACCGTTGTGGTGTTGAAGTTACTCACTTCAAGGTTCGCCGTGAACGTACAGGACACATTGAACTTGCAGCTCCAGTAAGCCATATCTGGTATTACCGTTCAGTTCCAAGCCGCATGGGTCTTTTGCTTGATCTTCAGGTTGCAGCTCTCCGCTCAGTTTTGTACTACGAAAAGTACATCGTAATTGATGCTGGTGATACAGACCTTAAGAAAGGTCAGCTTCTTACAGAAGAAGAGTACCAGGCAGCTCTTGAGCACTATGCAGGTTCTGCTTTTACAGCAGATATGGGTGCTGAGGCTATTAAGACAATGCTCGAACGCCTTGATCTTGATGAACTTGCTGCAGAGCTCCGTGCAAAAATGATTGAAAAAGGCGCTAAGTCTGACAAGAGACTTCTTCGCCGTATTGAAATTGTAGAAAACTTCCGTGCATCTGGAAACAAGGTTTCTTGGATGATTCTGGACGTTATTCCAGTTATTCCTCCTGAGCTCCGTCCAATGGTACAGCTCGATGGTGGACGTTTCGCTACATCAGACCTTAACGACCTCTACCGCCGTGTTATTAACCGTAATAACCGTCTTAAGAGATTGCAGCAGCTTTCTGCTCCAGACATCATCATTCGCAACGAAAAGCGAATGCTTCAGGAAGCTGTTGATGCCTTGTTCGACAACACAAAAAGAAAGCGTGCAGTTAAGGGTGCTTCAAACCGCCCTCTCAAGTCAATTTCTGACCTCCTTAAAGGTAAGCAGGGACGTTTCCGCTTGAACCTTCTTGGTAAGCGTGTTGACTACTCTGGACGTTCGGTAATCGTTGTTGGACCAGAACTTAAACTCTGGCAGTGTGGTCTCCCTACAAAGATGGCTTTGGAATTGTTCAAGCCATTCCTTATGAAGAAACTTGTAGACAAGGACGTAGTATTTAATATTAAGAAGGCTAAGGCTCTTGTTGAGTCTGAGTCTCCAGAAGTATATGCAATTCTTGATGAAGTAGTAAAAGAGCACCCTGTTATGCTCAACCGTGCGCCAACACTTCACCGTCTTGGTATCCAGGCATTTGAACCTGTACTTGTAGAAGGAAAAGCTCTTAAGCTTCATCCTCTTGCTTGTAAGGCTTTCAACGCCGACTTCGATGGTGACCAGATGGCTATCCACGTACCTCTTACACAGGCAGCTCAGATGGAATGCTGGACATTGATGCTTTCTGCAAGAAACCTTCTTGACCCAGCTAACGGTAACACAATCGTTGCTCCTTCTCAGGACATGGTACTTGGTATCTACTACATGACTGCTATCAAACCTAACGCAAAAGGTTCTCCAAAAGAGATTAATGGCCAGATGCGTTACCGCAGATTCAGTACACCTGATGAAGTTCGTATGGCAGCAGAAACAGGTGCTATTGAATGGCAGACTTTGATTGAAGTTCCTGCTCCAAAAGATTCATTTGACTCTGAAGCTCTCGATGTTAAAGGAGATAAGGACTTTAAGCAGGGAACGCAGACATTTAAGAAGGGAGATATTATTCAGACTTCAGCAGGACGTCTTGCATTCAACGAAGCAATGCCTGCAGAAATTGAATATGTAAACCGACAGATGTTCGATAAGTCTTTGAAGAAGATGATAGAGCACGTATATCACACAAAGGGTTCATGGCTCACAATCCAGATGCACGATGCAATCAAGGATGTTGGTTACAAGAATGCTACCTTCTACGGTGCAACACTTTGTATGAAAGATATTCTCGTTCCAGATGAAAAGCCGGAGATTATGGCTCAGGCTAACAAGGAAGTTGAAGATATCATTAATCAGTATGGTAAGGGTGTTATTACAGCTGAAGAGCGTTATCAGCGTGTAACAAACATCTGGGCTCGTACTAACGAAAAGCTTACAAACCTCATGATGGATAATCTTGAGCAGGATAAGCAGGGCTTTAACACAATCTACATGATGGCTAAGTCTGGTGCCCGCGGTTCTCGTGGACAGATTTCTCAGCTTGCTGCAATGCGTGGTTTGATGACTAAGCCTAACGGAGATATTATCGAGCTTCCAATTAAGTCAAACTTCTATGAAGGACTTTCGGTTATCGAATACTTCATTTCAACTAACGCTTCTCGTAAGGGTCTTTCGGATACTGCTTTGAAGACTGCCGATGCCGGTTACATGACACGTCGTCTTGTTGATGTTGCACAGGATGTAGTAATCAATGAAGAAGACTGTTGTACAATCAATGGTATTGACTATACAGCTATCAAAGATGGCGATGAAATTAAAGTGCCTCTCAGCAAGCGTATTGAAGGTCACTACACAATTGAGCGTGTTGTAAACGCTAAGGGTGAATTGATCTGCGACGTAAACCAGTATATCGACGAAGCTATGGCTAAGAAGATTGAAGCTGCTGGTGTTGAAAAGGTTAAGCTCCGCACTGTTCTTACCTGTGAAGCAAAGCACGGTATTTGTGTTAAGTGTTATGGTAAGAATCTTGCACGTAATAAGATTGTTGAAATCGGTGAGGCAGTTGGAATTATCGCTGCTCAGTCAATCGGTCAGCCAGGTACACAGCTTACACTTCGTACCTTCCACTCGGGTGGTGCGGCTGAGATGTCAACAGATGATAACAAGATTGTTCTTAAGTTCGACGCTTTCATCAAGAATATTGAAGGAACTCACGTAGAAAAGAAAGACAAGTGGCTCTTTACTCGTAAGGGTTATATGACTGTAATCCGTATTCTTGATAAGATTAAGGTTGCTGCAGATGATGAACTTATTGCTGAAGACGGTAAGAACATTATGCGTGGCGATCCTATTCTTAAGCATAAGGGTAAGGAAGTTATTGCCGGTGTAAACGGAAAGGTTGTTAAGGGTGATGGAGTTCTTTATATAACAAGTAAAGAGCAGAAAATTGAAATCGCCAACGGTTCAACAATCTCTGTAAAGGCTGGTGCTATGGTTAAGAAGGGTGAAGTGATCGGTGAATTTGAACAGTTCATTGAACCTATTCTTGCAGAAAGTGACGGATATATCCACTTTGAAGATGTAATCGTAGGGTCTACTCTTGAAGAGAAGGTAGACCTTCAGACTGGTAAGACAGAGCGCTACATTACAGACCTTCACCTTGATGTTAAACAGCCTCGTATCATTATTACTGATGAAGCTGGTAACCCACAGGGTAACTACTTCCTGCCAGCTGGTGCCATCCTTCTGGTAGAGGATAAAGCTTCAGTTAAAGCTGGTGATATGATTGCTAAGATGAACAAGGAAGCACAGAAATCTCAGGATATTACTGGAGGTCTTCCTCGTGTATCTGAACTCTTTGAAGCTCGTAAGCCAAAGAACCCATGTGTACTTGCACAGATTTCTGGTACTGTTGAGTTTAAGGATGTTCGCAAAGGAAAGCGTGTAATTTCTATTACTGATGAATATGGTAAGAAATTTGAGCACCTTGTTCCTATGACAAAGCGTATGATTGTACGTGATGGCGATAAAGTTGAGGCTGGTGAAATGCTTTGTGCTGGTTCTCCAAACCCACAGGATGTACTTGCAATCCTTGGAGAAAACGCTCTTCAGAATTATCTTATGGATGAAATTCAGAACGTTTACCGCCAGCAGGGTGTAGACATCAATGATAAGCATATCGGTATTATCGTTCGTCAGATGCTCCGTAAGATTGAAATCGTATCTGTTGGAGATACAAAGTTCATCTTCGGTCAGCAGGTTGATAAGTACAAGTTCCATGAAGAGAATGAACGTGTAATCGCTGCCGGTGGACAGCCAGCAGTTGGCCGCCCAATGTTCCAGGGTATTACAAAGGCTTCTCTTGGAGTTGATTCATTTATTTCTGCAGCTTCCTTCCAGGAAACAACACGCGTTCTTACAAACGCTGCAATTTCCGGAGCTACAGATGGTCTCCACGGAATCAAGGAGAACGTTGCAATTGGTCATATGATTCCAGCTGGTACTGGTATCAAGAATTACAAGGACATCAAGCTCTTTGATGACAGTGATCGTGACCTTGACGCTCAGATGAATGAGATTCTTGAACGCCGCCGTCTTGAAGAAGAGCAGGAATCACAGCTTGAGGAACCAAGTTTCGAAGCTGAAGATAATGACTAATTCGTTATCAGATAAATAAAGGAGGGGGCTGACAGACTGAATGCAAAATTCAGCTGCCAGCCTCTTTTTTTTTCAATGAATTTCATATAAATTCATTGAAATTCAGTTGAATTCATTTTTTGAATTTACTATAATCTTTAAACCTATCCTTTTTGAAGGGTTTTATATTCCGGAGTGCTGCCGGATCAAACAGGAGAATAGGCGATGCCTACAATTAATCAATTAATCCGTCAGGGTCGTAAGTCTGCTGCAAACAGAACAAAAGCTCCAGCTCTTGATTCTTGTCCGCAGAAACGTGGTGTTTGTACACGTGTTATGACTCAGACACCTAAAAAGCCGAACTCAGCTTTGCGTAAGATTGCTCGTGTTCGCTTGTCAAATGGTATTGAAGTTACTGCATACATTCCAGGTATTGGACACAACTTGCAGGAACACTCAGTAGTTTTGGTACGTGGTGGTCGTGTAAAGGACCTCCCTGGTGTACGTTATCACATCATTCGTGGTACAAAAGATACTCTTGGAGTTGAAGATCGCAAACGCGGACGCTCTAAGTATGGTGCTAAAAAACCTAAGGCATAATGGAGGACTAAGATGGGAAGACATAAGAAATCAATCGAACGTCCAATGTTGCCGGATGTTAAATACAACTCAAAGGTTGTTTCAAAATTCGTTTGCCGTATGATGTTGGATGGAAAGAAATCTATCTGTACAAAAATTGTTTACGAAGCAATGGATAACCTTAAAGCTAAGACAGATAAAGATCCTTTGGAAGTGCTTCTTAAGGCTCTTGAAAATGTTAAACCTATGGTTGAAGTTAAGTCACGCCGCGTTGGTGGTGCTACTTACCAGGTTCCAATGGAAATTCGTGAATCACGTCGTGAAGCACTTGCAATGAGATGGATCATTGATGCAGCTCGTTCAAGAAGCGGACACGGAATGGCAGATACACTTGCTGCTGAACTTCTTGATGCTTACAACAACACTGGTACTGCTTACAAGAAGCGTGAAGATGTACATAAGATGGCAGAAGCTAACAAGGCTTTTGCTCACTACAGATGGTAGTTTAATAGCTGCCTGATTTATAAAAGGGAGATTACCTCAGGGTGATTTCCCTTTTTTTTAATGCTTTTACCGGATTTGTGATAAATGCGAAGAATTGCATTATTTTCATAAATTCAGTATTTAACGCTTGAATTTATTTTTTAAATTTTGTATATTGTTTGAACTTGCCCTTTTTTGAATTTTATGAGGGGTATTGGGTTCTTTGAGAAGTCAGGCAAGTCTGCTAAGCAGAATTGGCATCACCGTAAAGTTAATCAGAAATGATTTTCAGGTAGATGCGACCCTTAATGAGGTTAATTTTCACCGTTGGTGATGATTATATAGACAACAGATTAGGGAGTTCCTGGCGGCTATCACAGCCAAACTCGAATATACCAAACCAGTTGTCAGTCAGGTGATAATGATCGGTGGTACCGGGTTATAACATTTCGAATAATATGGAATGTTACGAAATATGTTATCTTATCCGTTTCTATCAATTATTATCTACTCTTTCAAATAGTGTGTCTGCGAATATTGCAGGTCTTGGTAAAAGATGCTTGCATATTCTGGCTTAAAGTGCAGCACATAAAAAATAATAATGCCGGGTCAGGACGATATTAAATCCGGCAAGGAGAAAAACATGGCTAAGGAGAAGTTCGTTAGAACTAAACCTCACATGAACGTTGGTACTATTGGTCACGTAGACCATGGTAAGACTACACTTTCAGCTGCTATCACTTCATATTGTGCTAACAAATATGGTGATAAGGCCCTTAAGTATGACGAAATTGATAACGCTCCAGAAGAGAAGGAACGTGGTATTACAATCAACACTCGTCACTTGGAGTATCAGTCAGAAAAGAGACATTATGCTCATATCGACTGCCCAGGACATGCTGACTACATTAAGAACATGATTACTGGTGCTGCTCAGATGGATGGTTCTATTCTCGTAGTATCTGCTCCAGACTCAGTTATGCCTCAGACACGTGAGCACTTGCTTCTCGCTCGTCAGGTAGGTGTACCAAAGATCATCGTATTCTTGAACAAGGTTGATCAGGTTGATGATCCAGATCTTCTCGAACTCGTAGTAGAAGAAGTAAAAGATACTCTCCAGGAGTATGGATTCTCTGCAGATACTCCAATCATTAAGGGTTCTGCATTCAAGGCTTTGAACGAGCCAACTCCAGAAAACACAGCTTGTATCGAAGAGCTCCTTACAGCTATGGATACATGGTTCGATGATCCAGTTCGTGATGATCAGAAACCATTCTTGATGCCAATCGAAGACATCTTCACTATCTCTGGTCGTGGTACTGTAGTAACAGGAAAGATCGAGCGTGGTGTTGTAAATATGAACGATGCTGTACAGATTGTAGGTATCCGCCCAACAGCTGATACAACTGTAACAGGTATCGAAATGTTCCAGAAGACTCTTGATCAGGGTATGGCTGGTGATAACGTTGGTATCCTCCTCCGTGGTATTGAAAAGAAAGACGTTGTTCGCGGACAGGTTCTTGCTGCACCAAAGTCTATCACTCCACACACAAAGTTCGAAGCTCAGATTTACGTACTTTCAAAGGAAGAGGGTGGACGTCACTCTCCATTCTTCACAGGATATCGCCCACAGTTCTACTTCAGAACTACAGATATTACTGGAACAATCGAACTTGAAGCTGGTACAGACATGGTAAAACCAGGTGATAACGTAAAGGTTATCGGTGAACTCATCCACCCAATCGCTATGGATGAAGGTCTTAAGCTCGCTATCCGTGAAGGCGGTCACACAATCGCTTCTGGACAGGTTACAAAGATTATTGAGTAGTTAGATTTTTTTCAAACAGACAGGCTGGTATTGTTTATCAGCCTGTTTGTTGTGAAAAAGGAGTAAAATTAAATGGCTAATGGAAAAATTCGTGTCAGACTTCGTGCATTTGATGCAGTTCTGATCGACCAGAGTGCTAAAGCCATCGTGCAGACTGTACAGAAAGCGGGAGCTAAGGTTTCAGGTCCTATCCCTCTTCCTACAAGAATCAACAAGGTGACTGTACTTCGCTCACCACACGTAAACAAGAAGTCACGTGAGCAGTTTGAAATGCGTACACATAAACGCCTTATTGACATAATGAATCCTTCACAGGACGTTATGGATTCACTGATGAAGCTTGAGCTTCCTGCCGGTGTAGACGTAGTAATTACACAGTAGTGTAAATCCCACATTATAGTGGTTATAATTTTAGGTACGGTCCCTCTGGATTTGGGATGACGGCCTGTAATAATAAGGGAGTTTTGTGAAAAGGTAGTAGCAAAATCCCAAATAGGAGATATCAGAATGAAAGGTCTGATTGCAAAGAAAGTTGGCATGACACAGATATTCGACGAAAGCGGAAATCTGACACCAGTAACCGTAATCCAGGTCGAGCCTAATGTTGTTGTTGCCAAGAAAACAAAGGAAAATTGCGGTTATGATGCAGTTGTTCTTGGTCTTGATGATATGAAAGCTTCAAGAGCAAGCAAAGCATATGCCGGACAATTCCCAGAAAACATTACTCCAAAGCGTCACTTGAAAGAGTTCCGCAACTTCGAAAAAGAAGTAAATATTGGAGATGTTGTTGGTCTTGAGCTCTTTGAAGGTAGCCGTTTCCTCGATGTAACAGCTACATCAAAAGGTAAGGGTTTCCAGGGTGTTATGAAGAGATGGGGCTTTCATGGTGGACGTGCTACACACGGTTCTAAGTTCCATCGTGAGCCGGGTGGTACAGGAGAATGTACAACTCCAGGTCACTCATTCAAGAATATTAAGCTTCCTGGACACATGGGATTCAAAAGAGTTACTGTGCAGAATCTGAAGATTGTTAAAGTTGATCCAGAGCTCAAGGTAATTATGGTTCGTGGTGCTGTTCCTGGAAATAAGGACTGTACACTCATCGTTAAGTCCGCAGTAAAGAAATAGGAGATAGAATATGGAAAAGAAAGTATATTCAACTTCTGGTAAAGAGCTGCGTACAATCAATCTTGATGATAAAGTATTCGGTCTTCCAGTTAATGACGACGTAATCTATTACGCTATTACAAATGAATTAGCTAACAAACGTGTTGGTACTGCTTGTACAAAAACTCGTGCAGAAGTTCATGGTTCTAATAATAAGCCTTATAAGCAGAAGGGAACTGGTAACGCACGTCGTGGTGATAAGAAGTCTCCAATTACAGTGGGTGGTGGTACAATTTTCGGACCAAAACCAAGAGATTTCAGCTATTCAATTCCAAAGAAAGAAAAGAGACTTGCTATGAAGTCAATCTTGAGTGCACATGCTCAGGGTGACAGACTTACAGTTGTAGAAGATTTTACTGTTGAAAGTGGTAAAACAAAGGACTTGGCAGCTATTCTTAATAACTTCGCTAAGGACGAAAGAACTGTTTTGATTCTTAAAGATGATGACGCAAAGATTAAGCAGGCAGGACGCAATATTCCTAACCTCTCATTCCTTGCTTACAACCGTCTCGAAGCACACACTTTGTTCTACGGACGCAAGGTAATCATCCTTGAATCAGCTGTAAAAAATCTGTCAGACTTTTATGCTGAAGATAAGGAGGCTAAATAATGAATTACGAAGATATTCTTATTAGGCCTGTTGTTTCTGAAAAGGCAAGCATGTTGCGCGAACAGAATAAATATGTATTCATCGTTCGCCCTGATGCTACAAAGACACAGATTAAAGAAGCTGTTACACGCTTGTTTAAGGTAAAGGTAGTTGACTGCACAACAATGAATGTGCTTGGAAAAATGAAACGACTTCGTGGAAGACCAGGTCGTACAGCATCTTACAAGAAAGCTATCGTTCGTCTCGCTGAAGGCGAAACAATTGCAGCCTTCGAAGGTGTATAATCTGGTAGGAATTAAGGGGATATAAAATGGCTCTTAAAGTATTTAAGCCAATGACAGCAGGTACACGTGGACGTGTAGACTTGCGTCGTGACGAACTGACAACTGATAGACCCGAGAAAACTTTGGTGTCAGGTCGTAAGTCTCATGCAGGACGCGGAGCTGGTGGTCGTATTTCTGTACGTCATCAGGGTGGCGGTCACAAGAGACGCTATCGTGATATAGATTTCAAGCGTGATAAGCATGGAATTCCTGGAACCGTAAAGACAATCGAATACGATCCAAACAGAAGTGCTAACATCGCTTTGATTTATTATGCAGACGGTGATAAACGTTATATCATCGCGCCAAAGGGCTTGCAGGTTGGTCAGAAGATTATTTCTGGCGAAAACGCAGCTCCAACAGTTGGAAATGCACTTCCTCTGAATGCAATTCCAGTTGGTTTCACTATTCATAACATTGAATTGACACTTGGTCAGGGTGGACAGCTTGTTCGTTCTGCTGGTGCTAGTGCAATGATTGCAGGTCGCGAAGGTGACTACGTTATCGTTCGCTTGCCTTCAAGTGAAATGAGAAAGATTAACGGAAAGTGCTACGCTACAATCGGTGTTGTAGGAAACGAAGAGCACATGAACGTTAAACTTGGTAAAGCCGGTCATAAGCGCTGGATGGGTATCCGCCCTACAGTACGCGGTATGGCTATGAACCCGGTTGATCATCCACTTGGTGGTGGTGAAGGTGCTGGTAAGGGACGTAACCCAGTTACTCCTTGGGGACAGCCTTGTAAAGGTTACCAGACTCGTAACAAGAGAAAGACTTCTAGCAAGTTCATTGTTAGTCGTCGTAAGAAGTAGTCGCAGAGGAGATAATCGTGTCAAGATCTGTTAAGAAAGGACCTTTCGTAGAGAAATCTCTTTACAAAAAGGTTCAGGCAATGAATAAAGAAGCAGACAGAAAAATGATTAAAACATATTCTCGCTGCTCAACAATAATCCCAGAGATGGTAGGTAATACAATCTCTGTTTATAATGGTAAATCATGGATTCCTGTGTATATTACAGAAAACCTTGTTGGACATAAGCTTGGTGAATTTGCACCAACTCGTACATTCAAGGGCCATGGTGGTTCAGACAAAACTGCCTCTAAAGGCTAATAAATAGGTGGATATTATGGCTGAGAAAAAAGGTTATGTAGCCACTTCTAAGTTCCTGATTGCATCTCCAACAAAGGTTCGCCCAGTTGCTCATGTAATTAATCAGAAATCCTATACTGAAGCTATGGCTATCTTGGCAAACATGCCACAGAAAGGTGCAACTTTGATTAGTGCTACTTTGAAGTCTGCTGCTGCAAATGCACTTAACCAGAACAGTAAGTTGGATGAAGATATGCTTTACGTAAAAGAAATTAGAGTTGATGAAGGTCCAAGACTCAAGAGAGTTTGGTTCCGCGCACGTGGTCGTGCAGATCAGCTTTTGAAGCGTATGTGTCATATTACCGTCATCGTTGACGAGAAGGCGGGGGAATAAAGTGGGACAGAAAGTTAATCCTATTGGTTTGCGCCTTGGCGTAAACAAAACATGGCAGTCACGCTGGTATGCAGATCCACGTGAATATGCAGATTTAGTTCTTGAAGATATTAAGATTCGTAAAATGGTTTCTGAACTTCCAGAATGTAAAAATGCAGATATAGCTGAAATTGAAATTGTACGCCATCCACAGCGCGTTACAATCGTAATTCACACAGCTCGTCCTGGTGTAATTATTGGTGTTAAAGGTGCATCAATCGAAAAGATTAGTGCAGATATTCAGAAGCAGCTTACAAAGAAAGTTCAGATCAAGATTAAGGAAATCAAGCGCGCTGACTTGAACGCAAACTTGATTGCTCAGAATATTGGTCGTCAGCTTGTAGGTCGTGGTTCATTCCGCAAGGCTATGAAGCAGGCTGTAAGCAACGCAATGCGTGCTGGTGCACAGGGTGTAAAGGTTCGTCTTAGTGGTCGTCTCGGTGGAGCAGATATGTCTCGTACTGAAGAGCACAAGGAAGGACGAGTTCCTCTTCATACACTTCGTGCTGATATCGACTATGGTACATACGAAGCTCTTACTACATACGGTAAAATCGGTATTAAGGTATGGGTTTACAATGGTATGAACTACGGTATCGATCACAACGAAGATGCTGGTCAGCTCGTTAAGAAACCAAGACGTCCAGCTCGTCAGGCAGCTGAAAAGACTGAGGGTTCTGAACCTGCTAAAAAGGCAAGGAGTTAGTTATGCCACTTAGTCCAAAAAGAGTAATTCACCGTAAGGTACAGCGCGGTCGTGAAAAAGGAAATGCGACACGCGATAATAACATTGATTTTGGCGAGATTGCACTTGTTGCAATGGAACCAACCTGGCTTGATGCCAGAGTAATCGAGGCAGCCCGTGTTGCCATCAACCGTAAGTTGGATCGTAAAGGTAATGTTTGGATTCGTATTTTCCCAGACAAGCCTATTACAAAGAAACCAGCTGAAGTTCGTATGGGTAAGGGTAAGGGTGCTCCAGATCACTGGGCAGCTGTTATCAAACCGGGTATGATTTTGTTCGAAGTTGGAGGCGTAGATATTAAGCTTGCACACAGAGCTCTTGAGCTTGCAGCTGATAAGCTTCCAGTTATAACAAAGATTGCTTACAAGCCAACACGCGACTAGGAGGAATAAGATGGCTGATTCAAAGAAAAAGAACGATAAAGAACTGTCTTATAAAGAACTCGTAGCTAAACGTGATGAGTTGAAAAAGGAATACATGGATCTCCGTTTCAAGATGGTAATTTCCCATGTAGATAACCCAATGCAGAAACGTACTATGCGCCGCGAAATCGCACGCCTTAATACGTTTATCCGTGCGAAAGAACTCGCCGGCGAGAATAAGTAGGAGCTGAACCGTGGAAGAGAATGCTGTTCAGACTGTAAAGACTGCAAAACGTTCATTTGTTGGACTTGTTACATCAGACAAGATGGATAAGACTGTTGTTGTAACAATTTCATCAAAGAAAATGGATCGTCTTTACAAGAAATATGTAACAAGATCTAAGAAGTACATGGCACATGATGAAACAAATGATGCACATGTAGGTGATACAGTACGTATCGTTGAATGTCGCCCACTCAGCAAGAATAAGTGCTGGCGTGTAGCTGAAATCATTGAGCGTGCTAAATAAGCGAAGGAGTTAAAATTATGATTCAGATGCAGTCATGTATGACAGTTGCTGATAACTCTGGAGCTAAAATTGCTCAGTGTATTAAGGTTATCGGCGGTTCACATCGCAGATACGCTGGTATCGGCGATATCGTAGTAGTAGCTATTAAGGATGCAATTCCTACATCTACTATCAAAAAGGGTACAATTGAAAAAGCTGTAATTGTACGTCAGGCAAAAGAATACCGTCGCCCAGACGGAACTTACATTCGTTTTGATGATAACGCTTGTGTTATCGTTGACGATAGCAAGAACCCTAAGGGAAAGCGTATTTTCGGACCTGTAGCTCGCGAGCTTCGTGATATGGACTTTATGAAGATCATTTCACTCGCTCCGGAAGTTCTTTAAGGAGTAATGAATATGTTGACTAAATCAAAAATCCGCAAGAACGATACAGTAGAAGTAATTGCCGGAAAAGATAAGGGAAAGCGTGGAGAAGTTGTTCGCGTTGACCTCAAGAAAGAACGTGTTGTTGTTTCTGGTGTAAATATCGTAAAGAAGGCAATGAAAAAGAAGAGTCAGCAGGATCAGGGCGGTATCGCTGAGATCGAAGCTCCTCTTAATATTTCAAATGTAGCAATCGTATGTAAAAAATGCGGTGCTACAAAGATTGGTTATAAATTGGACGGCGACAAGAAAGTTCGTGTATGTCGTAAATGTGGAGATGTTCTGTAATGGCAAATTACGTACCTCGGCTTAAGAAAGTCTATAAAGACGAAATCGCACCGGCTCTTATGAAAGAGTTCAGCTATACAACTCCGATGCAGATTCCTGCAATTAAGAAGATTGTTGTAAGTATGGGTGTTGGTGAAGCTCTCACAAATAAGAAACTCCTTGATGCCGCAGTAGCTGACTTGACCGCAATAACAGGTCAGAAGGCTGTTAAGACAAAGGCAAAGAAGAGTATCGCTAACTTCAAATTGCGTGAGGGCAATGAAGTGGGTGCAATGGTAACATTGCGTGGTGACATTATGTATGAGTTCCTTGATCGTCTCATTAATGTTGCGTTCCCACGTATTAAGGATTTCCGCGGAATCAAAGCAACTGGTTTTGACGGACACGGAAATTTCTCTGTTGGTATTACTGAGCAGTTGATATTCCCAGAAATCGACTTTGATAAGATTACAAAGATTGCTGGTATGAATATCACTTTTGTAACAAGTGCAAATACTGATGCTGAAGCTAAGTCACTTCTTACAAAGTTCAATATGCCTTTCCGCAAGTAGGTGAAGTATGGCAAAGAAATCATTGTTAATTAAAGCAGCCCGCAAACCTAAGTATGCAACAAGACAGTACAATCGCTGTCAGATTTGCGGTCGTCCACGTGGATATTTGCGTAAGTTTAAGATGTGTCGTATCTGCTTCCGCAAATTGGCAAGCGAAGGCCAGCTTCCTGGCGTAACAAAATCTAGTTGGTAGGAGATAGAAATGAGTGCATCAGATCCAGTAGCAGACATGCTCACAAAGGTTCGTAATGCGGCTATGGCCCGCCACGAGAAAGTAGATGTTCCTGCATCAAAACTTAAGCTTGAAATCGTTAAGATTCTCAAGACAGAAGGATACATCAAAAACTTTAAGAAGATTCAGGAAGAAGGAAAGAACACACTTCGTATTTTCTTGAAATATGATGATGATAATAATCCGGTAATCCATGGTGTTAAGAAAATTTCTACACCAGGTCGCCGTGTTTATTCTGGCTACAAAGATTTGCCACGTGTTTATAACGGATATGGTACAATCATCGTTTCAACTTCTGCTGGTGTAACAACTGGTAAGAAAGCTTCTGAAAAGATGGTTGGTGGCGAATTAGTATGTACTGTTTGGTAATAGGAGGAGGAAGAAATGTCTAAAGTAGGTAAGCTTCCTGTTGCTATTCCAGCAGGCGTTACAGTTACAGTAGCAAATGGTCTTATTTCTGTAAAAGGACCAAAAGGCGAACTCAAGCAGAGTTTCCATGATGAAATCGAAATTAAAATTGAAGGAAGCGAAGTTCTTCTTACAACTAAGAACGATGCTAAGCAGACTAATGCTTATCATGGACTTTACAGAAGCCTTATCAACAACATGGTAAAGGGTGTTACTGATGGATTCACAAAAACACTTGTAATTACTGGTGTTGGTTACCGTGCAGAAGTAAAAGGTAAAGAACTTGTAATGAACCTGGGTTACTCAAGTGACTACATTGCAATCATTCCTGACGGACTTACAGTTGTTGCAACTCCAGATGGAAAATTGACTGTAACAGGTATCGACAAGCAGTTGGTTGGAGAATTCTGTTCTCAGATTCGTAAATTGCGCAAGCCTGAACCTTACAAAGGAAAGGGTATCCGCTATGAGACAGAAGTTATCAGACGTAAAGTCGGTAAGACTGGTGTTAAATAAGGTGAAGCTATATGTTTAAGAAAATGAACGATAAAAACAGAAAACGCTTGCACAGAAAGATTCATATCCGTAAGTCACTTTTCGGAACTGCAGAAAGACCTAGAATGTCTATCACACGCAGTAATAAGAACATTTCAGTACAGGTAATTGATGATAATGAAGGAAAAACTTTAGCTTCAATTTCAACTTTGGAAAAAGAATTTGCAGCAATTAAGCCTAATGCTGAAGGTGCTGCAAAGCTCGGTGAAGCTTTTGGTTCACGCCTTAAGGAAAAGAACATCTCTAAAGTTGTTTTCGACAGAAATGGTTACTTGTACCATGGTGTTGTAAAAGCTTTCGCTGATGGTGCCCGTAAAGCTGGTATCGAATTCTAGGAGTTATTATGGAACATCAGAAAAACTTTGATAAAGATCCAAAAGAGAAGGAGTTTGTAGAAAAACTCGTAACTCTTAACAGAACCTGTAAGACTGTAAAGGGTGGACGTCGTATGTCTTTCTCTGCTCTTACTGTTGTTGGAGATGGAAAAGGTCGCGTAGGATACGGACTTGGTAAAGCTAATGACGTATCTGAAGCTATTAAGAAGAGTATTGATCGTGCAAAGAGAAATCTTGTTGTAATTCCTATGAAGAACGGCACTTTGCCACACGAAATCATTGGAAAATACAAGAGTTCTGAAGTATTGCTTAAGCCAGCTTGTTCCGGTACTGGAATTATCGCTGGTGGTACTGTACGTGCAATTATGGATGCAGCTGGTGCAACAGACGTTCAGTCTAAGTCTTTGGGTTCTAACTCAGCAGTTAATGTAGTACGTGCTACATTCGATGCTATCTCAAAGCTTATGGATGCTAAGAAGGTTGCTGCCAATAGAGGTAAAACTCTTGACGAGTTGTGGGGTTAATGTATGGCTAAACAGTTGAAAGTTACATTAATTAAAAGCGTAATCGGACAGAAGCCTGAGAAAAAGGCAACTGTTCGCAGTCTTGGACTTAAGAAGATTTCTTCTTCTAACACTCTCCCAGACACAGACGCTATTCGCGGTATGGTTGCTGCTGTATCACACTTGGTAAAGGTAGAGGAGATCTAAAATGGCAGAATACAATCCAATTCTTAGCGCTCCTCAGGGTGCTAACAAAAATCCTAAGCGTGTTGGTCGTGGTTCTTCTTCTGGACTCGGTACAACTGCTGGTAAGGGTAATAAAGGTCAGCAGTCACGTTCTGGTAAGGCTGGTCCTTATGTAGGATTTGAAGGCGGACAGATGCCTCTTTACAGACGTATCGCTCGTAAAGGTTTCTCAAACTATCCTTTCAAGAAAGAATACGTTTGTATCAATGTAGAATTGCTTGATGCAAAATTCGATGATGGTGCTACTGTAGATAAGGCTGCTCTCGCAGAAAAGGGATTCCTTTCTTTGAAGAGTAATCCACTCGTAAAGATTCTTGGAAACGGCGAAGTTACAAAGAAATTGAACGTTGTTGTTGACAAAGTTTCTGAATCTGCTAAAGCAAAAATCGAAAAGGCTGGTGGTTCAGTAAAAACTGCTGAAGCATCTGCTGAAGAAGCAAAATAAGGCGGAGTAGAACATGGCAAGCAATCCAATTATAAATATGTTTAAAGTTAAAGAAATAAGAGACCGTTTGTTCTTTACTTTCCTGATTCTGGCAGTCTTCCGTTTGGGATCTGTTCTTACAGTACCAGGAATTGATGCAAATGTTCTTATTAAATACTTTGACGATTTAGCTGCGCAGAATAAGAATGCATTCGCCAGTTACATGGACTTCTTCGTAGGAGGAGCTTTCTCTAACTTCTCTATCTTGATGCTTGGTGTAATGCCTTATATCTCTATGCAGATTATTATGCAGCTTGCTGTGATTATTTTCCCGTCACTTAAACGTATATCTCAGGAAGATGGTGGCCAGAGAAAGATTGCTCATTATACACGTATCGGAACAATCATTGTCTGTGTTATCCAGGCCTGGGGTATGTCTGTTTATGCAAACAGTATCCCTGGTTGTATCGTTATCGAGAATAAGATGGCTTTTAAGGCTCTTTTCCTTGTAACTGTTACAACTGGTTCTATGGTTACAGTTTGGTTAGGCGACCAGATTACAGCTCGTGGTATTGGAAATGGTATTTCAATGATGATTTTTGCAGGTATCGTAGCCCGATTACCTAATGCAATTGTTGAGCTTTCACAGAAAGTAAAAGCAGGCGAGATTCAGCTTGTGTTTGTTATCCTTGTAATCATCATGTTCATTGCAATTATCGGACTGGTAATTTTTGAAGAATCAGGTCAGAGAAAGATTCCTGTACACTATGCAAAACGTGTTGTAGGAAGAAAAATGTATGGCGGACAGAGCACATATATTCCTTTCAAAGTAAACCCTTCAAATGTTATTCCTTTGATTTTTGCAAACTCAATTCTTACAATGCCTTTGATGTTTGTTCAGTCAGTCGCAAAGGGAGAAAATTCTGCAAGATGGCTTGGTTCTGTCGCAAGAGTTCTTACTCCTAACGGAATTTGGTATAATATATTGCTTGTTACTCTTATTATCTTCTTTGCATACTTCTACACTCAGGTAACCCTGAACCCTACTGAAATCGCAAAGAACATTCGTGAAAACGGCGGCTCCATTCCGAATGTACGCACAGATAAAACAGAAGAGTATCTTGCAAAAATATTGAATAGACTTATATTACCTGGTGCATTGTTCCTTGCTTTGATTGCTATTATTCCAACCCTCATTCAGAGCTGGTTTGGATTCCCACAGTCAATCAGTCAGCTTATGGGAGGAACTTCACTTATCATTTTGATTGGTGTTGATCTTGATACAATGAGTCAGGTTGAAGCACTTCTTAAGATGCATCACCATGAAGGACTTACAAAGAAGGGCAAAATCAGATCACGAAGTCTCTAGAAAAAAATCTGAGAATTTCGTGAATTAGCAGTAGAAAAGAACTGGGAATATGTGATATATTATCTGTTACCGAATTGCTCTCATTGCG
Source organism: Treponema sp. (assembly GCA_016293915.1). Classification (GTDB taxonomy): domain Bacteria; phylum Spirochaetota; class Spirochaetia; order Treponematales; family Treponemataceae; genus Treponema_D. The sequence continues at coordinate 80,729 of JAEDCY010000003.1, read as the reverse complement.
AGGTGCTTATGATTCGGTAAAATATTCTCATGGGGGCTTTTATATGAAAGTACGAACCAGTGTAAAACCTATCTGTGACAAGTGTAAGGTTATTAAAAGAAATGGTATTATCCGTATCATTTGTACAAACCCAAAACATAAACAGAGACAGGGCTAAGGCTTAAGGAGAAACAGATGGCTCGAATTGCGGGAGTTGATATCCCTAATAAGCACACAGTTGTTGCTTTAACTTATATTTATGGTATTGGTCGTTCATCAGCTGCAGAAATCTGCGAGAAAGCTAAGATTGAGCCTACAAAAATGGCAAATGATCTTACACAGGATGAATTGGCAAGAATTCGTGAAATCATGGATGCTGAATACAAGACTGAAGGACGTCTCCGTTCAGAAATCGGTCTTAATTTGAAGCGCTTGATGGATATTGGTTGCTATCGTGGTCTTCGTCACAAGCATGGTCTTCCAGTACGCGGTCAGAGAACTCGTACAAATGCACGTACTCGTAAGGGTAAGAAGAAGACTGTTGCTAACAAGAAGAAAGCATAAGGCGGAGGATAAGTAAGTGGCTACCGTTAAAAAACGAAAGGAAAAGAAGAGCGTATACGAAGGAAATATTTACATCCAGGCTACGTTCAATAATACTATCGTAACTGTAACAGATATGAAGGGAAATGCTCTTTCTTGGGCATCTTCAGGCGGACTTGGATTCCGTGGAGCAAAGAAATCTACTCCATTTGCTGCTCAGTCAGTTGCTGAAACAGCACTTCAGAAGGCTGCTAGTTACGGTTTGCGTGAAGTTCACGTGTATGTAAAGGGACCAGGAATGGGTCGTGAAAATGCTATCCGTTCTATTGGTGCTATGGGCTTGAGAGTAAAGTCTATTTCTGATGTTACTCCAATTCCTCACAATGGCTGTCGTCCTCGTAAGACTCGACGCATGTAAATCTTAAGGAGAATACGTTATGGGTAAAAGCACACAGCCTCTCTTAAAGAGATGTAAAGCCTTGGGTATCAATCCTGTTGTAATGGGTTATACAAAGGAATCTAAGAGAAATCAGAAAGAAGTTAGACGCGCTAAGAAGTCTGAGTACGGTCTTCAGCTTACAGAAAAGCAGAAGCTCCGCTTCATTTATGGTGTTCTCGAAAAGCAGTTCCGCAAGTACTATGTAATGGCTACAAAAAAGACTGGCGTAACTGGTGAAGTTTTGCTGCAGATTCTTGAATCTCGTCTTGATAATGTTATCTATAGAATGGGATTCGCTAAGACTCGTCAGCAGGCTAGACAGATGGTAAGTCATGGTCACATTACAGTAAATGGAAAGAAGGTTGATATTCCTTCTTACCTCGTAAAGGTAGGCGATGTAATTTCTGTCAAAGAAGAAAGCAGAGCTTCTGCTGGAATTAAAACAATTGTTCTTGCAAATAGCGATAACAAAGTTGTTCCTGGCTGGCTTGAAGTAGATGCTGAAAAATTTACTGGAAAGGTTGTAAGCTTGGCTGCACGTTCAGACATTGACTATGCAGTTAAAGAGAACCTTATTGTTGAATATTATTCTAAATAATAAAGAGGAGTTTAGATGGCTCGCAAAAACTTGCTTAAAGGTTTCAAAAAACCTAAAGGTATTTCATTTGAACCGATTGATAGTACCAATCCTAATTACCAAAAGTTTTATGCCTACCCGTTTGAAACAGGTTTTGGTACAACAGTTGGAAACACTTTAAGAAGAGTATTGTTGTCATCTATCCAAGGTTATGCAATTACCTCTATCCGTATTACATCTTATGATGAAAGTGGTATTTCACATGTAATTTCAAGCGAATTTGAAGCAATTCCAAATGTAGCTGAAGATACACTCGAAATCATCAATAGTCTTAAGATGATACGGTTATGCTTGCCGGAAGACGTTGAATCAGACACTATTCAGTACGAGTTCAAAGGTCCTGGCGTAGTAAAGAGTGATGATTTTGCGAAGGAAGGACAGCTTGAAATCAAGACTAAAGATCAGGTTATCTTTACAATGATGGAAGGCGCTCAGCTTGATATTGAAATTCAGGTTGACCTTGGTAGAGGATACGTACCTGCTGAAACGAATGAACATTACATAGAAGTTGTTGGTACAATTCCTATGGATGCCATTTTTACTCCCGTTCCAAAGGTAAAATATTCTATTGAGCCATGTCGTGTAGGTCAGAGAAATGACTACGATAAGCTTGTTCTTGAAATTTGGACTGATGGAACAATTACACCTGTAAATGCGCTTGGTGAAGCTGCAAAAATTGCAAAAGATCATTTTTCGATTTTCATCAACTTTAATGACAGCGAAATTTCTGGTGGTGATGACGGTGATGAAGGTGATAAAATTATCAGCAAGGTTCTTAACATGTCCGTTGAGGAACTTGAACTTTCAGTTCGTTCATCAAATTGTTTGAAGAATGCAAATATTCGTACAATCGGCGAATTAACAAAGAAGACTGAAGATGACATTGCAAAGACAAGAAACTTTGGAAAGAAGAGTCTGCAGGAAATCAAGGAAAAGCTCCAGGAGTGGAATCTTACACTTGGTATGACAGATTACAGTCATCTGAAGAATGCTGCCAATATTATAAAGCAGAAGGAAGAAACAGATGAATCATAGAAATGGTTTTAATCCGCTTTCACGTACAACAGCACATCGTCGTGCTATGTCACGCAATATGGTAACTTCGCTCTTCAGATATGAGCGTATTACTACAACTAAATCAAAGGCTCTTGAAGTAAGAAAATCTGCTGAAAAGCTCATTACAAGAGCAAAAGAAGATACTGTACACAATCGTCGTGAAGCTGCAAAGTTTATTCAGGATGAAAAGATTTTGAATAAGCTTTTCACAGAGATTGGTCCTCGCATGAAGGAAAGAAACGGTGGTTATACACGTGTTCTTAAGCTTGGATATCGTCAGGGTGATGCTGCAGATGTTGTAATTCTTGAGTTGGTTGACTATAAGCTTGACGCTGAAAAGTCTGAAGAGAAAAAGCCTGCTAAGAAGGCTGATGCACCAAAGGCTAAAAAGCCTGCTGCTAAGAAAGCACCTGCAAAGAAAGCTTCTGAAAAGAAAGAAGAAGCTCCAGCTAACTAAAGGAGTTCGATATGTCAAAGAACCATCGTGGATCTGGAATTCGATCATTACCTGCACACGGAAGAGGAACTTGTGCTATCTGTGGAAAAACAGATATTAAAGTTCTTTGGGAAAAGGAAATTAATGGTCAGACTGTAAATGTTTGTAAGTTCTGCAACGCTAAGCTCAAGAATGAAGCTCGCGTAGAAGCAAGAAAAGCAAAGCCAGCTGCAGAAGAAGCTGCTGCTGCAGACGAGACTCCAGCTGAAGCTGCTGAGTAAGTTCTGTTTTTTTACAAACTTTGTAAACCGTCATCTGTGGGTGACGGTTTTTTTTTTGTTCTATTGCCTTGAAAGAAACGGGAAGTTGAAATATAATTAATAGTCAATGAGCGTAGCAACTAGTCATCATATTTCCAGATATTATGATTATTATCGTGATAAGGAAATTGTTTTTACAAAAGCAAATCTTAAGTCCCTTCGTATAGATCCAAGACAGATTTATCTCAAAAGTAATGGTGGGCAGTGGCCTTGCATTATTAACTCTTCTTCTTTACAGCAGGCTAAGGTTATTATTGGTACCTCAAGTGGAATTTATACAACAATTCAGAAGAATAGAACGGCTCCTATAAGTATTCGTTATTGTTTTTTTGATCAGAATAATGAGCCAATTCAATTTTCAGTAAATTGCAGTGTACTTGAAATTAAACCATTCCAGGGGTCTAATGAACTTGCAATGCTCACATTAAGCTTTACTCAGCGTCCGCCGGATGACTTAATTTTACGAATCGGGGAATTCATAGAAGTAAATGAAAATTTCCAGAATCGTAAAGAAGAAAGAATTGCAATTAATGAAAATTCTTTACGTCTTTTGAATATACCTAAAGAAGAATCTTATATTTTCATTACGGGAGTTCCAAGAAAGTGTATCCTTAAGGATTTGTCTTTTGGTGGAGCTAAAGCTATGCTTGTTGGAATTCCAAAGTTCCTTGAGAATAAGGCAGTAGATTTGCGATTATTTTTTATTGACACAAATGAAAAAATCTCTCTGAAGGGAGTAATAAAGAATTCTGATTTCTTACCTGGTCGAAAGGATATTTCTATTGTTCATATAGAATTCATTCCAGATGAAATTCCTATGACTTATAAGTTTCATATAAACAGTTATATTACTTCTTATCAGAAACAACTGATTCAGAATCAGATTAATAACAAGGCTGCGGCTGAAAAAGCAGAAGCTGAAGCAGCTGCAAAAAAAGCTGCTGCTGAACAGAAGACCGCTGAAACTGCCGCTACTCAGAAAGAGGCTGTGGAACAGAGACTTCAGGCACAGGTTAGCGTACAGTCATCTGTTTCTAATACAACAAACTAATTTTTTTATAAGTGGTATATTATGAATCCTTCAAATCCATTGGAATCTATTTATTATATTAACATTCCAAAACTCGAACTAACTACATGTAATTCTTTTGAAATTGATCCGACTATTCCGCTTCCAGTTCAGAAGAAAGTAAGTGAGGCATCTGGCAATTTTAATCCGCAGGAGATTGAACCTGAACAGATTTTAGCCGGAATGCTTACAATTCTTGCTTACGATTCTAAAAATACACATCTGGATTATTATCGTTCAATTCTTAAAAAGGTAAAACCAAATCTTAAAAAAGAATTGTGTGAAGCAGCTATTCTTAAAACTAAGAATGAAGATTATGATCTTGCAGAAGAAATATTCCTCGCTCTTATTGGTTTTGATCCTGATGATGTAGCAATTATGCTTAATATGGCATTGTTCCTTGATCAGAGGGCTGATTCTTATAGAAATTCAGGTCTTTTTGATGATGCTGATGCTTATGATGCAGATGCTTATTCATATTATGAACAGGCAATGAATGCGGAGCCACCGCTTCCGGATGTATATTTTAATGTTGGCTTTTATTATATGAAACAGCATAAATATCGTGAAGCAAAAGATTCTTTTGAAACTTATCTTGCACTTACATGTGAGACAAGTGACGAAGAAATGGGCGAAAATGGTGTTTACAAAAAGGAACGCGCTCAGGAAATTATAAACAATATAAATAATCAGAATATGGATGATGAGTCTTTTAAGGCTGCTTATGATTTGATTTCAAGCGGGCAGGAAGAAAAAGGCCTTGAGCAGATCCGTGACTTTTTGCAGAGTAATTCTAAGGTTTGGAACGGCTGGTTTATGCTTGGATGGGGCTTGCGCCGTCTGGAAAGATATTCTGAGGCAAAACAGGCTTTTCTTGAAGCTCTTAAATGTGGAGGAGATACTAATTCTGATACATATAATGAGCTGTCACTTTGTTATGTTCAGGAGCATGATTTTGATGAAGCAAAAAAATGTCTTATGAAGGCATTTGAGCTTGAACCTGAAAGCACAAAGGTTATTTCAAATTTAGGTTATCTTGCATTAGCACAGGGTAATAAGCAGGAAGCAAGAAATTACTTTACTACAGTACTTGAATTTGATCCAAAAGATAAGATTGCAGCAGCAGAATTAATGAAGCTGGAACAGGAAGGCGAGTAAGCCAAAATGTGTTTTCGATACAACCGATGCCTTGCATCGGTCACTCAACCACCGGACGTTTTAAGGAAGTATAACAGTATCACCTTCGGTGATGCCGTTTTTTTTGTACCAGCCCTGTGGGACTTCAAGTGCATAGCGGACAGAGACGGTACTTACTATTGATGCAGTACTATAGGGCGTCATATCAAAAATATTTCGGATTTTTCCTTTTGAATCAATATAAGCAATTGAAAGCGGGTGTGGTGTATTTTTCATCCAGAAAGAAAGAATCTGGTCTTTCTCAAAAACAAAAAGCATTCCTGTTCCGTCTGGTATGGTTTTTCTTCCCATAAAGCCGTGATTACGGTCTTCAGGTTTTTCTGCAATTTCTGCTTTTACAGTAAACTCTGTACCGTCCTGACGGACTATTTTTATGTCTTTTACAGGAAGTTTTTTGCTTTTGCAGGAAGCAAGAGAGATGTAGGCAAAAAGAAGGGCAATTAATATTAGTGATTTTTTTGAATTAAACATAGTTGTCACCTTTTATGGTAAATCCTAAAACGACCCTGTGTAAGCCCGCTGGCGGGCGGTGTTCTATAGCAGAGCGTTAAGAAAATTGCGGAAGCAATTTTTAGCTCTACTACCTCAAGCTCGTTTTTTAACGGATTTGCTATTATAATCCATCCAGGAACATTTCGCGGGTTATTTCTGTTGGAGATTTTTGAATATTGGAATAATTTTGGGTCTGTTCAAAAATCTTATTGTCTATATATTTTAAGGTTAGAGGTTTTTCCAGACTCATTGTAACATCGTCATCTTTCCAGGTTGCTGCCTGTGGACTAAAAGTGTCGGGTTCTCCGTATTTTTCAACCAGTTTAGTAAAAATGCTGTAATAATCCATTTTTTCCGGATTTACATTAATTGTAATGATGTAAAGTTCATCATAAGAAAATTGAAACCAGCATCTTTGAAGAAAATTGGAACCAAGTCCATGTTCTGCATCTGTTTCAATTAATGTTTTACTTGAGTTTGGAATAAGTGAAACATCATGGTCTCCGTGATATCCAAAATCGGGATCTTTTACAAGGTTTTCTTTAGTTTCATCAAGACTCATTCCCAGTTTTATATTTTTATAGCCATGAGGAAGGCTTTCTGCTGTGAGAAAATTCATAAAAACTGTAAATAAAGTGAGAATAAAAATTTTATTCTTTAAAGAAATCATAGTTTAATTATCGGAAGATAATTATTTTTTTATATTATTTTGTTTGCGATAGAATGCTGCTGTTTTCATAACTTCAGAAGCATCTTTTATGAATACTTTACCGTTCTCTATGCGAATCTGGTCGTAGTTTTCAAAATCGTAAATTGCCTTTGCATGATACTGACTTGCAAGTCCACACATATTTGCAAGGTCTTTTGGTGTAAACTCAGTCTGCATTGAAACTTTTGAAAGACCAATTTTTACGCGCTGTTTTTCAAGCTGAAGAGATAGCATATCAAGCATTTTAGCAAGAGGTTCCTGAAGAGAAGCGTTATCCAGCTGACGGTACATTGACCAGAGACGATCTGCAAGAGTTGTTGTAAGCTTGGCTACCAGCTGAGGCTGTGTTGCAACCATCTGATTAAAGTTGGAACGGTTGATAACCATAAGTGTACAGTCGCTGTGGGCGATTGCATTTGCTGAACGAGGCTTATTTTCGATAAGTGCCATTTCACCAAACATGTCACCTTTTTTGAGAACAGCGAGGGTTACTTCGTTACCGTTTACAACTTTTGTGATGGAAACTTCACCTCTCTGAATGATGAACATATCAGAACCGTTCTGAGCCTCAGAGAATATCATTGTATCTTTTGGGTACTGACGTGATGCTTCTGCTGTAGGTTCAAAATATACTGCATGGGTTTTTGGTTTAAGGGCTACAAATTTCTGTTTAGCAAAATCTGCGTTTGGACCTTGAGGCTTTGTTTTTAAATACTGATAGTAAGCAAAAACAGCAACATCAGGTAATGCATTCTGTTCGTAAAAATTCGCTACCTTGAAAATCTGATCGTGTGTATCCTGAACTACAGAATGAAGAGTTGCTTTTGTAAGCATTTCGTTCATTACACGCATTCGGTTTGCAAAAGTTTTGATGATTTTAAGAGCTACAGGTGTGTTCTGAGAAATAAGTTCCGGATACTGGTCTTTGCGTACGGAAATTGCCATAACATCTGTTGAGGCAATGGCAGTTTCGATCTGAAGATGATCTGACATGCATGGAACTACACCAACGAAGTCTCCAGGACCGTATATTGTAGGAGCAAGCCCTGAACCAGAAGCTTTGAAGCACTGTACGTTACCTTTTTTTATGATGTAGAAGTGGTCTGTATTTTCTTTTCCTTCTACGACGAGATATGAACCTTTTCTGAAATTAACTATTTGTAACTGCAGCAAGAGCTTACTCTCCTAAATATATTCAATATATAAGTATAGATTTACAATCTAGGTTTGTCAATGTATGTTTAATTGTAAATTTAATTATCGACGGAAATTAAGTTTAGTTAAAGTGAAAAAAAAGTGTTTAAATAAAAATGATTTCGAGCTCCAGATTGAAGCCGAAATTTTCGTAAACGGCTTTTTGCGCTTGTGAGACAAGAGTTTTGATATCGGCGGCAGTGGCGCTGCCGGTGTTTATAATAAAGTTGCCGTGGAATGGAGCGATCTGAGCACCGCCGCAGGTCAGGCCTTTGAGTCCGCAGTCATCTATAAGCTTACCAGAAGGTGCGCCAAAGGCGTGATTGTTTTTGAAAACGCTGCCGGCGCTCGGGTATTTGAAGTGTCCTTTGTTTACGCGTTCGGCAATGTATTTTTTGCAATCTGTTGTTATGCGGTCGTGGGCTGAAGCGCCGGCTGGTGTGAGACGGAAGGTTGCCTGTGTAATGTAAAGTTGATTTTTGTCTTTTGTAGACTGAAAAGGTGATTTTTTATAATCCCAGTCTTTTGAATCAAAGGGGAGTTCAATTTGTTGTGCTTTATCGCCTTTGTATTGAAGGTGGGTTGTAGAATAAAGTATGTCGCTTATTGAACGGTCAAAGCAGCGTGCATTCATATAAACTGCTCCGCCTACTGTTCCCGGGAGTCCTGCAAACTGTTCTGCACCTGTAAGATTTTTGCGGGTACAGAAATCTACAAAAGCTGCCATTGGTACACCACACTGGCAGGTAACAAGAACTGAACCATCAGAAGTAGTTTCATCTGGATTGTAAATTATTTCTTTGATTCCTTGTGTAGAAATGATTGCGCCTTCGAAAATGCCGTCGGGGTAAACAACGTTACTGGCTCCTCCTGTTACAAAGTAGGGAAGCTCTGCTGAACGTACAGCACTTATTGTTGATTCCAGCTGCTCAGGAGTTTGCGGCGTAATGAAAAGACGTGCAGTTCCACCAACTTTAAATGTAGATTTGGGAGCAAGAGCTTCATTTTCTGTGAAGGGTATTTGTGCAATTTTGAGCATTGATGCAAGGAAATCAAACATGGTTATATTATAGTGGGAATGAGGGTTAGTTGCTAGTTGTTAGCTGGTAGTTGTTAGTTGTTAGCTGGTAGTTGTTAGCTGGTAGCTATTAGCTATTAGCCCCTAGCGGGTATGGGATAGAAAATAGAGTGTGTTGTTTAAGATTTCGGAAAATAGTATAATTATCGAATTGTTGAGCGGGTTTTAGGGGTGCAGCCCCTAGGAGAGAGGGACAGTCAGGCATAGCCTGCCTGTGCGCATTTTGGAGGAGAAGCCTAAAACGGCCCGCTGCCGCAGCCCGTTTTTTAACGGCTTTCCAATAAGAGCGGGGGGAGACTTCCCCCTTCTGGCTAATGGCTAACCGCTAAAAGCTAATAGCTTAAACAGGAGATAATAATGGCAATGAGATTATACAATACTATGGGACGAAAAATGGAAGAGTTTAAGCCGATTGTTGAAGGACAGGTTGGTTTTTACGGCTGCGGTCCTACGGTTTACAACTATGCGCATATTGGAAATCTGCGTGCTTATGTTTTTCTTGATGTTCTTGATAAGACTCTTTCTCTGCTCGGTTATAAAGTCAAGCATGTAATGAATATTACTGACGTTGGACACCTTTCTGATGATGGCGACAACGGTGAAGATAAAATGAAGAAATCTGCGGCTGAGCGCCACCAGAGTGTTCTTGAAGTTGCCAACTTTTATACCGACGCTTTTATGAAAGATATTGATGCGATGAATATCCGCCACCCTGATGTAATTTGCCGTGCCACAGAACATATTGACGACATGATTGAGCTGATAAAAAAGATTGAAGCCAACGGGCACACTTATATGGCTGGCGGAAATCTTTATTATGATATTTCTACTTACCCTGATTATGGTAAGCTTGCAAACCTCAACCTTGATGAGCTTAAGGCAGGAGCTGGTAAGCGTAAGGTTGTTGTTATTGATGAAAACAAGCGTAACCCTGGTGACTTTGTTCTCTGGTTTACTAAGTCTAAGTTTGAAGATCAGGCTATGACCTGGGACAGCCCTTGGGGACGCGGATATCCTGGCTGGCATATCGAGTGCTCGGCTATGAGTATGAAGTATCTTGGTAAGCATATTGATATTCATACTGGTGGAATTGATCACGTACCGGTTCATCATACTAACGAAATTGCGCAGTCGGAAGGTTCATTTGACGAGGCTGAGCGTGCTAAGGGACCATGGGTAAACTACTGGTTGCATAATGAGTTCCTTATTCTTGAAGGCGGAAAGATGAGCAAGTCTAGCGGTAACTTTATTACGTTACAGACTTCACTTCCTCCGGAAAGAGGATACTCTTTGAAAGACAAAGGCTTTGCTCCGCTTGATTACCGCTTTTTCCTTATGAGTGGTCATTATCGTAAGCAGCTTGTTTTTAGTCTTGAAGCGCTTGAGTCTGCTAAGAATGGCCGTGCAGCACTTAATGCCCGTGTTGCAAAACTGATTTCTAAGGCTAACGAAGAGGAAAAGCTTGGCCTTACCCGAGAAAACTTTACAAGTCTGCTTTCTGGACTTGCCCTTGATGAAGAAAGTATGAATAAATTCCGTGAGGGGCTTGAGAATGACCTCGCTACTCCTGTGGCTATGGCTGCTATGCAGAAGGCTGCAGCTGGTAAGGGTGGTGTAAAGGCTTCGGTTGAGCTTGCTACTCTTCTTAAGATGGATAGTGTTCTGAGTCTTGATGTAATCAAAAATGCATTTGATGTTCTTGATGAACAGGCTAAGCTTTCGGGTGCTGCGGGTAATGCTTCTGCAAATGATCATGCAGGAGATCCTGAAGCTGCTGAAATTGATGCACTTGTTGCTGAAAGAACTGCTGCAAAAAAAGCAAAAGATTTTGCAAAGGCTGACGAAATCCGTAACCAATTAACTGCCCGAGGTGTTATTATTATTGATACACCGAATGGTCCGACATGGAAACGCAGCTAATTCCTGCAGAAAAATTGTAACTTTTGGGATATCAAAGTGTTTGATAGTATAGTAGGAAATCAGCAGGAAGAAAATGTTTCTTTATGTGCAGGTAAACCGGTTGATTTTAAGAAAATTTATGATGCGACAATGCAGATGCTCTTTAAGGTTTCTTACAGGATTGTAAACGATGAAGAGGCTGCGGAGGATTTAGCGCACGATTCTCTGATTAAAGCGAATGAAAAGAATCTGACTTTTCCTTCAATTAATGATGCCAAATATTGGCTTATTCGGGTAGTTAAGAACGCATCTATTAATTATATAAAACGTAAAGACCGTGAGCGTAAAGCTTACGAAAAGGTCCTTTATGAGGATCATAGAAAAGCGGATACAGGGGAAATTAACCTGCTTAAGGCTGAGTCCATAAGCAAGGCAAGGGAAGCTCTGAAAAAATTGCCGTCAAATCTACAGGATGTTCTTATGCTTCGGGAATATGCAGACCTGAACTATAAGGAAATCGGAAGTATTTTGGGCATTACTGAAGGTAATGTGAAGGTAAGAATTTTCAGAGCCAGGGAACAGCTGGTAAAAATTATAGGAGAAGATAATGTCTTTTTGCCCGAGTAAAGATATTCATTCTGTTTACCTCGACGGAGAGTTGCCTGAAAACTATAAGGCTGAGTATGAGCTTCATATTTCTCATTGTGAGAAATGTCGTAAGGAGCTTGGTCAGCTAAAGGCTCTTCATTCCATGTTTAAAACTGATTCAGATTCTTTGAATCTTGATTCTCATTTTATGGATGAAAGCTTTCAGCGACTTCAGATTAAGATGGCCTATAGCCGTAATATTGGAAAAACTTCTCAAAAATCTCCTTTTAAAGTAATAAGTTATGTTGCTTCGGGTGTGGCAGCAGCAGCAGTTCTTGCTCTTGTTTTACCTGTTGGTTTTAGGTCTAATGGTGCAAAACTTGAAACTGCAAATACTTCTGCGGTTGCTTCTGCTGTTATTAATTCAGCACTTATTCATTCTGTTGCTTCTTCAGCATCCAATCCTATTACCAGTGTTTCATCAAAAAATATCAAAGCAGCTTCTGTAAATAATGTTTCTTTTGATAGTGGAAGAAGTGTGGTAATATCTGGTAATATACAAGATGTAGTTTTGTCATCTGAGAACCAAAGAAAAAATGCTGCTTCTTTTACTAAGAATGTAAGAGATGTTGATGTATTAAAACCTGATTTTCAGAATGACGCAATTTCTATAAAGATTACAGTTCCTGGAATGGGCGAGACTCCTGTTACTACAGAAATCAACCTTCCTATGGATTTTGTATCAGGCAGACATTAGTGGATTCATCTGGAAAATTCAGTTATTCGTTGAGAAAGTATCCGATTGTAAGGGTGCTTTCTGTTGTCTTTATTATTAGTTTAATTCTCGGTGTAATTTATCTCATTGGTTTCAGGACAAAGCTTGTTCCTGAAATTACTTCTGTTGTACCGCCTGTAGGTTCACCTGGAGACCTGGTTGTAATAAATGGTGAAAACTTTGGCTCTGTACGAGATATGAGCTATGTTGAAATTGCAGGTTCTAAGCTTACGGCAAGTTCATATATTTCCTGGTCAAATAATTGCATTAAGATTGTATTACCGGCTAATGTGCAGGATGGACTGTTAGTTGTTGGAACGAAGGAAATGCGTTCTAAACCGGCTCTTTTTGCGAATGAAGTAGAAATTCCTGTTCCTGTGCCGGCTGTTCAACAGGTTACAAAACCTGTTATTACCATGCTTTCTTCTGATAAATTGAGCGTTGGAGAACTTCTTGTTATTTCCGGTAACAATTTTGGAGATTCAAAAAATCAGTCTAAAGTACTCTTTACTATGGATTGTAATAATAAAATCAGTGAGGCAGATTATAAAAACGTTGCTTTGCTTACTGAAAATATGATTCCTGCAAGCGAAGATGATTTTGATTATGTTTCCTGGTCTAATACAGAAATTTCTGTTCGTGTTCCTGACGGTGCAAGCAGTGGTCTTGTGATTGTAGATACAGGTCGAGAAAAATCTGATCCAAAGGAATTTGTTGTAAATACAGAAGCTGGTCGTAAAGAATATCTGAATAAAAAGATTTACCTTGTGGAATATACTGCTGATATTGCTGATGTTGTAACTAATGATATTTCTACTATTACATTAAGGTGTCCGGTTCCTTTTTCAAGTCCTGCTCAGCCGCAGGTTGAGATTACTGATGTTGTGCCTGAACCGATTCTTGTAAATTATCAGAATAATTTAATTCATCAAATTACCAGAAGCCGCAATAATACTCCAAAAAGTGTTTTCAAACAGAATTTTGTTCTGCCGGTTTTTGAAGTTCGTGCAAACGTAAATGTAACTAAAATAGGAAACTATAAGAATACGGAAAAAAATCTTTTGAGTGGCGCGCTTAAAGCGGACACTCTTATTCCTTGCGATGATAAATCTGTAAAAGAACTTTGTGAGAAAATTATTGGTAAAGAAAAAAATCCGTGGAGTAAAGCAAAGTTTATTTATGATTATATGTGTGAGAATTTCTCTGTTCTTTCTAAAGTGCGAAAGGGAGATTCTGATCCACTTGATTTGATAAAAAAAGGCAATGGAGATGCATACGATTTTGCGGTAATTTGTACAGCACTTTTGAGGGCTGCAGAAATTCCAGCTTATACAGACAGTGGTATTCTTGTAAATCAGGATTTGCAGACACAGACTCACTGGTGGTGTGAATTCTATATTGATAAGGTAGGCTGGATTCCTTGTGATCCTGCTTTGGGTGCCGGACTTGAATATAAACAGTGGACAGATAGTGATGTTGTTGATGCTAAGAATTTTTATTTTGGAAATATGGATTCACATCATATAATGTTCTCGCGGGGCTGGAGCCAGCTTAAGCCGTTTAGTGCAGACAGTAAGATTGTACAGCAGCCAAGAAGTTTTGCTTTACAATCTATCTGGGAAGAAGCAAGTAAAGATACAGCAAAATATAGCAGCTACTGGTCTGTGCCGGTAGTGAAGGGTGTTTACTAGTAGATCCTGAAACAAGTTCAGGATGACGTGGAGGTTTAATATGACAAAAATTTTATCTGTTGGCGGTTCAATTATTGCGCCGGATAAGCCGGACAGTGCTTTTTTGGGTGAGTTTGTTACAATGTGTAAAAAGTGGCTGGATAGCGACAAGCAGAATCGTTTGATTCTTGTAGCCGGCGGTGGAGCTCCTGCACGTGTATATCAGAATGGTTTTAAGGAAGTTTGTGAAAAGACAGGTGACAGTTTTGATGCAAACGCTGCAGACTGGATTGGAATTATGGCAACAAGAATTAATGCTCAGCTTCTTAAGGCTTGCTTTGGTTCTTACTGCAAAAATGATGTAGTTTATAATCCTACTGTAGAAGACTTGAAGTTTGACGGTCAGGTGCTTGTTGCTTCAGGTTGGAAACCTGGTTTTTCTACAGATACAGATGCTGTTTATCTTGGTGAAAAATTTGATGCTAAGACAATTGTAAATCTTTCTAATATTGAAAAGGTTTATACTGATGACCCGAGAAAAAATCCGGATGCAAAACCGCTCGATACTATTTCCTGGGCGGACTTCCGCAAGATGGTTGGTGATGAATGGACTCCTGGAAAAAACTGTCCATTTGACCCTATTGCCTCAAAGAAAGCCAGCGAACTTGGAATGAAGGTAATTTGTGCCGGTGGAAAAAATATTTCAAATATTCAGGCAATTCTTGAAGATAAGGAATATTTTGGAACGACAATCGGTTAATAATTGAGAGTTCCCATTGCAGTGAGCAGACCGTCGATTTTTTCGCCATAGTGCGGGTCGGTGGCCCAGGTTCCTGTAAGTTCAAAAATAGTTTCTATATATTTTGTTTTGTGAACCCAGTTGTAGCGAGGATCTATAAGTTCCTTGTTCAGCTGGGTTTCTTCTTTTGTGGCATAAGCTTGCAGATGTTGAATGTGAGCACGAACGCCCAGTTCTTCTGTTTCAAACTGTTCACCCGGGTGGTCGGCATCCATTGCACCAAGCCCGCAGTAGTTGTGGAATTCAGGCTGAACGAGTCCACCAAATTTTAAGAAGCCTGTCTCAAGACACATCTGAGCAAAAGCTGCATCCCAATTAATTCCTTCGGCAGCGGCTTCATCAATATAATATTGAGCAAACTGCAGAATGTGGGCGCGGTCTGCTTCAGGATTTCGGCTCATAAAAAAATCAGCGAGTTGAGAGGCAGTGAGCTGGCCCTGGTCTAAAATTCGGCGGGAGAGCTGAAGGACTTCTGCTTCTTTTGGCTTTGAAACGCAGGAATTTAGGAAGATTAGTGTAACAGCAAAAATTATTGCAGTAAAAAATGTCTTAAATGATTTATTCATAATTTAATTTTCGGAAATCAAAAAAAAATCTGAAATACAGAATTTTTTTCAAAATCTTTTCCTGTTTTCGTAAATGAAGGCAATATTATAGGTGGAGGATTTATGGGAAAAAATAAGCCTGATGTGAGAGAGAAAGTTCTGGAACATGGTTTTTCATTTCTTTTTGATGAAGAACTGGTGATGTTGATTCTTGGGTCGGGAACAAAAGAGCTGCCGGTTGAACGAATGGCAGAGAAAATTGTTGAAGTTCTGGATGATTGTGATTTTGAAGATTCTGTCAAAAATCTTTTGCGGGTAAAGGGTGTGGGACAGAGTAAAGCTCTTGCTGTGGCCGCGGCTCTGGAGCTGGGGAGACGGCGGAATAGTCATCTGCGCGCGCCTATTAAATCTCCATCTGATATTGTGCCTTTTGTGAAAAATTATGCTGTGTGTGAAAAGGAACATTTTCTGCTGGTAACGCTGAATGGCGGGCATGAAATTATTCAGATTCATGTGGTTACGGTGGGAACTTTGAACAGGACTTTAATTCACCCTCGGGAAGTTTTTACGCTTGCGATGCGAGATAATGCGGCGGCTATAATTGTGAGCCACAATCATCCGTCGGGGAATTGCCAGCCTTCGGAGGAGGATGTTGCTGTAACGGGAATTCTGGAAAAGGTTTCTATAATTATGGGGATTGAGTTGCTGGATCATGTGATTGTGAGCCGGGAATCATATTTCAGTTTTCTTGAAAATAAGATGTTGAAAAATGGAAAAGAAAAAACCAGTGATATGAATGAAGATACTTTTGAAATTGAAAAAGATGAAACTATAAATGAAGAAAATGATTTACCGGAGTGGGATGAATATTATGCGGCTGCTGAACTGGAAAAATATTGATTTAAGCAGACTTTTTACAAAGCTAGTCTTGCTGTATGGAATCAGAAAATTCTTGTAATATTATTCTTATTTTATTAAATTATATATATGAAACTTTATTCTCATGCTCAGTTAATTAAAACAACTTTGATTTGTGTCGTCGCAGCAGTGCTTTTAACTGCGGCAATTTGTGTAAATATATCTAAAAATAAACAATCGTCAAATACAAGTGAGAACCTGGAAATTACAGAAGTAACGTCATCGGAAAGTACAGAGGCTGCTTCTTCTCTGGAGGAGACAGTTGGATTTCTTGAACAGAATCCGGCTTCTTTTATTTCGGTTACAGGTGGTACGGCTAATTCCGGTTATACTCAGGAAGAGGCTCAGAATATTAATGTTTATTCTCTTTGTAACGAAGCTGTTGTGAATATTAATACTCAGGTTACAGCTTATGACTGGTTTTTGCAGCCTTATGTTCAGGATGGTGGAAGTGGAAGCGGTTCGATTATTGATAAGCGTGGTTACATTCTTACAAATGTACATGTTATTGCTGATGCAACAAAGATATACGTTTCGCTCTTCGATGGAACACAGTATGAGGCGGAGGTAGTTGGAACTGATCAGGATAGTGATCTTGCTGTAATTAAGTTTACGCCGCCGGCTGGTATGGAATTGAAAACAATTGCTTTTGGCGATTCCAGCTCTCTTAAGGTTGGACAGCGTGTTATAGCAATCGGTAACCCGTTTGGTCTGGAACGTACTATGACTACTGGAATTGTTTCTGGTCTCGGCCGTCCTATTCAGAATTCGAATAACAGAATTATTCGTGATATGGTTCAAACAGATGCAGCCATAAATCCTGGAAACTCTGGTGGTCCTCTGCTTGATACAAATGGTAAGATGATTGGTATAAACACGATGATTCAGTCTAGTTCGGGAAGCTCTGCGGGTGTTGGTTTTGCGGTGCCTTCTACAACAGCTGTTCGTGTTGTTGCTGATTTAATTAAATACGGAAAGGTTCACCGCGGTACGATTGATGCGACTGTAATCCAGTTGAGCCGCAGAATTGCTCAGTATGCCGGCCTTGATATTGCCAGCGGTGTTTTGATTTCTGAAGTTGCAAAAGGTGGAAATGCTGAGTCTGCAGGTTTGCGCGGTGGAACGGAGGCTGCTTACTATGGTTCCCGCCGTGATATCATCTACATTGGTGGTGATGTAATTACTCAGATTGATAATATTGCGGTAACTTCTCTGGCTGATTATTATTCTGCGCTTGAAAGCAAGAAGGCTGGGGATGTTGTAACGGTGGTTGTGCGCCGTAACCGCAAGAATGTTACTTTGAAGATAAAATTAGTTGAGAGTTAAAAACAAAAGCGTCATCTCGAGGTGGTTTCGATACGATGCTTCGCATCACTCAACCACCGGGTGACAGGGGTTTTTTATGAGAAAATTTGAGGTGGTTTCACCTTTTGAGCCGAGTGGAGATCAGGGGCAGGCGATAGAAAAACTTAGTGAAGGTTTTTTGCGCGGTGATAAGTTTCAGACACTAAAGGGTGTTACTGGTTCTGGTAAAACCTTTACTATGGCAAAAATCATAGAGAAGGTTCAGCGTCCTACTTTGATTATCAGCCATAACAAAACTCTTTCGGCCCAGCTTTATCGCGAGTTCAAATCTTTCTTTCCGAATAATGCTGTTGAATATTTTGTCTCATATTACGATTACTATCAGCCTGAAGCCTACGTTGCGGCTCGTGATCTTTATATCGAAAAGGATTGTGACATAAACCGCGAAATCGACCAGATGCGTCTTGCTGCCACTTACAGCCTTATGGAAAGACGTGACGTTATTGTTGTTGCAACTGTTTCTTGTATTTATGGTCTTGGTATGCCGGATGTGTACAAGGGAATGCGAGAACACGTTGAAGTGGGGCAAACCTTTGATCCTAAAAAGTTTGCAAACAAGTTGATTTCTATGCAGTATAGCAGAAACGATAATGTGCTTGAACGTGGAAACTTTCGTATTAAGGGAGATGTAATTGAAGTCTTTCCACCTTATATGGAAACAGATGAGGCTTATCGTATTCTGCTTGACTGGGAAGATGTTGTGAGAATCCAGCGCTTTAATGTAATGAACCGCGATGTAACTGGTGAACTTGATGAAACTGTTTTTTATCCGGCTAAGCACTTTGTTGTTCCTCAAGATAAATTGATAGATGCAACTAGTCGTATTGAAAAGGAGATGGAAGAGAGGGTAGAAGAGCTTCGCAGTATGGGAAAAATGCTGGAGGCAGAACGTCTGAAAACCCGTACTACTTATGATATTGAAATGCTTCGTGAAATGGGAACCTGCCCTGGAATTGAAAATTATTCAGGACCTATTTCTGGACGTGCTCGCGGAGAACCTCCTGCAACTCTGCTTCATTATTTTCCGGATGATTTTTTATGCATGATAGATGAGGCTCATGTTTCTGTTCCTCAGATTGGCGCAATGTATGAAGGGGATCGCAGCCGAAAGCAGAATCTTATTGATTTTGGATTCCGTCTTCCATCTGCTTTTGATAACAGACCTTTGAAAAAAGCAGAGTTTGATGCCAAAATGAATCAGATAATTTATGTTACAGCAACTCCGCGGCCGGAAGAAATAAAGCAGAGTACTCAGGTTGTTGAACAGCTGATTCGTCCTACAGGCCTACTTGATCCGGAAGTAGAGATCAGGCCTAGTGAAGGTCAGATGGAAGATATTTACAAGGAAGTTCGCGAGCGAATTGACCGCCACGAACGCAGCCTGATTTTGACGTTGACCAAGAAGATGGCCGAAGACCTTACCGACTATCTGACCGAACTCAAACTAAAAGTAAAATACATTCACTCAGAAATTGATACCTTTGAGCGCGTTGAGATTTTGAAATCGCTTCGTACAGGCGAAATTGATGTTTTGATTGGAATCAACCTGCTTCGAGAAGGAATTGACCTTCCAGAAGTAAGCTTTATTGCAATTCTTGATGCGGATAAAATCGGATTTTTGCGCTCGGAAACTTCGCTCATTCAGATTATTGGTCGTGCTGCCCGCAATGCAGAAGGTAAAGTTGTTATGTATGCCGACCACATGAGCCCTGCAATGGAAGCTGCTATTAAAGAAACAAAGCACCGCCGCGAGGTTCAGCAGGCCTACAATGAGGAACACGGAATTACTCCGAAAACAATTTCAAAGGCTGTTGAAGATATTCTTGTTCACGAAAAACAGGATGCCGAAGCTGGTGCCGCAATGGAACTTGAAGTTCTAAAGAAAGAGGCAAATCTCTTTAATCCTAAGGAACGCAAAAAGCTTATTAAAGCGCTTACCGAAGAAATGTCTGCCTGTGCCGACCGCATGGAGTATGAGCAGGCTGCGGCACTTCGTGATCAGATTCGGGATATTGAAGCACAGTACGGGAAATAATCAAGTTTTCATTGACAAATAATAATTATCCATATAGTATTACTAGAGTAAACTCTACTAGAAAGTACTCTAGTAGAGTTTACTCTAGTAAACCTTGTTGCAAAAAAGGGTTATAAATATGGATAAATTCATAGGAAGAAAAGAAGAACTTGTATCACTTCAAGAACTTTATAACAAAAAAGGCTTCCAAATGGCTGTCCTTTTTGGGCGTAGACGAGTTGGAAAAACTACGCTCATTAATAAGTTTATTGAAATTAATAAATGCAAGTCTGTGTCTTTTGTAAGCACAGAAATGACCGAGACAGAACTTTTGGAAAGAATGGGAAATGATGTCCTGGAAAGTCTTACTCCAAATCTTAGCGGGAAACTTAAGTTCGATTCCTTTGATTCAGTATTCGATTTTATTGCAGAAGAATCTTCAAAAGAACGGATTATTTTTGTAATTGATGAATATCCGTATCTTGCAAAATCCTGTCCATATATGAATTCTTTGTTGCAGAAATATATTGATGGGAAATGGAATAAATCAAATCTATATTTTATTTTACTTGGTTCTCTGGTTTCTTTTATGAAGGAAGAAGTGCTAGGAACGTTGGCTCCACTTCATGGAAGAGCTAATCGTGAATTTAAAATTAATCCTTTTGATTATAAGGATACCGCTTTATTTGTTCCGGGGTATAATGAAGAGGAGAAAGCTATTGTTTACGGACTAACTGGTGGTGTAGCAAAATATCTGGAACAGTTTGATAGTAACCTTTCGCTTGATGTGAATATAGAAAAACTTTTTTTCTCAAGAAATGCCTTTTTCTCCGAAGAACAAATTAAGACTGTTATTACAGCTGAAAAATCAAACCCGGTTGCCTATAATTCCATAATAGATGCTATAGCAAAGGGGAAAACAAAATATAATGAAATTCAAATGACCACAGGAATGTCAGACATCAGCTTCTGTCTTAAGAATCTTATTGCTGCAGAAATTGTTGAGCGTCGTGAGGCTCCAAAACCATATTATGTAATTTCTGATTCAATGGTAAATTTCTACTTCAAATATGTTGCTCCGGGTGTAAGCCTTATAAACAGTGGAAAGGGAAAGCTTTATTTTGAACAAAAAGTAAAACAGAAGTTGCATCAATTTATGGGAAGTGTATTTGAAAAGATGGCAAAGGAATACATTCTGGGTAATGTGGGAACAAAGAAAGTACCTTGTTTTTTAACTGACGTTGTCGAATATCAGAATTCTATAAAGGCTGGTAAAGAAATAAAAACTGTTGAAATTGATTTACTTGGCTTAGATGGTAAAAAATATGTTCTCGCCGGCGAATGTAAATTTAAGTCAGAAAAACTCGATAAAGAAGATTTAGAGAACTTTCAAGAAAAATTGAATTACTTGCCAGCTTCAAATCTAAAGACTATGTTGTTTTCTCTATCAGGTTTTACAGATTATGTTATTGAGAATTCAAAAAATATGGCACTTGTTACATTAGAAAAAATGTATTGATTTGAGAACCGCAGATGCTGTAAGTTCTATTGTTAGCCTGTATTTATTTTTTCGATATTTCAGAAATAATTTTGTCAAACTCTGATGAAACCGATTGTTTAAGTTTTGATATTATTTGAATAGACTGAATCCTTTCAGAGTTGGCAAAAGTCTGCTCTTCTAAAAATAATTGATATGGAAGAATCTGTAAAACATTACATATCCTGTCTATAACTTCAGGAGAAGGAAAATATTTTCCATTTTCCACAGCATTCAGATAGTTTGGTGTTATTTCTATAAGCTCGGAAAATTTTAACTGACTTAGTTCAGCTTTTGTCCTTAAAAATCTCAAATTTCTTATAAAAATATTCTGAAAGTGGGTCATATTTTAATTATAAAATCATTTTTTCGCATAAAAACCATAGTAATACAATAATATTAACAGTATTACAGTTGTTTAACACTTGTAATACCGTTATTATTATTGTTATGCGATATATTAAATTAAATCCTAAAAGAAGTTTATCGTGTTTCTTTTTATTATTTTCAATTCTTTTTCTAAATATCTCCTGCAAATATAATTCGAGTCCTTATGCTGATGTAACTCTACAGACATTGCTTGCGCCTTACGATAAAAGCAAATTAACTCCTGTTGATGTTGTGATTCTATCCGGGCAGTCAAATATGGCGGGAAGTGGCATCCCGGAAGAGGCTAAACAATATCTTTCTGCAGAAGAATATACTCAGATAAGTAATGGAATAGATGGGGTAACAATTTTTACCTGCAATGACTATGTAGCATTAAAAGGAAATTGTGTTTTTTCCCCATATTCAAATGTCAATTTTAAAAACGGTTCTTTTGGAGATTTATTTGGTCCTGAAGTAGGTTTTGCGCTCGAGTGCAAAAAGGCAGGGCGTAGTCTTGTATTAATTAAATATTCAGCTGGCGGAATGCCTATGAATCATTTTCTTGAAGACAATGACATTTCCCGAGTTATGAAAGGTTATATTCTGAATTGTTTATTAGAATTAGTTAATAAGGGGTATTACCCGAATATTCAGGCATTTTGCTGGATGCAGGGTGAGAATGATTGTGATCTTTTTAATGCAAATAATTATTACAATAAGGAATGTTTATTAATTAATTCTGTAAGAAAAAGTTTTAATGAAAAGCTTTTATTTATAGATGCAAGAGTTACTGATTGGGATTTAGTTGATCCAGACGGCCATCAAGATATAGTTAATAAAGCAAAAGAAAAAATTGCACAGGAAGAAAGACTTTGTTATCTGATTGATTCTACAGGATTGAAAAAAAATCAGTTTAATATAGGCCACTATGATACCCCATCAACAATAGAGCTAGGCAGAAGATTTGCCAGAGAATTCTTAGCTCATTCGGAGGCTGGAAAATGATTTCTGAAGAGACCTCCAAAAGAATTACGAGTTTACGATTTCTTCTGGCAATTTTAGTAGTCTTTATTCATAATAATTTTACACCGGAAAAAATACTCGAGTCTGCGAGCGTAAGTGGTGCAGCTACATTATTTTGCCCGAATTCTTTTACAGAATGGATACAGTATTTTATTTCATATGGATTAGGATCCTGTACATTTCCTTTGTTTTTTTTGTTTGCAGCATATCTGCAGGTATTGAAATCTGATAGTTACCCGGTTCTGATTAAGAAACGTACAAAATCTCTGGTTATTCCGTATTTTATCTGGATAGGAATTTACCTGGTTTATCAAATTTTTGAAAACTAATTATTTCAAGAGTAATGCCATCGGTATTGGCGCATCCAGATAATATTGTCTCTTATTGGGGATGGAAAGATTGGTTGCATTATATTTTCGGATATGGCAAGACAAATAATAATCCGTTGGCAGCAGGGCAGTTTTGGTTTCTTCGTGATTTGATAATTCTTGTTTTTATTTCACCTGTCTTAAGATATTTGATTAGAAAATATCCTAAAACTTATTTTCTAGTTATTTCAATATTTTATTTTTCTGGTATTCAAGTATATTTTGTACAAACAGAAGCTTTATTCTTTTATTCTTTGGGGCTGTATTGGGGTATTCTTGATTTTGACTTGTTTAATTTTGTAGATAATATGCATTGGACAGGATGTTCAATAGTATTTCTTTTTATTTTAATCAGAACCAAATATTTCCCAGTTAATATTTTTATGCTTAAAATAAGAGCTATAAATTCTGCTTTTATTATTCTTAAAATTTCAAAATTTATTATAAATAAACAAAAGCTTTTTCATATTTCAGAGTATTTGGCAGGTTTTTCTTTTTTCCTTTATGCAATTCATATGCCGGCGTTGCTTCAATTACTTCAAACATTGTGGTTGCATTTTTTACCTATGAAATCTCCTTCTCTTTGTTTATTTGAATATTTCGGGGTAACTATATTGACAATATTGATAGGAACGATGTTTGGAGTTTTGTTACGAAAAATCTGTCCTCCGTTGTTTTCATTATTAAACGGGGGAAGAAAGTAGTTCTGTTTTTTTCAAATTTTAAGAAGTGTCTTTTTTCCTAACGATTCCTTACTTTTTTAGGAATTAATTCATTTTTAGATGAATATAATTCGCTGAATACAAAGATCAAATGTAACTTTTAAGGGAAAGTTCGCCTGAAAAGTGGTGATAAGTCTGCAAAAGTTCGCATTAAAAGTGTTGTGTTATCTTGAAAAGTCCGCATGAAAAATGTAGAATTTAAAGTATGGAACGACAGGAAAATTAAATTCTTGTTACTCCATCTCCTGTCTCACATACAAAGAAGCCGGCCTTGTAGCCGATTACTTTCTCGTAGGCAGTCTGGACGTTTGAGATGAAGCTGTCGAGTTTATCTTTGTGGACGAGGGCGATTGCGCAGCCTCCGAAGCCGGCTCCTGTCATGCGGGCGCCCAGGCAGCCTTCTTGTTTTTGTGAGCTTTCGGCGAGAGTGTCCAGTTCTATACCAGTTACTTCGTAGTCTTCTTTCAGGGATTTGTGGCTTGCGTTGAGGAGGAGGCCGAGTTTTTTTAGATCTCCTGCCTTTAGTGTTTCAGCCGCATCAATTACCCGCTGGTTTTCTGCAACACAGTGGCGGGCGCGTTTATTCAAAATTGGGTCAGCCACCAGGTTTCTGTATTTCTCCCAGTCTGCTGGACTGAGTTCGCACAAGGCCTGAACCTTTACTCCATTATCCTGCAAGATTTTCAGAGCCTCTTCGCACTGGCCGCGTCGCTCGTTGTATTTTGAATCAGCTAATTTCCGAACCTTGTTTGTGTTCATAACTACAAAGCGGTAGTCGCCAAGGTCGAGAGGAACGTACTC
The DNA here is from genome assembly GCA_016293915.1 of Treponema sp. Lineage (GTDB taxonomy): Bacteria > Spirochaetota > Spirochaetia > Treponematales > Treponemataceae > Treponema_D. The sequence continues at coordinate 56,187 of JAEDCY010000003.1, read as the reverse complement.
ATATTCAAGACTATTACAGTCGAGCAGTTCTGCGTAATTTTTCTTTCCGGTTGCAATAATGAACTGATCCATGATTCCGCACTTTACGTTCATAAAATTATGTTCACTCATCTGGCCGAGTTTTGCAATTTCAATGCGGTCGAGGTTGAAGCCAAAGGTGTCTATTACAGCATAAGCAAAGCCGCATTCCAAAGCTGATGAAGATGAAATACCGCCGCCGGCCGGAATGTTAGACGCCATAAGAATTTCAAATCCGCTGTCGAACTTAAAGCCTCGCTCCTTCAGCTGCTGAAGAATTCCATTAAGATAATTTGCATAATCATTTGCCTTATCAAAAATAAAGGTTTGATTGATGTCGAATTCATAACTGCCTGGAAAGCGGGCATCGTTGTATAAAATTTTCGTATCGCTGCGTTTTCTGATTGCGATGTAAAGATAGCGGTTTATACTGGCAGGAAAAACCTTACCGCCGTTATAGTCGATGTGTTCACCAATTATATTGATTCGGGCTGGTGAAGAATAAAGTCTGACAGTAGATTCGTCGCCGCCATACATTTTGATGAAAGCCTCTTTTAATTCCTGAGGAGTATATTCTTTGTTTGTTAAACTGTCTGCCATACTGGTCTCCATGCAAATTCAAGGACAAAATTTTGAATTAATGATATCATACCTGTAACTGACTTGCAAAGGGTAATATTTTACAGGGCTTCCGCATTATAAAATGAAATTCTGAAAACATGGCTTCTGGTCACGGCTTCGTGGTACAAAACCGCGCAATAATGCGCTACACGCTTTTTGTGGTATAGAAACTATTACACCTGCCGCTTACGCGGCAGCCACAAAAAGAGTGTTTTTGTACCACGCCCCGCTCCCTCGCGCCAAGATTACTGAAATCTTTTATAATGCGGAAGCCCTGTAATATTTTAGAAATTCAAGTTTTGACGATTGACTTTTTTTTGGAATTTGTATATTCTTTCTAAACTATTGTAATTTGTGTGGGAAAACTGTTTATATAAGGAAGGATAAAGAAAATGTCTAGAATGTGTGATGTTTGCGGAAAAGGCGTTATGTCTGGTAATAAAGTTAGTAAGTCTATGAATCATACTCGCAGAACATGGAGACCTAACCTTCACAGCGTTAAGGCTGTTCTTCCAAACGGAACTGTAAAAACTATCAAGGTTTGCTCAAGCTGTCTAAGCAGTGGTTTCGTTCAGAAGAAAGTTCGTGTTCCAAAGACAACTGAAGCAGCTGCTCAGAACTAAGTTCTGTTTTGAAGCTCATGAAAGCCCCGTTGGAAATGCCATCGGGGTTATTTTTTTTAACAAGCCTATAATCGAAGAAGGGAGTAAAAAGCAAGCTGTGCTTGCCGACTTTTAGGATTCAACTGTCAGGTTTCGAGAACCAGAGTGTCGTAAGCGGGGAGCACTGATTTTGCAGAGGCGAGACTCGGGAAGTCTGGAAGGTGTTCTTCAATGTAGGCGGCAGTTTCATCGTGCGAGGAATTGTGTGTAAGGTGTGTGAGCCAGATGTGTTCGCCACCTATTTTACCGGCCGCTTCCAGGGCCTGCAAAAAATTAAAGTGGGTGCTGTGTTCTTTTATACGAAGTCCGTCAATTACGAGGTGAACTAGACGTCCGCCTTCTGAAAGACCTGCATTCTTCTGAAGCAGATTTATTGACTCGTCGCTGATCCTGTTACAGTCTGTAAGATAAGCTATTGATTTTTTTCCGTCCGGTGTGGTTTCTGTCAGTAGCCAGCCTGTGGTTTCGAGAGAGCCGTGTTCCATTGGAATTGGCGTAACTTTTATACCGCATAACTCAAAAGGGCTTTTTGCTTCCTTAAGATTGATTTTTGCATGACCGCCGCCTTCTGCATGTTCACTGAACAGATAACTAAAGCTGTATTTGATATGCTCGGCTGCTGTATGATTTGTGTAGATTGGAATCGGCGGTTTATCATATTTTTCATTCTGAGGATTTTCTGGTTTATTCGACATAATGCAGGAAAAAGTACGCAAATCATCTATGCCGTGTAAATGGTCTGCATGGCTGTGGGTCAGAAGAACTGCATCAATCTGGCGGATGTTTTCACGAAGTGCCTGTTCGCGGAAATCAGGTCCTATGTCTATAAGAATAAATTTTGATGAGGAGTTATCTGAGATTTCAATGTATGCTGCACTGCGGGATCTTTTATCATGTGGATCTTTGGATTTGCAGACTGCACAATCGCAGGCGATTACCGGAACTCCGTGACTTGTTCCTGTTCCTAAAAACGTTAGCTTCATACAATCAGTATATCAAATTTCATCACTAATTTACAGTTTTCTTGATTTAGATTAAAATAGCATTGTGGATTATCGAACGAATAATATTATAGAAGAATATTTGACAGAGCAGCTTGATATTTTTACAACTGACGACTTTTACAAATATTTGAAATCCCGCGGGGCAAAGGTTTCTAAAAATGATGCCTCAGAAATTCTTCAGGTTTCGGAATATGTTTTTTCTCTGGTAAAAAATGAATTCGTTACAAAAGCCGGCGTTTTTACAGGCCGCTGGTTTAGTTTTAAACCCAGCCGCGAAGAAGTTGAAAAAGATAGTATTATTATCGGACATCGCTGTATTCCTTTTGTTAATCCTGAAGTTCCGCCAGACAGTATTTGTGTTATGGCAGAAGGAAATGTTGTAGAGAGTTCTGCAAGAGAATTTTCTATGAATCTTGCTATGGATACTTTTGCACTTTATGGCGAAGGTTATGTTATTCCTTATATCTTCAATGACAAGAGTAACACTTCGCTTGCGTTAAGTTCGGTGCAGTATTCTATGCCACAGGAAATCAGACTTACCTGCTGGCCTCTTAGTAAAATCAGTGGTGGTAAACCTTTTCATTATGGCGATAGAATTATATGTCGTGTAATCAGCTGGAGTGATTGTGTTGTTGAAATGAAGGTTCAGGACAGCGGACTTTCTGACATGGTGATTTCGGACGAAGCTGTACAGCGAGAAGAATGGTATACCTATTTTGAAAACGGGCTGCTGGAAAGTTTTGACAGACATGGGCCGGCTTCTTCAATTGAAGAGCAGCTGTCGTATCTCTTTCTGGAAAATCAGGAAGAATTGTGTACCCGCTGTTGTGGTTCTGTTGAAGAGTTTTTGAATCATACTTCAAAAATTGGTTTTGAACCTTATGGTGTTGAGTCAAGAATCTGGCGAAAAGGAGAATCTGTTCCTTACAGCGGAAAATGGAATAATCTCGGACTTGATCGAGGAATGCTTCTTACAGACATGGCTCTTACTCTTACACCTCGCGTGATTGACGCAATTCTTGAAGACCGCATTTATGATGAGCGGCGCGGTAAGAGAGAGGTTTCAGAAAATTTTGAAGATGTTATTCAAAAAATCTTTCCTAATATGGCAATGATTTCTTCTGCTGAGCGACGACTTGTATTATTGAATATAGAAAAGCGTAATGATATACTTGAAAAGATGTATAATCAGTTTTCTGATTATCCGATTGCTCCTTTGCGCAAAAGAATTCTTTCACTGTTTACAAGGGTGAGTGAATTGTTCTGTGATATTGGAGGTTCGGGAATTGCTGCGGAAAATTTCCCTCAGCAGGAGCTGGTTATTCTGTCGCAGCTTTACAGCCATGTTGTACGCCTTCTGGAAGAAGTTGAAAATGTTTATTTGCGTCCGCAGTTTCCAGAAGCTGATGTTTCGCTTTCACTTGATGGAATGGAAGAAACTTTTGATGAGATAAGCGGAACTCTTCTTTCATCCTTGGAGAGCAACCGGTTTAAAGGTTTTGAAATTGTAAAATTTTAGGGAGATATAATTATGGATAATGATGTTGAAGTTGATTTGGCACAGTTGATTCACAGAGGAGGCGTATTCAAAAATGTTGAAGGAAATACACCTCAGGAAATTTACGCCAAGGTCAGCAAGATGATAGACTTGCCGGACGGAATGACTTCTGACACTGTTTACAATGCTTTATGCGATCGCGAAGCTGTTTTGAGTACTGCTGTAGGAAATGGAATTGCTCTTCCACATGCAAGAGCTCCTATTATGAGAGACGCTAGTGAACAGCGTATTTGTGTTGTATATCTTAAAAATCCTATAGACATGAAAGCCCCGGACGAGCGTGAAGTTTTTGTAATGTTCGTTCTACTTGCCCATAATTCGCAAATACATCTTAAGGTTCTTTCTTCTCTGGCAGCTCTTTTTAGGAATTCACAATTCAAGAAGGCTCTTGAGTTACGTTCTGACGAAGCTACGCTTTCTTCTATAATCAAAGAACTTGCATAATTTTTGAAAAAAAAAATAAGTGGCAAAGCTAAAAATTGCTTCATAATTTTAAGCTTTGCTATTAAACACCGCCCGCAAGGCGGTATTACATAAGGAGTATATTTTATGAACAAGAAAGGTGTTGAGGCAGTTGCACTTTCAATCCGCAGCTTGTCTATGGACGCAATTCAGAAGGCAAATTCTGGTCACCCAGGACTTCCACTCGGAGCAGCAGAGGCTGCCGCAGTATTGTATGGCGAAGTAATGAAGCACAATCCTGCAAATTCAAAATGGGCAGACAGAGACCGTTTTGTACTTTCAGCAGGACATGGTTCTATGCTTCTTTACTCTATCCTCCACTTGGCTGGATACAAGGTAAGTCTGGACGATATTAAGAACTTCCGTCAGGTTGGTTCTAAGTGTCCTGGTCATCCGGAATATGGTGATACAGACGGTGTTGAATGTACTGGTGGTCCACTCGGACAGGGCGTTTCAATGGCTGTTGGTATGGCTATTGCTGAACAGATGCTCGCTGCAAAATTCAACACAAAGGGTCACAAGATTGTTGACCACTACACATACTCTCTCGTTGGAGAAGGATGTCTTCAGGAAGGTGTTGCTTCTGAAGCTTGTTCTCTCGCTGGTAATCTTAAGCTCGGAAAGTTAATCGTTTTCTACGATCAGAATAAGATTTCTATTGATGGTAATACTGATATTACTTTCACTGACAATATTGCAGCCCGCTACAAGGCATACGGCTGGCAGGTTCTTAAGGGAAGCATGTATGATGTTGAAGGCATCGTAGAGCTCGTAAAAGAAGCTAAGAAGTGCAAGGATCAGCCAACTTTGATTATGCTCAAGTCTGTAATTGGTAAGGGTGCTCCAAAGCAGGGAACTGCTGATGTTCACGGTGCTCCACTTGGCGCAGAAGGAATCATCGAAGCAAAGAAAAAGCTTGGTCTTCCTGTTGATCAGGACTTCTATGTTGTACCGGAAGCTAAGAAATATTTCGAAGATAAGAAGGCTGCATTTGCTAAGGCAGAAGCAGACTGGAATGCTGATTTTGCTGCATGGGCAAAAGAAAATCCAGAACTCAAGAAGCTCTGGGATGCTTACCACAGTGACGCTGTAACAGACGAGACTGTAAAAGATGTTGCTTATAAGGTAGGTGATGCTTGTGCTACTCGTGATGCTTCTGGAAAGGCTTTGAACGTAATTGCTGCCCGCTATGCTAACCTTGTTGGTGGTTCTGCAGACCTTATGGGACCAAACAAGACTGCATTCAAGGCAACTGATAACGGAACATTCAGCCCAGAAAACCGCGCTGGACGTACAATCGAGTACGGTATCCGTGAGTTTGCAATGTCTGCTGTTTGTGCAGGTATTTCATTGCACGGTGGCTTGAGACCATTCTGTGCTACATTCCTTGTATTCGCAGATTATCTCCGCCCGTCTCTCCGCGTTGTTTCTTTGATGAAGCAGCCTGTAATCTACGTATTCACACACGACTCAATCTACGTAGGTGAAGATGGTCCAACACATCAGCCAATTGAAACTATGACTTCTCTCCGCGCTATTCCTGGTGTTCAGGCTATCCGTCCGGGTGACCCTGAAGAATCTATGGAAGCTTGGAAGATTGCTTACGCTTCTAAAGATCACCCTGTTTGTATGGCATTCACACGCCAGGCACTTGCTGTTTATGAAAAGGACGACAAGTCTTGGAAGAAGAACATGGCAAGCTGCGGTGCTTACATCGTAAAAGAAGGAGCTGCTAAGCCAGATATCACAATTCTTGCAAGCGGTTCTGAAGTTAATATGGCTCTCCAGGCTGCTGAAATGGTTCCTGAGAAGAAGATCCGCGTTGTATCTGTTCCAGATTTGAAGAAGTTCGAAGGTCTTACAAAGGCTAAGCAGGACGCTATCATTGGTGAAACAAAGCGCATTGTTTGTACAGAAGCCGGCATTTCTATGGAATGGCTCCAGTTCACTTCAAAAGAGGACTGCTTCTGCATCGACACCTTCGGTACATCAGGTCCAGCTAATAAAGTAGCCGAATATTTAGGATTTACTGCAAAAAATTTAGCAAAATTACTAAAAAAGTAAAAAGATGCCCGGGTCAAGCCCGAGCATGACATGTCATTGTCAAACCAAGCTCGCGTATGTCATTGTCGGGCTTGACCCGACAATCTTATTTGAAAGAGCCCCTGAACTTGGTTCAGGGTGAAAGAAGACCCGCCGACGGCGGGTCTTCTTTGTTAAGGAGAAGAGTTTTAAAATATGAGGCTGTTTTATGGCCTGCCTCCAAAGCCAGTAATACCTGATTCTGTGTAAATAGCAGATGAACTGCTTAAAGATATGTCTGAAAGACTTGTACTTCCATCATCTGTAATTGAAATATCTCCTGTAGCAGGGGATGACAAAGTATTGAAATTATCAAGCGGATATTGTGTAAAACCATTATCGCAGCCTGTAAGTATTAATAAAACAATTATGATAATTGAAAAAAGTGAAAAAAGATTTGCTAGAGTTTTTTTCATGTATTTTCTCCTTTTGTTTGTTTTGGAATTCTTCTGAAGAAAAGATAATGCATTTTTTTCTTGAAATCTTGAAACAAGACTAAGAGAAACTTAAGAAAACTCTTATCGAATTAAAGCCTTATTCTCATTTATTTTTATCTGATTTGGATTATAATTATGGTATGAAACTTTGTGCTAAAAGGTACATTTTAATTTTCTCTCTGATATTCACTTGCTTTCTGCTTTTTGCACAGGGAGCTCCTCAGGGCGGAGGAATGGGGCCTGGTCCAGGAGCCGGAGGTCCAGAAGCTCCTGGTGCTCCCGGTTCTGGAAAGCCTGGAGAACCAGGTCAGTTTCCACATCCTTTACCTCCACCGCCTCCTAAGGATTCTGATAAAAGCATGAAATATCGGGGAAACCGCACGTATACCGATAATCTTCCTTTACGAATTAATCAGACAGAATGTTTGCGAAAAGATGGTGAGTTTGTGAGCCTTGGTATTTTGTTTAATAAGAGTATAAATCCGCGGAGTGTGAGACCTGGAACGATACTTATCAATAATAAACCGCTGCCTCCTCATACACGTTTCGCATTTAATAAAAAAGGTGACACAGTAAAAATCTTCCTTCCAATGAACAGTAATACTTTTAAATTAAAGATTTTTAAGATTCGTTCATTTGATGGTTCTGAAATTGATCCGGTGGAGCTTCTTATTGAAGTTCAGAGTAACTATAGGAGTTAGAATGAAAATACTTATTGTTGAAGATGATGCAGGTATTTCTGATTTTGTAATTTCCGAACTGGAGCATGAGGGCTATACAACAAGTCTTGCTGTAAATGGCCGGGATGCTCTTGTAAAATTTGAAAACGAAAAACCGGACCTTATTCTGCTTGATATAATGCTCCCTGAATTAAACGGGCTTGAAGTTCTTCGCAGAATTCGTGCTGTATCTACAGTTCCGGTCATTCTGGAAACAGCGCGTGGTGAAACTATCGATAAGATAAATGGCTTAAATCTTGGGGCCGATGATTATATTCCAAAGCCGTTTGAAATTGAGGAACTTCTTGCCAGAATTAATGCACTCTTCAGGCGAGTGAATTATTCTACACCACAGACTCCGGCTTCTTCTGTAAAGGATCTTACTCTAAATCTGGATAGAATGAGTTTTACAATTAAGGATGCAGAAGTTCAGCTTTCAAAAACGGAATTTCTTTTATTAAAGCTTTTGATTGAAAATCAGAGTAAGGTTTTTTCGCGCCAGCAGATTATTGATGAAATCTGGGGAAAGAATCATTTTATTGATGAGAATACTGTAGATGTGTATGTGGGCTACCTGCGTTCAAAAATTTCTGAACATACAAAAGATGAGTACATCAGAACTGTGCGTGGTGCCGGTTATACGATGGAGTAGGCTGATGAAAATGAAAAGGTCGTTTGCAGTAAAGCTTTCTCTCCGCTTTATGTTTGTGCTCACTATTGCAGTGCTTCTGCTTTCGCTTTCTTTTTTGTATTTTGTGCGTTCTCTTGTAAATGCAAATCAGACCTCGGAATTGAAGAAAAATCAGGAAAGGATTTTTCAGGCCCTCGAGAACATGGATTATACAGAACAGATTGTTGATGAGGAGGGTAGCGACGTTCTTCAACTTTTGATAAGTGATTTACCATATTACATGACCTATATTGTTTACAATCCGGAGACAGAAGAAATTTTTGCTACAAATGACCCCTTCCTTCCTTTGTTGAAAGAGACTTCTGGAAAGGCTGTTCATCATTTTGAAAAAGATTTCTTTTTTGACGGTGACCTTGATATTCTTTATTATGCCGAGTCCCATATTTTACAGCATAATACAATCGGCCTTAATCAAAAGGTTGTAGTTGCTGTAGCAATGAATATGGAAAATGATTCCTTTGCTCTAATATTTACAAAACTGCCTCTGGCTATTCTTTGGATGGCTCTGCCGGTTCTTTTGCTTTCATTTCTGGTGAGCCTTTTTATTACGAAAAATACGATTAAACCAGTTGTTAAAATTACAAAAGCAGCTCAGCAGATGACAACTGAAAAACTTGATGGTCAGCTTCCGTTTACAGGGCAGGGAGATGAAATAGATGAACTCTCGCGAACCTTTAATGAACTCTTCCTTAGAATTAAAGCGGATTTTGACAGGGAGCGGCAGTTTTCAAGTGACGTTGCGCATGAGCTGAATACTCCGCTTACGGTGATTTCGGGGCAGGTTAATCTGCTTTTGCGCTGGGGAAAAGAAAATCCTGAGCAGCTGGAAAAATCACTTAATGCAATTAAAGGTGAAACAAAATCAATGCACACGATAATTGAAAATCTTTTACAGATTTCCAGAGTGGAAAGCGGCCGTGTGAAACCACAGTTATGTGAAGTTGATATACGCGAGTTTTTTGAACGGGTGGTGGATGAGTTTGCATCTGTTTTTCCTGAGGTAAAATTTGAGATTAAGACAGGGGACGAAGGGCTTGCAAATACCTTACAGACAGATCCTGAAATGCTACATCAGATAATTACTGTTCTTGTTTCTAATAGTGTGAAGTTTGCGGGAGAAAAGTGCAGTATAGTTTTGGGAACTGTATGCGGGAAAGATGGCGGACTTGTTGTTTATGAAAGTGACGATGGTCCTGGGATTTCGGAAGATGCATTGCCTCATGTATTTGAAAGATTTTTTAGAGGCGACGAAGCCCATACCCGCAGCGCGGGTGGAAGCGGGCTGGGACTTTCGATTGCAAAAACACTGTGCGACGCGCTGGCTGCAGAGATTTCTGCCGGAAACGTGGAGCCACACGGTGTAAAGTTTCAGTTATATTTTCCAGCCTGAGCGTTCCACATTTCGGCGTATTTACCATTGCGGGCCAAAAGCTCGGTGTGTGTGCCTTCTTCTATAATGCGGCCGCGTTCCAGCATAATGATGCGGTCGGCATCGCGGGTTGTGGAAAGACGGTGGGAAATATAAAATACTGTCTTTCCTTTTGCAGCACTTTCCATGGCTTTGTTGAGCTCGTATTCGGCAATAGGGTCGAGGGCACTCGAAGGCTCATCCATAATCAGGATGTCGGCCTTTTTGTAGAAGGCGCGGGAAATTGCAACCTTCTGACTTTCGCCGCCGGAGAAGTCTACTCCCTTTTTGTCGAACTCGGTAGTAACCTGGGTGAGAAGACCGTCCGGCAGGCGGGCCAGTTTTTGCGCGAAGCCGGCGTCTGTCAGGGCGGCGATGATTTGTGGGGCGTGGGTATCAAGTTCATCTTTTGGCAAATCATCCATTACAACATTTTCTGCAAGGTTTGCACCGAACATCTGGTAATCCTGGAATACAACACCGATGCGTTTATGATAATCGTTAGGGCAGAGCTCTGTGATATTGCGTCCGTGATAGCTTATGCTTCCGCTTGTCGGGTCGTAAAGGCGCATAAGCAGTTTGATGAGAGTTGTTTTTCCGGCACCGTTGTATCCAACAATCGCAATGTGCTCGCCTGGTTTTACAGAGAGTGAGATATCGTCGAGGACTTTGCGGCCTGATTCAGAATACTTAAAGGTAACATGTTCAAGTTTGAGTTCTCCGGCTCCTTCTGGTACAGCATTGCCTTCATTATTTTTTAAGCGTGGTTCGTAATTCAGGAAGGCACGGATTTTATCAACAAACATTGAGTTTTCGTGTGCCTTAGGTCCCAGGTCTGCAAAGCGGCTCATGCTTCCGCGGAGGCTTCCTGTTCTGTTGAAAAGAATAACTGCGTCACTGTAATTAACAGTGTGAAGAACAGCTGCTTTATAAACCAGATAAGTGATATAAAGTCCGTCAATCAAAAAGTCTCCTACACCGTAGTCTTTTAGGAACTGGAAACATACACGTTTTACTGCAACCTTTTTGTGTTCCTTTATTATATTGTCGTTAGCTTCAGAAAACTCTTCTTCTAGTTGTGCTCCTGCATTCGGGTGAAGACGAAGCTCCTTTGCAAAATCCTTGAGGTAGAAAACACGGCTTACATAATCACGTTTTCTCATATGAGGATTTACTGCAAGACGGTTTTCGTAGTTCACTTTATTGAGTTTTTTTGAAACTACAAATCGAAGAATAAATGAAGCAAAAACAAAAGCAATACCAATCGGGTCTGTCATGATGTAGAAAATACCCGTTGTAAAGAGAACTGTAATTGCCTGCATTGCCATATTGAGAAGTTCCAGGAATCGGTCAATTGCCGCTTCTGATTGAGAAACACTTAATACAAAATCATTGTAGTATGCAGGATCATCGTAGCAGTATAAATCGATTTCAGAGGCCTTTTTGAACATCTCTTCCTTCAGTGCTCGGTAGAGACGAGGTTTATATTTAAACTGCCAGCCATAGATAAAAAATCCATCCGGAATAATCTGAAGAATATTCAGAAAGAGAATCAATCCGATGTAAAAAAGTGCCTTTGTGAAAGGTTCATGAAATTCGGCACATTTAAGTACATAACGGATTCCAAGAACATGTTCAAGAAAAATTACTCCCTGATAGCGGAAGGCATCATAGAGATGATAAATCATATAAAGAGGACAGGTTTTGAAGCAAAGCTTCCAGAGAAAGATTTGATTTGTAAGAACAGTGCTGCGATTTTTTTTCATTTTGTTTTTCATGCCCAGATTCCCTCCTTCTGTTTTGATTTATCGGCGAGATAGTTTTCTGCCTGTTTCTGATACATATCTGCGTAAAGGCCTTTACGGTCCATAAGCTCACGGTGCGTTCCTTCTTCGCGAACTTCTCCCTGTTCAAGCAGGAATACATGGTCTGCATTTTGAACGGAAGAAAGTCTGTGCGAAATAAAAAGCAGAGTGTTTTTCCTGCAGGCTTTTAAGATATTGTCAAAGAGCTGATATTCTGCAATCGGGTCGAGAGCGCTCGAAGGTTCGTCAAAAACCTTAATAGGGCAGCGGCGCGCAAAGGCACGGGAAACGACAATTTTCTGGAACTCGCCGCCTGAAAGCACGGCGCCGTTGTCGTCAAACTCACGGGTCAATGTGGTATTTATTCCCTGAGGCAGAGACATCACCTTGTCATAAACACCAGAAAGTTTGAGAGCTTCTGTTACAATCTGTTCGCGATCTTCTGCCTTAATGTCTTCGCCGAGAGTTACGTTATCTGCAACACTCATAGAAAACATTCTGTTGTCCTGGAAGGCAGTTGCAAACAAGGCTCTGTATTTCTGAAGATTAAATTCTTTGATGTTACGGCCATTTAAAAGTATTTCGCCTTCTGTCGGATCATAAAATCGAAGCAGCAGCTTTATGATTGTTGATTTACCGGCTCCGTTGTGACCTACCAGTGCATAGGTTTTGCCGCCTTCAAACTTCATATTAAGATTTTTGAGTACGGGAATATCTTTGTATGCGAAGCCTACTCCCTGGAATTCAATTGAATTAATTGTTGTTCCTGGATCTGCTCCATCATAATCTTCGGGAATCTTTTCTTTGTATTCAAGAAAGGTACGCAGGTAATCAACAAAAAGTCCATTTTTAAAACTTGCAGTAACGCTGTCTGTAAAACCAATGAGAATCCAGGTTGTAGAAACCATCATACTGGTGAGAACAGCAAGCTGTGAAAGTGTCATTGTGTTGCTGACTAACGTTCGGTAGGCTCCATAAATCAAAAGGCCTTCAAAAATAAAAGTAAAGGTAAACATCACGTAGAACCAGTGAAGAAAGGCTGATTTTAATACAAACTTTTTTGTTACGTCTGCGACACCTGTAATAGCATCGGTGTACTGTCGCTTAAGAAGATTAAAGATTTTTGTAAGACGGATTTCCTTTGCATAATCCTTGAGGTACATAATTCGGTTTATATAATCTATACGGCGGTTATGTGGTGCCATCTCTTTATTTCGCTGATAATCAACACGGCTGTTTAAAATTCGGAAATAAAAGTTTCCGATAATCGGTAAAAGAATAAAGGAAACAGAAAGGCTGTCTACTTGGAACATGAAAACAAAGGCGCAGATGCTGGCAACAAAACCGAAAAGTAAGCCAAATAACTGATCTACGGTTTCTATGAGACGGGTGTCTGCATTCTTCATGGCGAGGGTGTATTTATCATAAAAATCTGAGTTTTCAAAACATTCAAGTTCAACGTTACGAGACTTCTTAAACAGCTTCTGATACAGCATTTTATTAACTTCAGCATCAGTTACAGGTTTTACAGAGCCTAAAATATAACTGTTATAAAAGGCCATAGAAGCAAAAACAGCAACTGTGATACCGATAAAAATCATAATAGCCTGAAAGGTTTCTCCACTCTGGAGGGCATTTATTACATAACGCATAAAAAATGCACTGTAAAATAACCAGCTAAAATAGTATAAGGCCTTGGAGCAAGCCATGTGTATGACTATACGGGGGCACATTTTCCAGACGAGCTTTAGTGCAAAGAAATTATTCTGCACTGCATTGATTCTTGATTTAAACTTTTTTTCTGCCATAGTTTTCTCCAGAAAATAATGTTTTGATTGTACAATATGTTTTAAGCTTTTTCTATAAAGCTGTTCTTGAATTGTAAAAAAAAGTACATGAAATGCAGGGCTCGGACCGTTGCAATAACCCGAATTCTGAATTATATTATTCGTATGCCAGAAAACAGAAAAATCAAAATTAAAGATGAAACCGACAAGACTCTTTATGAAGTAAAACTTGATAACCCTTCTGAAAACAAAAAAATGAATCCAGTTCTCAAGGTCTGTCTGCTTATTCTCGCAATTCCTGCCGGTTTCGCAATCGGATATCTTCTCTTTAAGTATTTTTAAAATTTGAACATAATTCAGAACAGCAATAATTATTTAATTCTCTTCTGAATCAGTCCGCAAAGGAATTTATAAAGTATTCCCAAAATAATTGTTACAGCAAAAACTGCAGCAAGATAAATCGCCAGATTGTAATTTCCTGCCTTGTATACCGGAATTGATCCATACTGAGGATGTGGCTTATACAAAAGGAAACGGAAAGCAGTAATGGCAATCAGATTCATCATGTAGGTTTCGAGAGAAATCTTTCCAAAGAAACGGCTTACCGGATTTGAAACCTTGTATTTGAGCATGATTGTAAAAATCATAATTGTAAACATAATACTGTAAGGAATTACACAGAAGTAGGTTGCAACCTTCTTTCCGATATCAGGACCATTGCCACTAAACTCCGACCACCAGCCGAACTTCCACTGACCGAAACCAGAAAGAATATAGGTTGCCACTGTAATAGTAAGAACAAGAATCAGTTTTCCCCAATAGAATTTTTTGAACCAGCTGCGGATTTGTTTTTCAAATTGTGCAAAAAGCATACCTGCAAAGAGGGCAGGACAGGAATTAATCCACCATTCTCCGGAAATCCAGAAAACCTTCTGATGTGCCCACCATTTCTGATGTAAAGGAGAAGTGTTATCGAGCCACCAGTTTTTCGGACCTGCCCACCAGGTGAAATGTCCGTTTATACAGAAAATCATTCCAAGCAGAACAATGACACCTGCCATTGCGATATAAGAGACTTTTTGATTTTTGATATTTTTGAAAATCAGATAAAATGCTGTATAGAGAATTCCTGCAATAATAGGATACCAGGCATACTCGTTCATCATTGTGAAACCAAGAATATTTGTAATCCATTGAGCGGCGGGGAGTCTTTCTCCACTTGCAAAGCGGGCAAGTCCATAGATAAGAATACTGACATAATATGGAACGATGAGAGTTTTGAGAACTCGTTTTTTCATAAAACCTTTAAGATAATCAGCTTTTGACTCGAAGCTTTTTATAAGACCATAACCTGAACAGAAAAAGAAAATTGCAACAAAGAGATAACCGGCGTTTACGAAGATTGAAAGCTCACCCGGTTTTCCGTGTCCGCTGCCTGCCCATTGAAAGGCACCTTCTTGTGAAATGTGGTGAAGTATTACCCCAAGGGCTGCAAAGCCACGAAGAGACATCATAGAGTCCAGAGAAGAAGAATCCTCATGAAACTGATTATTTTTGAAACCGGCGAATTTTCCGCCCCAGATGAAAAGTGCCAGAAGCAGCACGTAAACAGTGTAAGTTAAATACATTATATTCCTCACATTTTTAAGATACTTAAATTATAAGACATAAAATGCTGCAGTGAAAGTTTTATTTTCCAGTACTGATTTTTTTAATCCACTTTTCGCTTTTGAGGCGGAGCAGGCACCAGAAGGTTTTTACTATGTCGTCAGATTTGAGGGCGATGTAGATCCAGAAGGCTGACCAGTGGAATACAAAGCCCGCGAGAATACCGAAAGGAATTGCTAGTACCCAGAGGAAGATGTTGTCTGCAACCATGAGCATTTTTGTGTCGCCGCCGCCACGGAGAACGCCCTTTGTCATGATGGAGTTTGTGGCGCGGAAGATTATGATGATACTGATGGCGGCCATAAGCTGTTCCGCAATTTTTACAGTTTCTTCGCTTACCTTATA
The DNA here is from genome assembly GCA_016293915.1 of Treponema sp. Lineage (GTDB taxonomy): Bacteria > Spirochaetota > Spirochaetia > Treponematales > Treponemataceae > Treponema_D. The sequence goes on along the minus strand of JAEDCY010000003.1, from coordinate 40,920 downwards.
AGTTGAGATGATAGGGTGACTGACTGCCATAATGAAGACGGCCGACACAGCTCCAAGAGCCAGACCGAGTCCAAAGAACATCCAGCCCTGATCCATAGTTTTGTGGCGGTCACCTAGTCCCAGTGTCTGGCCGGTAACAATTGCGCCTGCCTGTGAAACACCCTGAATCACAACAGTGCTCAGCTGCTGAGTTACACTTGTAATTGCGTTAGCCGCAACAAATGCCGCACCAAGATGTCCGATTACCATTGCAACTGAATTGTTTCCTATAGCAAGAATTGCATCGCTTACTAAAACCGGAATGCTGATTCTTATGTACTCTCCAAGCAAAGAACCGGTTTTCATAAAGAGGTCACGAATGCGGAAGCGAATACTTTTATCCTTAAAGAAAAGATAACCCAGAATCATTGCGGCTTCAAAAAGGCGGGCAATCAAAGTTCCAAGTGCTGCTCCTGCAACTTCCATTCGTGGAGCTCCAAACTTACCAAAAATAAAAGCATAGTTTGCTCCGAGGTTTACAAAAAATGCACCGATAGAGACATAAAGCGGCAGCCTTACCTGACCTACACTGCGCAGTACGATAGTTGAGACTAACCCGGTGCCTAAAAAGAAGTAAGTAATTACAGACCAGCGGAAGTAAATATCACCAAGTCTTATAATTTCTTCGTCGCTGGTGTAAGTTTTCATAATGGCAGAAGGTATGAAAAATGTAAGCAGGGCGAAAATTGCAGCCAGGCTTAGAGTGATGCGAAGCATGAGGCAGACTGTCTGTTTCAAGGCATGGCTGGCCGCTTCGGATTTTTCTGCATCATTTTCTGCGGCCTTTTTCATTCCCCAGTAACGGGAAACAAGAACAGATGCACCCATTCCAAGTCCCATACAGAAAATATGATAAATACTGATAAAGGAGTTTGCCAGTGAAGTGGCAGAAAGGGCTGTTTCACCGAGACTTCCTACCATGATTGTATCGAGCATATTTACTCCAATACTGATAAGACTTTGTAATGCAATTGGAAGAGCGAGTGCAAAAACACTCTTATAAAAAGTAGGCTGATTTTGAAAAAGTTTCATAGTTGATTATTGTAAAAAGATTGATTCGTTTATACAAGATATACAATTTTTGATAAGAAGTCGGAATATTCTTTTACCATTTGCGGATGACTTTCTGCATATTCGAGAATTGTTTTTCCAAGTCCGTTTTTTGCGAGTTCCTGTACTTTGTCAAAAGGCACCTTGTTGATTGCAGGACAGGTTGGAGTTAGCGCAATGGCGAGCTCAGGGCTTTGCGAGATTTTGGAGTCAGGCATTTTTACGACACGAAGCGGCCATATTTTGCAATCGAAAGGTTTGAGTTCAGGCGGAAGCTTGCAGCCTTCTTGTGTATCTAAAAAAGGGCAGGGAGCTTCTTCCTCGCTATCATTTGTTTTGTATTTATCATAAATATCGAAGGTGTAGACTTTTGATTTTGCAGCTAGAGTTTTCAACTTGTCATTGTTACTGTCTTCGATTTCCCGAAATTTTACATCAGGATAAAGCTCTTTTATTTTTGCAATATCTTCTTCAAAAAATATCGGAGTTTCCCATAGGCTTTGTCTTCTAAAGCTGCAGCAGAATTTACAGGCAGCACAATCTGATTTTGAAAGAATAGATGACAGCATTATTCAACCCTACCGTAAAATTTATCCAGAATCATTGTTGGCTTGTATGAAAGTTTTGCCTTTCGCAGACCTTCAATACCCATATCTTCTTCCCTGTTAAGATATAAAAAAGAATCACTATGCCTTGCAAATTGCTGATTTATTACAGCGTATGAGCCATCTTTTTCATATTCGAAAATTGATTTTTCATAAATTACATCGAGTACAGTATCTGAAATTGGAGATGCGAGTGTCATTGCAGCAGGTTTTCCGTGAATATAAAGAACTCCTCCTCTCAAATTAAAAAGTGCCTGTTTTTCAAGAGCAAGTTTTATACTTTCAAGTTCCAGACATAAATCGTGATTATTTTCGCCATCCTTTTCTTTAAACCAGGTTTCAGAAACCGTAAGAATATCATCCTTTATATTGTTCTGAGGATAATATTTAAATTCCCAGTCGCTGCCATAAATACGGTTGAAGCGGGAGATGTGATTCCTTTTTTTCTGGTAAGTCGAACCAGTAAGTTCCGAAAGATTCTTTTGAAGATAGATATAGTCACAGTCGTCGCGGTTGGTTTTCCAGGAAACACGATGGTTAGAAAAATAACGTTCCAGACAGGAATCAATCTGATTTTTCTGCTCCTGGGTAATCAGACAGAAACGTGGCTCACGTTTTTCTTCAGCAGCATCTTCAAAAATTAATTCAAGTGCATGTTTTAGTTTTTCATCAAAGTTTTGTGTTGCATCTGTGTTTTTCAAAAAAAGAGGAAAAGCATAACCTATTCTGTTTTCTTCGCCTGTATAATAGCGGAGAAGAACATTTTTTTTGATTTTGAATTGAGTGTTATATTTTTTTTGCAGAAGATACATGTTTGCTACGGAAGAGTCACTTCCATACAAATCCGAGGTCTCCAAGTTTTCCGCAACAAATTCAAAATCAAATAAGTTCATTTACTTTACCAGAGCATGCTTTTGCCATCTGCGGCTTTTCCACCTTAAAAGCATAACAATTCCGCGGGTGGTTTCATCAGTACCAATTCCAAGCCAGAAGCCAACAAGTCCAAGCCCAAACTTAATACCAAGAATATAACTTCCAAGTACCATGAAGGTCCAGTTAGAGAAAATGCCGTAAAGAACAGGGAAGCGAACATCTCCTGCACCTTTCAAAGCACCAACGTAAATCAGGTTCAAGGAACGGCCAAACTCAATATAAGCTGAATAAATCAGCAGGGTACTTACAAAGCTAAAAACTTCCGGAATATCTGTAAAGATTCCGATTACCGGTCGTTTAATAAGATTTACAACTACCATCATAACCATTGAACAGGTAGTTGCAACTAACTGATATCTGAATACTTTTTTGTAAACGATATCATTCTGTTTTGCACCAACAAAATATCCCGCCTTAATCTGAGTAGCCTGGCCAATCGCAATTGCGGCAACGAATACAAAGCGAAGAATTGTCATGGTATAAACCTGAGCCGACATCGCATAAGTTCCCAGCGTAGAAATCATAGCCATAATAGTAATCTGGCTCACATTATAAGAAAGGCTTTCTCCTGCAGTAGGAACACCAACTTTTAAAACCATGCGGAAAGCGTCGCGTGGAACTTTTGTAATTCCGTGAAGGTGAAATACAACATCCTTTCTTCTTTTAATATATACACGGAACAAAATACAAGAAACAAGCATAGAAAGGCCAGACGCTGCAGCAACGCCGGGAACTCCAAGAACCGGCAAACCAAACCAGCCGTAAAGTGAAAGAGCATTACCGAGTACGTTAGTAAGGTTAGCAATAATTGAAACAATCATGGCTTCGCTTGTATAACCGTAACTTCTTAAAATTGCTCCCTGCAGCAGACTGAAGGCCTGGAAGAAACAGCAGATGCCGCCGTAAATTACAAAATACTGCCAGGCATATTTTCGAACAAGTGGATCCAGCGTGTAGCGGTTTAGCAGCCAGTTTGTTCCAAAAATGACAAGAAGAGTCATAAAAACAGACATGGCAAAAACCATAATTGTTCCGGCCTGAGCAATATGATTTAATTCGGTTTCAGATTTTTCTGCACCCAGATACTGTGCAAGAACAATAGAACATCCTGTACCAATTACAGAAAACAAAACAACAAGAAAGAAAGAATATTGAGAAACAAGGCCTACAGCAGCAACTGCGTCATTGCTGTAAGAACTCAACATCATCGTGTCTACAGAAGAAACTAAAATACGAAAAAACTGCTCCATTGCGATTGGCAAGGTGAGCTTAAGCATTGGCAAAGCTCCACGAGATTTCTTATCCATAGCGGTAATTTAGCATTTTACAGCCCTTTATAATAGTAAATTTCTATAAATAATTAGTCAAAATCTGCCCATGTAATGATGAATAGTAACAAAAAATCCGATATAATATTAATGAAAAATGCGGAGGTTGAAAAGTCTGTTACGTCATTCAGCCGGTGCACCCGCTTTTTCATTACGGATTCCTGCTTCAAGCGGGAATGACACTATTATAGAAAGGTGGAAAAATGTCTATCACTTCTATCTTGGATTCCATCGACGGAATCGTGTGGGGAATCCCTACAATCGTTTTAATTCTTGCCACTGGTCTTATTCTGACTATTCGTGCACGTGGCATTCAGTTCACAAAGTTTGGTCGTGCCTTCAGATCAATCTTCAAGGAAAATGAAGGAAAAGGTGAGCTTTCAGGCTTTGCGGCTCTCTGTACAGCTCTTTCAGCAACTATCGGAACAGGTAATATAGTTGGTGTTGCAACAGCACTCGTGGCCGGTGGTCCTGGAGCCCTCTTCTGGATGTGGATTGCAGCAATTCTTGGAACAGCAACAAAATATGCAGAATGTATGCTGGCAATCAAGTACCGCGAAGTTTCACCGGATGGACACGTACTCGGTGGACCTTTCTATACAATCGAAAAAGGAATGGGACCAAAGTGGAAGTGGCTCGCTGTTCTCTTTGCAGTATTCGGAGCCCTTGCCGGTATCATGGGTATTGGTACAATGACACAGATCAATGGTATTACTTCTGCCGTAAACAATGCTTTTGATGCAAACAGTTCGTATATCGCATTTACAATCGGTGAACACAGTTATACCTGGGCAACAGTTATTTCAGGTGCAATTGTAACAATCTGTACAGCCCTCGTAGTAATTGGTGGAATCAAGCGCATTTCAAAAGTTGCAGAAAAAGTTGTTCCTGCAATGGCAGTAATTTATGTATTCCTCGGACTTTCAATTCTCATCATGAACGCAATGAAGATTCCTGGAGCTTTCGCTTTGATTTTCAAGAGTGCCTTTGGATGGAAAGCAGTTGGAGCCGGTGCAATGGGTTTTGTATTCAAACAGATTACAGACTCAATGCAGAAAGGTATTGCCCGAGGTATCTTCTCTAACGAGGCGGGTCTTGGTTCTGCACCAATCGCAGCTTCTGCAGTACAGACAAACGAACCTGTAGAGCAGGGCCTTGTAAATATGACAGGAACAATCATCGATACATTGATTATCTGTACGATGACAGGTCTCGCAATCGTAATTGCCTTCTACGGCGACATCATTGGTGGAGTTACAGAATGGAACGCAGGTGCTCAGGGTGCCGTTCTTACAGCAACAGCCTTCTCAAAGGTTCTCGGCGGTGATGGTCACTCTGTTCAGTTCCTTCTTATGCTTTGTCTTGCCTTCTTTGCTTTTACAACAATTCTCGGCTGGGACTATTATTCAGAAAAATGTCTTGAGTATTTGACAAAGGGAAAAATGGGACCAGTTAAGGTTTACCGCTGGCTTTATATTGCCGCAGTTGCAATTGGCCCTTACTTTACCGTAAATGCAGTTTTCACAGTTGCCGACATCTTCAACGGCCTCATGGCAATTCCTAACTGTATTGCCCTCATCGTTCTTAGTGGCGTAGTTGCTAAAGAGACAAAGGCATATTTCGAAAAGTATCCGACACTCTAGCTATTAGCTTTTAGGAGGGGAAGGCCTTCCCCTGCGCCCGAGCCTCCTCACTTCGTTGCGGTGTCTCGGGCTACCCCTTCTAGCGGGTAGGGAGCGGCCTGCAACGCAGGCAAAAACAGTCCTGTGGACTGTTTTTAGCGAGTCTCCGAGCAGCTATGCTGCGAAGGCCGAAGCCCCCTCGTTACCTTATTCTGAGTTCTCAAAGTTACTTCGTTTCCATTCTTAAAAACTCAATCTGAGATTCATAACCGGCTTTATTCTGCAATTCCACAAAGTTAAAGAATAATGCGCTTTGAGTTGATGTTTATCGTTCTATAATCAGGTTGATTTGTGTTTTCAAATGAGACTCCAAAAAATCAAATTAATTATTCTATTTCTTTACCATTCATATAGATTTTATTGCGGCCAGTTGTTTTTGCCTGATAAAGATTTTCGTCAGCAAGTTTAATAGTGTTTTCATAACCTTCACAGAAGCTGGCAATGCCGGCAGAAATTGTAACTGAATTTCCTTCTACAATAAAATGCATTCTGACATCATTCATTACATGCTGAAAAAGTTCGAGAGTAAGAGAATCAGGTAAACGTGAAAGAATTACAAATTCCTCTCCTCCATAACGGTAGAGCTCAAACTCATTTGAACAATATTTCAAAACAATTTGTGAAAGATTTTTTAATGCAATATCACCAATCTGATGCCCGTATGTGTCATTAATCTTTTTGAAAAAATCTATATCATAAATAATGGCGCTTGAAAACCCAAGCTCGGCGCGATTATCAAGGGCTCTTCTGTTGTAAAGGCCTGTAAGCTCATCGCGACTTGAAAGCTCACGGTAATTTTTTTTCTGAATCTTCAAGCTTTTGATTCTGTTTCATAAATTGTTTTGAAACAAGAAAGCAGACAAAAAATAAAAAAAGGTATGTTACAGAAAAACTTGTACAATGCTGAATCATGCTCGTGTTTGAAAGAGTTGTACGGCCCGGAAAATATGGGGCTGTAAAAGTCAGAACAAAGAGTACAATGTAAAAAATCAAATTTGAAATAGGAAATAAAAATTTGATTTTTTTAACAGGCAAAGAAAAACCATAGCAAACAGGAATAATCATCATGTAAAAGGGAAAGCCGCACACAATGTTTCCGGTAACAATATACATTGCTGTGAAAGTTACGAATCCACAAAAGGTAATACAGACAAAAATAAATCTGTTATAGTTTTTAGTTTTGAAGCAATAATAATAGAAAAAAAAAGCAAGAATTAATGTACAGGCGAAGCAAACAATTGTATCAATTATAAAATTTTCGGCCCTGCTTACGTGTGCAAGCCCCGTAAAAAGTGAAATCAGTGTCCCAAGAAAATTAGCGGATATACCAAAAAATCCAAGAATTATGGCAAGTTTCCTGGCAAAAGCATTGTTCTTCATATCCCATAATTTTAACCTTGAAACAGGGATTTGTCAAAAAAACGAGAAATCATCCAAGTTCTTAAAATCGAAAAATCAGCAAAGTTTTTAATTGTCGGGACTGTCTAAAAATTATTGTCATTCTGAACCTTTGTAGCACAGCTGCTCGGAGACTCGCTAAAAATAGTCCACTGGACTATTTTTGCCCTGCTACGCAGTGCCGCTCCCTATGTTTCAGCATCTACACTATATCTAGGACTATAGATTCTGAAACAAGTTCGGAATCTATAGGAAATAAACTTATTGGTCATCCCCGATATTACTATTTAATTATAGAACCCTGCTTATTTTTTATTCTTTCTATATAGTCATCTATTGAAGTGAGTAGTGTCTCAAATTCCATTCCACCAACAGCCATTGTGCCTTCGATTTTTTCTTCCTGGGCAAAGCCTATATTGTGAATGTCTGAGCCGCTGGTCATAGGAAAACCGTAAGTTTGTGCATAAACAAGGGCGAGATTATTTTGATCTGGTGTGTTTCCGCCATTGTAAACTTCTACACCATGAACTTCACGCGGATGCAGATGAATTGCTCCAATGTAGCCGCGAAGTCTGAACGGATGAGCCTGAATCATAAGTCCGCCTTCCCGGTTTACAGCATCAAAAAGCTGCTGGTGATTCATTGATTCAACATCGGGATGATCTAAAAGCCAGTTTTTATCAAGTCCGTAAATCAGATAATCATCGCCCTGGAAAGTCTGTTCAATTCCAAAGAATACCTTAAAGTTTCCCCCGTCCATAGCATTCTGACGTTTTGCTTCTTCAAGTGCGTGTTCGTAACCGCTGCAATATTGTTCAATGCGTGACTTCCAGTCGAGCTCATGAGAAACGGCTGTGTTTCCGCCAAAAAAATGATCTGTTACAAAAATACCATCGTATCCAAGTTTTTTATAAACTGAAATATATTCTGCGCCCTGTGATGAGCCGCATTTACTGGCTTCACTAGTGTGTAGGTGAGTTTCGTATTTGTATGTTTTCATAATAAATATAGTATATCACTCTCAGATTCCTTTGTCATTGATTTACGAAATAAATGTTAGTAAAAACTAACAGAATGACCTGCTCTGTCTGTAATTGTGAGTGTCTATTAAATAAAATGAAAGATATACAATTTCATAAATTCAAGTATAAGAAAAAAGATATAAGAGACACTTTTTATGCATAAGTTAGTACAGCGTAAAATCTGCCTTTTTCTTTATATTGCATCATCTTTATTTACCAGTTGTTCTTTTTGATAATAGTCTTGAAAACAATCTTTCCGCTTCTGTTAGTTTTCAGATAAATGGTATAAAAAGTCGAAGCGCCACTATTTAAATATGATTTTGCGTTAGCAAAATCGAATCCGTGTGACAAAAAATATTCATTTAGATATAATTAGTTCTATGGACAAAACAGTTTACATCATCGGGCATCGTAACCCGGATACTGACGCGGTGGTTTCTGCGGTCGGTTATGCTACTCTTAAAAATCTTTTAGGACATCCTGAATACAAGGCGGCGCGGGCTGGACATCTCAATCCGCAGACTGCTTATATATTTGAAAAGTTCGGGCTTCAGCGGCCTGAGTATTTGCCAGACCTGGTTCCAAAGGTAAAATATTTTATGCAGGACAAGGTTGAAACCGTAACTGCAGATGTTTCTGTCTGGGCGGCAATTGGGCAGATGGAAAAGACGGAAATTCGTGTTTTGCCGGTTGTGGACGGCGAGGGGCATTACCAGTCGCTGCTACACTACAGTGGTTTTGCCCGCGGAGTTCTCACAATCTTAAATCCGGAGAAAAAGCACCGCTTCTCAACAAGCATCAGCTTGATTCAGAAAACTCTCAACGCTCAGCCGATTTACATTGCCGGAGACGCAGATAAAACTTTCAACGCTTCTATTCACGTAGGCTCTTCTTCTACAGAAAGTTTTTCGAAACGACTGGAAGCTCACGCCAGCGAGGATATTGTTGTAATTTCTTCTGACCGCGAAGACATTCAGCGCATCTGCATTGAACATAAGGTAAAGCTTCTCATCACAACTTCCAACTGTGTGATTGATAAGGAGTTGCGTGAGTTAGCAGAAACTAACGGTGTATCTGTAATTGTGAGTCCTTATTCAACTTCTCCAACCTCAATGCTTATTGCTTACTCTATGCCGGTTTCGGTCATGGGCGACAAGGAAATCGTAACTGTTCATCAGAATGATACAATTGCAAAAATCAAAGACATACTGAAAAATGCCCACTGCAAATATCTTCCTGTAGTGGATGATGAAAACAAGGTTATAGGAATTATTTCTGAACATGATTTGATGAAGGAACCTAACGTAGAAGTAATTCTTGTCGACCACAACGAAATTACTCAGGCAGTAGAAGGTATTGAGCACTATAAGATTCAGGAAGTAATTGACCACCACCGCATCGGTTCAATTCCAACTAAAAATCCAATTACCTTTATTAACCGCCCGGTTGGTTCTACTTCTACTCAGATTGCCGGCCTTTACAAAGAGTACCGCATCCCGATTCCAAAGAATGTGGCAAGCCTCCTGCTCTGCGGTATCCTCTCCGACACGCTCATTTTGCAGAGTGCCACCGTTACAGATACCGACCGCGACATGGCAGAATATCTTTCCAGCATCACCGACCTGGACATCAAAGAGCTTGGAAACGAGATTCTTATGGCAGGAAGTAAAGTTGGCGGACGCCCGGCTTCAGAAATTATCCATCAGGATATGAAGGAATACACAGAAGGCAAGCTTACTTACACTGCAAGCCAGATTGAGGTTGGCAACCCTCAGGAAATCCTGGACCGCAAGTCAGAGTTTATGGAAGAGCTTGCTGTTGAGCGCCGTGCTCACAAGGGGCTTTTTGCCTGCCTGCTGGTAACAGATATCACAAAGCTTTCCAGCGTTCTTTTGATTGACTGCGATCCTAAGTTTACACAGTTCATCACCTTCCCGAAACAGGAAGACGGTGTTTACTATCTTAAGGATGTTGTTAGTCGAAAGAAACAGCTGATCCCTCTAATTACTGAGCAGGTGCTGAATTACAGTGTATAAAAAAAGCCACCGATTCTGAACTTGTTTCAGAATCGGGGTGACAGACAGATTTTGTAATCGTTGGCAAGCACGGCACAGCCTGCCTCTGAGGCGGAACGATAACATACGGGGCGCCATGGATGGCGCCAGTGTAGAGATGTCTGGAAACTTCGAGTTTTGTGCAGCAAAACTCGCTAATTAAAATTGCCAGAATGGCAATTTGAATTATTCCCATCCAAAAGTTGCAGGTGGCTTATTTGTTGCGTCAAAATACAGGGCGTCTACAAATGGCAGCTCGGCAATCTTGTGCACAATAGTCGAAAGCAGATCTTTTGGCCACATTGCAAATCTTGCAGTCATTACATCTTCTGAAATTACAGGGCGCAGAACAAAGCTTGCGTGGTCGGCACTGCTTGCGTATGGCAGGTCAATTGTGAGGTGCTGAAATATTTTGTCGTACCAGCCGCTCTTGTGGAGCTCGGTGAGTACGATGTTGTCTACCTCGCGCAGCTGATCTAAGCGGCGGCGGTCGCAGTAGCCTTCCTGAATTTTAAGTGCGTCGTCGGAAAGTCCCGGGCGCTGGAAAAGTTTAATACAGGTACGGTTAATATACTTTGTAGCATTTGTGATTGTAGAAGAACATTCTTCGATTTTTTCTCGCTTGTCCGGGAAGTGGTAGAAGCCATCTCCTTCATCTGCAAATGTCAAAAGGGCAGGGAATCTGTAAGTTCTGAAATCACCCTGAACTCCAACCGAGCGTACAGGCAGCACGCTGCGTTTAAGACTTGCCTGACATTTCTCGCAGAACATATCAAGCTTAATTTCGTCCAGTTCTTTCTGTGCGAGAGGAAGTTCTTCTGCATCTTTAGGATTTGTTTTTCCGTCGTTACAAAGCACGTTGATAGAAAGCCCTGGTCCTGGGAAAGGATGGCGCATAACAAGTTCATCGGAAAGACCAAGCTTTTTACCGATGGCACGAACTTCGTCTTTGTAAAGGTCGCGGATTGGTTCAATAATCAGGCCCTTAGCAATAAGCTCCTGAATTCCTGCAACGCGGTTATGATGTGTTTTAATTGTGTGAGAGTTCTTTGTTCCACCTGATTCAATGATATCCGGATACAAAGTTCCCTGAGCAAGGAGCCAGGTGTCGTCGAGATTCTGACGGGCAGTTACTTCGTTACGAACTGTGATGAAGTTTTCGCCGACAGCCATACGTTTTTTCTGAGGGTCGGTAAGGCCGGCAATTGCCTTGAGGAAGCTCTCGCTTGCATCTTCTACAATAAAGTTAGTGAAGCCAAACTTACGGTAAGCTTCCGCAACATTGTGGCTTTCGTTTTTGCGCATAAAGCCGTTATCAATATGAAGTCCAAGTACGCGGTCCTGACCAAGTGCTTTGTTAAGCAAAGCAAATGTGATTGTTGAATCTACGCCACCGCTTAAGAAGAGAAGAACGTTTCTTCCATCAGCTTCCTTTTTAATATTTTCAAGAATGATGTTTAATACAGTGTCCTGGTCCCAGTTCTTTTTCATGCCGCAGTAATCAGCGAAATTCTGGAAAATCTGATTTCCGCAAGGAGTGTCTTTTACCTCGCAGTGGAACTGAAGAGAGAAGCGACGCTTTGCAAGATTCTGAGTTGCAGCAAAAGGACAGTCCTTAGTAGATCCAACAACTTCAAAGCCTTCTCCCATCTGAAGAACGCCATCCTGGTGGCTCATCCAAACCTGTTGAGAGCCTTCAACGCCTTTGAAAAGCGGACACTTAGCAGAAGCTCCGTTCATACCATCAGCAAAATTAAGTTCTGCAAAACCGAATTCACCAACATCAGCTTTTCCGACTTTTCCATTGTAGCCAAGCTGAACCATGTAGTGACCATAGCAGAGTCCGAGAATAGGAATATCAAGATTTAAAATTTCAGAATTAAAATCTGGAGTGTTTTCATCATAAACCGAAGCAGGGCCCCCGGAAAAAACAATGCCCTTTGCACCGGCAAGGCTGGCTGTGTCTGCCGAAGGAAGGGCAATTTCAGAATAGTAGCCGAGCATACGAAAACGCTTGGCAATCAAATGTGCATACTGCGAACCAAAATCCAGAACAATTATTTTTTCTCTAGACATATAAAATCCTGATGACGGTGATTGTGCAAGTTTTGGCAGCTTGCTGACAAAACTTGGTGAGCAACTATGCCGCAGGCAGAGTTGCGACACATATCAGGATTATAATGATTTTGAGCTGAGTTTACAACCTACTGATTATCAGCATTGTAGGCTGTGGCAGTGTACTCGGAGATTTTCGAAATTGCCTTGCGGGCGGCGTGGTGGCTTTTTTCGATTATCTGCATAAACTCTTCGGCAGTGAAACTGATGAGTTCACATTCAACGAGAGCCTGTGTTTCTGCCTGATAAGTCTGGTTCAGAATACACTGAACATCACCAAGGAAGCAGCCCTGGGAACGGAGGGTAAAACCTTTTGCAGAAGCTTCTGAAAGAGCTCCGCTTATTAAGTAATATACGTATTTCACTTTTTCATCAGCTCTGTAAAGTGTCTGGCCAATTTCAAGTTTTACAGTATTTTGTGGAGTCTGTATTTCAGAAGGATTAATGAACAAAAAGCGTCTGAGATAATCTCCCATTCTTTTACTGCTGAATGGAGGAAGCAGATAAATTTCTGAACGAAGCAGAGTATCAAAAAACTGAGAAACATAAATCATCTGAGCGCAGAAAAGAAAAATAATAAAAAAGAGGTAAACCTTCATCATCAAAACTACAAGCGAACTGATTGTCCCATAAACGGTATTGTAGTTTGTAACGTTCATAAAGGCGTTCAAAAAACAGGAAACAATAAAGAAAGTGATTGTGCTTAGGGCAGCATAAAAAAGACAGCGGCGAAGCAAGGGTTTAGTTCCCGGAATGACACGATAGGCAATTACCGTACTTATGAATAAAACAAAATACAGAATAAATATTCCAAGATTATGCGAGCTTTGTCTAAGCAGAAAAGGAAACCTTGAAAGAAGTGTCTGGAAAAAAGGAAGAGACAGCATTTGAGTAAAGGCAAAGGCTGCTATAATCACAATTGCAATAATCAGGGTAATTGAAAACTCAATGATGAAAGTCAAAAGCTGATTATACCAGGTTTTTCTTTTTGAAACAGAACGAAAAACTTTGTTCATGGAACTTATGATAGAATTAAAAAGTTTGCGGGCCATCCAGATAATCCAGAAGGCAAGAAAAATATTAAAAGAACTCAGAGATCTGATTTCCAGCATTTTTTCCAGAACAGGAGTTATCTTTATAACTGAATCAAATTGATTTGAAAAGCTTATGATGAAATTAAAAATATTAGGATAGATTCTAAGAATCCCGGCAAGTACCGTAAAAATAATCAATATAATCGGAATAAATGAAAAAATAAAACCAAAGGCACAAGAAGAAGCACTTTCCCACAAGGCATTCTTAGAAAAATTCGAAAGTGTCAGATAAAGCATCTGCGAGAAGCGAGAAATTTTTTCTTTCAAATATGCCTTCAATGACGACATACATATATAATAAAACCTAAAGTCCTTTTTGGGAATAGGAGAGTCTATAAAGTGTAAAGCACTTTTTAAAATACCAGGGAGAACTGATTTTGTAAAATTCTTAGAAATTTTGTGTCAGTAAAAGATTCAAATGTATTAATGGTATCAAGAGTAATTTTCAAAGTACAATACTTATTTAAATAATCATAATTTGTCTTGAACGAGGGACTAAAGGCTTTTGCATAAGCTTTTCCGTTTTGTTTGTTTCCAATCAGAAAAGATTTACCATTGTCAAAAATTGGGGCTGTCTTGAAACTTGTGCCATCGTAAATTATGCCAAGATTATTAAAATGTCTGTCTTCATTTAAAATCAACATATCAAGACAAAAGGTATTTGCAAGATATTCGTGAATGTCAAGATTTGTCTGCTCTTTTATAAAGTTTATTACATAGTTGATTGCATCACCATAATCCATTTTTGAACAGACAGCAGCAAGATCACGGCCGGTTACATTTTTGTAAAGTCGATAAAAGGTTATAAAGCTCTCATTTTCAGATAAAAAATTTTTGCTGTAACAGCCATTTTTGCCGTTTATTAAACAAGGTTTATATTCAACGAAAAAATCTGGTGCAAGACCACTTTCCCGTAAGATGATTGATGCTGCAGTTTCGGCGAGTCCTTCGCCGCCATAGCGGTCAAGTTTGAACCAGTAATCATCTTTTAAATATTTATCTTGAGTACCATCGCTTGTTCCGCTTGTTCTTACAAGATATTCATCGGAAATGGTAAAGTTTTCGATTCTGCTTTCAGGAGTTGTGCTTATCTGCATTTTACATCTTCCCAGGTGAGGTTTTCGCCTTCATATTTAAACCAGATTTTATCCTGAAACATTACTCCATGAGTTTTGCGGCAAATTTTGTATGGATCAAATTCTGTGAGCCCAAGCTTAAAAAGATATTTTTCGATGTTTTCTCGATTTTTATCCCAGCAACGCCATGTGAGGATCTCTCCCAATTCAAAAAGCGGAATTTCATCCTTTGCGAAAATCTGTTTTACCGGATTATTTGAATATCGTTTTATAAGGGCTTTATTTTCCAGAATTTGTACATCGGCTGTTTTTTCATTATCCCAATATACAGAAAAGTTTTCCTTTTGATTAAAAAGGTCAGTAACGTCGCAATGAAAAAAATCTGCCAGTTTGAGCAGGGTTGCATACTCGCATTTTTTCAGGTTCTTTTTACCGTGGATAAGAGGATACAATGAACCATAAGGAATGCCGGTAATCTTTGAACATTCATTTATCGAGACCTTTCGTAACTTTAGTTCGGATAAGAGATTCATAGAATGAATTATCTTTTAAAAGATAATTGTTGTCAAGAAAAAACCGGACTTCATTGTGAAGTCCGGTTTTGCTTATTTTAGAAATCTGCAAGCTTTGGAGCTCTAGGATAAGGAATGACATCCCTTATATTTTCCATACCTGTTACGTAGCGCATGAGGCGTTCGAAGCCTAAGCCGAAGCCTGAGTGTGGAACAGTACCAAAGCGGCGAAGGTCGAGATACCATTCGTAGTTTGACATATCCATATTGCGCTCTTTGCAGGCAGCAAGAAGCTTGTCGTAGTTTTCTTCGCGTTCAGAACCGCCGATAAGTTCTCCGATTCCAGGAACAAGAACGTCTACAGCTTTTACAGTTTTGCCGTCGTCATTCTGCTTCATATAGAAAGACTTGATTTCTTTTGGATAGTTGTAAACCATTACAGGGCCGTTGTAGATTTTTTCTGTAAGGTAGCGCTCGTGCTCAGTTGCGATGTCGCAGCCCCAATAAGGCTTAAACTCGAACTTAGCGCCTGAGGCAGCAGCCTTTTCAAGGTCTTCAATTGCCTGAGTATAGCTGATTCTTGTGAACTTAGCTTTAGCAACCTTCTCAAGACTTTCAATAAGTCCTGGCTGGATTCTCTTGTCGAAGAATTCGAGGTCACTGCGGCACTTTGTTAAAGCCCAATTTAAAAGATATTTTACAAAGTCTTCCTGGATGTCCATGTCGTCGTCCAGGTCGAAGAAAGCCATTTCTGGTTCAATCATCCAGAACTCAGCGAGGTGGCGTGGAGTGTTAGAGTTTTCAGCACGGAAGGTAGGTCCAAAGGTGTAAACACGGCTCAAGGCTGTAGCAAGAGTTTCTGCTTCCAGCTGGCCGCTAACTGTGAGGCTGGCCTTCTTACCAAAGAAGTCTTTTTTGTAGTCTACAATCTTATATGCATCTTCCGGCTTCATTCCGCCGTTACCGGCCTTTACTGCCATCTCTGCAATCTTTTCCATGCTGAGTGTTGTAACCTGGAACATCTCTCCGGCACCTTCACAGTCAGAACATGTGATTTCCGGAGCGTTGATGTACTGGAAGCCGCGCTCCTGGAAGAAGCTGTGTACTGCAAAAGCCATCTGGTTACGAACACGGTAAACTGCACCAAAGGTGTTAGTGCGGGCACGAAGGTGTGCAACTTCGCGCAGGTATTCCATAGACATCTTGTTTTTCTGCAAAGGATATTCATCCGGATTTGCTTCGCCAAGACACTTGAGGCTTTCGAGAGTTACTTCTACAGCCTGTCCGCTTGCAGGAGATTCAATAAGAAGACCTTCAGCGCGGAGGCTTGCTCCGGTGTTGAGTTTTTTGAGTTCAGCTTCGATTTCATTTACATTTGCATTATTAGAAGGATTATTGCGGTCAAAGGTGAGCTGGATATTAGCAAAGCAGCTTCCATCGTTCACCTGAATAAAAACAAGACCCTTTGAGTCGCGGACAGTGCGCACCCAACCACATACTGTTACCTTCTGACCCTCTGGTTTAGAAGACAGTAAATCTTTAATTAATACTGGTACCATAGTGTACCCTCCTTCAATAATCTATTCGCACACGCCACACCCGTGACCAGCGAAATAATGTAAATGTTCTAAGATATTACCATTTTTACGGCATTGCGTGAAGATAGGGGAGAATTCTAATGACTTATGATTCGTACTTTATTCTGTCTTTGAGTAGTAGTCTTCGAGTTTTGAACGGGCTGCCACATAGTATTTTTCAAGCTGCTTGTCAAAATGTTTACCAAAGCTTTCCATCATAATAGAGTCAGCTTTTTCAAAACTCATAGCTTCTTTATAAACACGCTTACTTACAAGAGCATCATAAACATCTGCTACAGCCATAATGCGTGCCTCAAGAGGAATTTCTTCGCCTTTTAAGCCTTTAGGATAACCAGAGCCATCCCAGCGTTCGTGATGATAGTGGGCAACATTTTCTGCAAGAATATGGAAGGCCTGATCATCAGTATCTTTCAAAATCTCATGAACGATGCGGGCACCTTCTTCAGCATGGGTTTTCATCTTTTCAAATTCTTCAGCAGTGAAGCGGCCTGGTTTTCTTAAAACTGCATCATCTACGGCAATCTTTCCAAGGTCGTGCATAGGTGCTGCCTTAATAATGTTGTAACAGAATTCATTAGTAAGAATCAGCCTGTCATCGCTCTTATCTTTCTGGATTTCTTCAATTAAAATATTTACGACATCGCTTGTTCTTTTAATGTGACCACCAGTAGAATTGTCGCGGCTTTCAACCATGGCTGCCATACTTAGAATCAGTTTGTTATGCATGGCAACAATGTTTTCTGTCTTCTGGTTTACTTCATCGCGCAGCTTGTCATTAAAGCCGTTGAGCAGCGAAATATATTTCTGATCTTTTGTATCATCCTGCATGTAGAGAATGTAGCCGCGGTTAACTCTTCCATCATAAAGTCTGTTAATATCAACCTGATAAATCTGTTCACCAAAGTTTTTAAGGAAACTGTTCTTCTTAGGGTTGATAACGTATTTACGGATGTTATCTATAACATCACGGCTTAACTCAGGGTGCTGGAGTACAGAATCATCAACCTTTAATTCTTTAAGTTCAGGATAAATATTCTTTGCAAGCTGATTACTGCCCAGATAATTGAAGCTGTCATCAAAAGAAACAAAGCCTGTTTTTCCATTTAAGGCAATTGTTTCAATAACAGTTTCGGTAACATCATAAAGCACAATTCTTCTGCTTATCATAAGCAATACAGCTTCACTAAGAACATAAGATAATGGTAATAAATCTACTTTAAGATGGAAAAGTCTGCCTATAAAGAATGTAAGGACAGGAATAGCTTCACACGCAAGCATATAATGCAAATTACAGCGTGACACATCATTCTTTTTACGGAATGCGTAAATAGTGGCACAAATAGTTATTACCATGTAAATTAATATTTGAATGTAATAAAGAGTATGCAATATTCCGTACTCTTTATGCAGAATCAAATTATTTCCTACAATTTCCCCGGAAATGCTTTTGTAAAAAATCGAAGATGAACCAATTGACAGAGAAGATAGAAAGAAGAAAGTTGAAATACCTAGCAAAATTAATTTGATAGATTTTTTTATATTCAGATTACAAAGATTGAAAATGGCATACATTATAAAAATATGAGCATAGCCTCCTAGATAAGAAATTTTTATACCAAGAATGGCTTCGGGAACAGTTTGTGAGGAGGCAAGAATGTAATAACCCAAATTTACAATTGGAATAAAGGAAAAGTTCAATGTAAGAAAAACAGAAAATCTTTTACGCCAGATTCCTGCATATATTCCAGCCACTAAAAGAGAAAGAATAAAAAGAATTGCATAGTAAACTCTCATAAATATTTAACACCTCAAAAAAAACTTCACTTATTTATAGAAGAAATAAAAAGAACGATGTCGGTGGGAGTAGTCTGGCCGGCATCTCGTCTTATATCAGAAGAAGCAAAAGTATGTCTAAAATTTCTTGCGGCAAAAAACTGAATAATTGATGACATAAAACTCCGTTAAAATAACAATTAATTATATCATATAATATTCTAAATTCAAAAAAAATCTTAATTGCCTTGCTCCTGATTACGTCACACGATAAAATCTAAATATGCAGAAAATGAAAACACTTGTAAATACCACGCTTTGTTATATAGAAAAAAACGGCTGCTATCTCATGCTCCATCGCACAAAAAAAGAGGACGATTATAATAAAGATAAATGGATAGGAATAGGCGGCAAGTTTGAAAACGGCGAGTCGCCTGAAGATTGTGCCGTGCGGGAGATTAGGGAAGAGACCGGTCTTATTGTTGAGCATGCCGATCTTGAGTACTGCGGAATTGTTACCTTTGTGGATTGGACTGGGGTGGGGGAAGTCTCCCCCTCGCTCCAGCCTGCTCCGCAGTCTTCCGCTACCCCTTCTCCTAGGGGCAAAGCCCCTAAGACCCCCTGCGATTTCCCCGCGAGTTTGGTGACAGACAAACTCGATAGCGAGCAATGCGAGCGCCTAACGCCCCCGGCTCCATACACCGAGTTCATGCACATTTTCCGAGCCCGCAAATTCAGCGGAGTTCTCAAAAACGACTGCGATGAGGGTGACCTTGAATGGGTTCCTCTTTCAAAATTAAAAGAACTTCCCCACTGGCAGGCAGACGAAATCTTTTACGACTTCCTCGCACAGAATCATCCCTTCTACTCGCTCAAGGCTGTGTACAAGAATAATAAGTTGATAGGAACCTGGCTAAACGGAAAGCCTTACGACCACTTCGGTGGTTGAGACAGAATCTCCGGTGGTTGAGTGCCGCGAAGCGGTTTATCGAAACCACCGTTGCTGGCACTGCTTACAATGACCGTTAAAGACTAAAACTCTCCGGAAGCAGTTCCGCCAGTGTGAAAACCTTCTGTTCTCCATTGCCGTTGGCAAGAATGATTTTGAACTCGCGGTCGCAGAACTCAGAAAGCACCTGGCGGCAAACTCCACATGGTGGACAGAAATCCTGAATCTGAACTTTACCATTTTCATCTTCCGGGCCACCAACTATAGCAATCGCCTCAAAACTGCGGGCTCCTTCACTTACAGCCTTGAAAACAGCAGTGCGTTCTGCACAGTTGCTTGGTCCGTAGGCGGCGTTTTCAATATTACAGCCGGTCCATACTTTGCCGTTTGAGTCCAGCAGGGCGGCTCCTACGTGAAAATGAGAGTAGGGTACATACGAGCGTTTTGTCATTTCAGTGGCGGTTTTTATAAGTTCTTCATAATTCATGTTTTATATTTTATCATATTTTTGTTTTATTTCAGCAAAAAAAATAGTATACTTTACTTGTAGTCATGCTGAACGTGTTTCAGCATCTAATACAAGAGATTCCGAAACAAGTTCGGAATGACAACAATGTTAGGAGACGCCAATGGCAAACGACATTCAGGCAAATCTGGTAAATCAGGCAATCAATCTTACAGATCAGCTTATCGCGGAACTGGATCAGGCAGAACGACAGCTTTCTTCAGCTCGCAACTGGAGTTTTTTAGACGTACTTGGTGGCGGCTTTATTGTAGATTTGATTAAGCATTCTAAGTTGAGCAATGCTAAGGTTTCTATGGATCGTGTGAATTACCTGCTTCAGGAACTCAGGCGTGTTCTTGGCGGCATCAGTATGCCTAGTGACTATAGCATGAGTGTAGGCGGTTTTGCTACTTTTGCAGACTTCTTTTTCGACAGCGGAATTGTTGATGTTTATATGACGGCAAAGATTATGAGCAGTCTGAATGAAGTTCGCAACCTTAAAAACCGCTGTTACGAACTCCGTTCAAGACTGTCAAATATCAGATAATTACGCGAACTGTGCCTGGCGCAAAG
Organism: Treponema sp.; assembly: GCA_016293915.1. GTDB lineage: Bacteria > Spirochaetota > Spirochaetia > Treponematales > Treponemataceae > Treponema_D. The sequence goes on along the minus strand of JAEDCY010000003.1, from coordinate 20,614 downwards.
TGTAGTAGGCTCCCTTTTTAGCCATCAATTCTGTCGGGCTGCCGCTTTCCACAATTCCGCCCTTATCAATTACAAAAATGCGGTCTGCATTCTGAATTGTTGAAAGGCGGTGGGCAATTACAAAGCTTGTTCGCCCCTTGAGCATCTGGGCAATTCCCTTCTGAACAAGAAGCTCCGTCTTAGTATCAATACTAGAGGTTGCCTCGTCCAGAATCAAAATGCGCGGGTTACTGAGCATGGTACGCGCAAAGGCAACCAGCTGTCTTTGTCCGTTGCTCAGCTCTCCACCGCGGGCTGTAAGCTTTGTGTCGTAACCGTCCGGCAGCTCGCGGATAAAATCATCTGCGTGAACGGCGCGGCTTGCAGCCAGCATTTCTTCTTCACTCGCATCCAGCTTGCCATACATAATATTTTCACGGATTGTGCCGCTGAAAATATAGTTGTCCTGCGTCATAATTCCCATCTGGGTACGCAGGCTTGCAAGCTCTACATTACGAATGTCTTTTCCGTCAATCAGGATGGCCCCGTCCTTAATATCATAAAAACGGCTCACCAGATTAACTACCGTAGATTTACCAGCGCCCGTAGGTCCTACAAGAGCAATTGTTTCGCCCTGAGTCACAGAGAAATCAACATTTTTAAGAACATCTACATCTTCTTTATAACCGAAGGTAACGTTCTTAAAGTCAACCTTCCCCTTGATTGCAGGCATCTGCTCTGCATCCTCGCGGCTGGTAACCACCGGCTGCTTATCAATAATTTCAAAAATACGCTCAGCACCGCTGGCCGCATTAATAAACTGGTTGTAAAAGTTACTCAGATTCATAATAGGCTGCCAGAACATTCCCACGTAGCTTCCAAAGGCAATGTAAGTTCCAATGGAAACGCCTTCAATTCCAAGCAGCTTAATTCCTACCATATACAAAGACATGGTTCCAACGCTCCAGCACAAATCTATCCAGGAACCAAAGCCGTCGCACCAGCGTACTGCGCGGAGAAACTCGCGGCGGTCATCCCAAACAAGCTGCTGAAAGGTCTTGTCAGTTTCCTGCTCGGCGCGGAAGCTCTGAATAATCTTAATGCCCGAAAGATCTTCGTTGATAAAGGCATTCATATTCGAAGACTTCTGACGTTTTGCCTTCCAGTGCTTTTCTGCCATAATCGAAATCAGAAAAACTCCGCCAATCAAAAAAGGCAGACTGCAGAGGGCAGCCAGAGCCAGCTTCCAGTTTTTAATGAACATAATCACCATTACCGCAATAACCGTAACAAGGTTCGGAATTAAAGTGGTAACGGCATTTTCAATAATGTCCTTGAGCGAGTTTGAGTCACCGATAATTCTCGCAAGAATTTTTCCAGACGGACGTGAGTCAAAAAAGGCTAGATCCAGACTCTGAATGTGGTCGTACAATTCCTGACGCAATTCCTGAATAACCTTGTTACTGGTCTTAGCCATCAAAAGCATACGAAGCTTAATTGCCAGCACCGCAAGAATATTGATGGTCGCCCCAAGAGCCACAACGCGAATCAGGCCTGCAACGTTTCCCGGAATGATGTAACGGTCAATGGCCCTCTCACTCAAAAGCGGGTTTACCAGGTCCACCGCCGTACCAAAAGCCATGAGCGCAAAAACTCCCGCAATCCGTTTCTTATATTTAAGCAGGTAGCGGAAAAGCCGTGGCATCGTTTCGAAGTTAGACTTTTGTACCTGCTGTTCATCTATCTTATAACTGTTCATAATTTTCTCCAATTTTAGCTGTTAGCTGTTGTTTTTTTTAACTACTAACTACTAACAACTAACGACTAACCGCTTATCAATACTGACTGTCGTAAGTCTCCTTATAAAGCCCACCGAGAGCCAGAAGCTCCTCGTGAGTACCGCACTCAGCAACCCGGCCCTTGTCCAAAACAATAATCTTATCTGCCTTGCGAACCGCGCTGATTCTGTGGGCTATGATGATTTTTGTCATGCCGGAAAGTTCTGCGAGAACTCCCTGAATCTCCTGCTCGGTTTCTGTGTCCAGTGCAGATGTGGAATCGTCCAAAACAAGCACCGGAGTCTTTCGCGCCAGGGCACGTGCAATTGTAATTCGCTGCTTCTGTCCGCCACTAAGGCCAACACCGCGTTCACCAATTACGGTGTTTTCTTTTTCTTCCATTTTGTCTACAAACTCAGAAGCGTGCGACTGATTCAGTGCCGAACGAACCTCTGCTGTTGTAATGCTCTCGCGGGCACCAAGTCTGATGTTTCCGTCAATCGTGTCGCTGAACAAAAAGATGTCCTGCATAACACAAGAAATAGCCCTTCGCAGGGTAGGCAGCGGCAGTTCGCGGATATCAATTCCATCAAGCTTTATGCTTCCGTCTGTAACGTCGTACATGCGCTTAAGCAGATTGATGATGGTTGTCTTACCCGAACCGGTTGAACCCATAATTCCCAGAGTCTGTCCGGCCTTGATGTCGAAACTTACATCGTCGAGAATCTTGCGAGTCTCAGTTTTGCCGGTGGTTGAGTAGTCCGAAGGACGTATCGATACCACATTGTTATCAGACTCTGCGGTGTTTTCGATACACTCGCTTCGCGAGCACTCAACCACCGGACTGTAAGTTACATGCTCAAAGCTGATGTCCCCGGCAATATCAAACTGAGAGAACATTGCATCTGCAAGTTCTGCATCGTCACCTGCTGTGTTCTTTGCAAGCTCGCTGTTTTCTGTAATATCCGGCAGCTCAGCATAAATCTTATTCAGACGCTTAACACTTGCTCTTGCGCTGGAAAGTCCGTTTGTGAGCCAGCCAAGCATTTCCATAGGCCAGATCATCCCGCCAACATACTGGGTAAAAGCAATCAGCTCACCCACGCTCATCTTAGCTCCACCCTGCAAAGGATTTCCCTTCATTACAATAAGGCCGCCCAGCAGCAAAGAAATTACAGAAAGGAGCCTTGTGATTGTCTGAATCATCGGGTTATATTTTACAAAGACCCGGCTCAAATCAATGTTGAGTTCATAAAACTTCTGGTTGTGCTTGTGGAACTTCGCAATCTCAAAGCCCTCGCGTGCAAAAGCTTTAACCGTACGAACTCCAGCAAGATTTTCTGCCGCAGTGTTGTTCATCTCTGAACCTTCCTGCATAACAGCACCGTACAAATCATCCAGCTGCTTTTCCATCATAATGGCAATTACGCCAGAGCCAATCATTCCCACAATCGGAATCAGGGCCAGCTGCCAGTTTATGCGAACCATAAAAATAATTGTGGTCACAGTGCGGATAAATACTTCGGCCATGAGAATTCCCATAAAGGCTGCAATATCCCAGATGCGGTCTACGTCGTCCTTTACGCGGCTCATAAGCTCACCGGAGTTTATGCCGTCAAAAAAGTTTGCAGAAAGGCTTTGAATCTTCTGAAAAAGATTAATGCGGACTTCACTTGCAATTTTACTTCCGGCATAGTCGCAGGCATATTCCTTTGTGTACTGGAAGATGCAGCGGCCCACTCCTATTCCAAGAATGCCAAGCAGAAGAAAGTTCAAAACTTCCATCTTCTTTGCAATCAAAACATCATCAATAATATGCTGAACAATCAGAGGTGCTGCCTGGTCCAGCATTGTGCCTGCCGTCATGGCAAGCAGGGCAATCAGATACAGAAAACTGTAACGTTTAAAATAACGAAATAAATTCAGTTTGTTCATAATTCAAGTTACAAATAATAAGCAGTAACGATTCGGTAACGAGCCGAAAACAATAATACACACGCCGAGGTATCGTGCGGTCGATTTGTGAGGATTGAAATTTTAAGTGGGAACTAATTCTCTTTTGTGCGAGGGAGAATCATTCCGCACTTAAAATCAAAATACACTACACTGATATCCATGGGAGTGACCTCCTTAAAAAGAATTTTCACCGGCGAGTCGGTGTTGTTTTCAATCTAGTGAGAATAAAAAAAATTGTCAATAGGAGGGAGGACGCATGTCAAGCTGTTTTGCGGTTTTAAATATTGTTATAGAGATACCGCCAATGGTGGTAAAGGAAAGCAAGTAACATTTTAGAGTATGATGAAGGAATAGTAAAAAAAGGGTAATGTATAGTAGAAAAAAAGAAGGATGTTTTATATACTAAAAAGTTGTGAATAAACAAGATTCTAATCGTGATGTAATATCTTTTTTCTCAGGTGCAATGGGGCTAGACCTTGGTCTAGAGCAGGCAGGTCTACATATTCGAATTTGCCAAGACTTTGATGAATCTTGTGTAAAAACAATAGAAGCAAATGGGAAAAATGCTGTTTTAGGCGATATAAGAAATATAAGACCAGAAGATATCTTAAATAAAACTGGCTTAAAACAAGGAGAACCTTTTCTTGTTTGTGGTGGTCCCCCATGTCAGCCATTCTCAACTGCCGGAAAACGTTTAGGAATAAACGACCCAAGAGGAAGTTTATTTATGGATTATATCCGTATGATAAATTATATACGCCCTAGATTCTTCATCATGGAAAATGTAAAAGGTATTATGTCTTCTCCTTTAAAATCAAACTTAGACAAACCATTAGATGAAAATTCTCCCAAGACAGTTTTAGATGTAATTCTTTCTGAATTTAATAAATTGGAATATAAAACTGTATACGGTATCCTTGATGCTGTTAATTACGGAGTACCACAGTTTAGAGAAAGATTTGTCTTGATTGGTAGCAGGGATTATGAAGATATTTTTTTACCGATTCCAACAAATTTTCAAATGCACCAGAACAAAGAAATGCTGTGGAAAACAACAGGCGATGCTATAAAAGATTTAGAAAATAATCCTGGAGAATGTGCTTCCTTTAGTGACGAACGATTAAAATATTTGCGCATGGTTCCAGAAGGTGGAAATTGGAAAGATTTGCCTAAAGATATTCTTGAAAAAGCAATGGGTGGAGCTTATTCGTCAGGCGGTGGAAAAGTTGGGTTTTATAGACGATTAAGTTATAGCCAACCATCCCCAACCGTTGTAACATCTCCAGTACAAAAAGCAACTATGATGTGTCATCCAACTCAAGATAGACCACTTAGTATAAAAGAATATGCTAGGTTACAACAATTTCCTGAAGATTGGAATTTTGTAGGAACGACTTCTGCAAAATACCGTCAAATAGGTAATGCAGTTCCTGTCGGTTTAGCAAAGGCTATTGGGAAAGCAATAATTGCCACAGCAGAAACGACTGGTAGTATAAAAACAAAAAGATTTAGGGGGACAGGCGTTCATAGCAGAATACAAGATGCTATAAGATTGGGCGGTAGCGAAGATGACGATAATTAATAATAAATATGACGAAAAAGAAGTAAAAAATGCAATAGAAAAGGCTTTATCAGATTTTTATAACGCTTTACTTGCTAATTTAAATAAACTTCAAATACGAGATATAATGAAATCAAAAAATCCATACCTCTATCGCTCAAAATCTATGCAAAGGGCTGATGAGATTGTAGAGTCTGTTCTTAAAGCATATGTTAGTTCAAGCGAAGAAACAATTTTCGGAAATTGCTTCTTCGAACCGATTGCGATTGCAGCATCTGGTGGTTCAAAATCACTTACAGAGGGTATTGATTTAGAAATAAGAGATAAAGTAAATAATAAGGTATTTTGTATTGCTGTAAAAAGTGGAACTTCTGTTTTTAATGCTGACAGTAAAAAAAGGCAGGAAGAAAATTTTAATAAGGCAAAGAAACTTGCTTCTCAAGGAAAAATGGGGTATGAACCCGTCGTAGGTTATGGTTACGGACAAAAGAAAAGTACGTCCTCAGTTAATAAATCGTATGAAGAAGTAGCAGGCGAAGATTTTTGGACGATGCTCACAGGAGATCCAGACTTTTATAAGAAAATAATAGTTTTTATGGGTAATCTCCCTGAAAAATATGTAGAAACTTTCAACAAAAGTTATGCTGAAGCATTTAATCGTCTTGTCTGTGATTTTACAAATTACTTTTGCAATAAAGATGGTTCTATAAATTGGAATGGAATTATAGAATTTAATTCTTCAAGTCTTGATAGACTTAAATTAGAAAAAGAAGAAGAATGTAAAATAGAGATTATTTCTTTGATAAAAGACAATTCTAAGGTTTCAATGAGAGATATTTTTGATAAATTGCATTATCCAAAAAGTTTTATTGATAAAATAATAAAATCCTTAGTTGAAGAAAAAAAGTTAGCTAAAATTGGTAAAGAGTGGAAAATAACTCAATAACAACTTTTCAAAAACGACAGGTCTGACAAACTGAATTGCGGGGTAACTCATTGTGGGGAAGACTCTTAATGTCGCAGGAGAAAAATGAAAAAGTAATAATCACAAAGTTAAATAACTTTACCTCAATACAAAAACAGGCAATCTTCGATCTCGCCGATGTAATAGCCTCAAAATAAAAGAAGTGAAAAAAATAGCCCACCCTGTCGTGTTTGCAGCCACAGGATGGGCACAAGCCTAGTTTACTAGGCACCTAACTGGGAGGCAAGACGCTTGTCGCGTGGTGCCTTTCTTTTATAGCTATAACATACCAGAATTATTTGTCAATATCTTTGTAAAGGAGATCCAGCCGCGGCTCTTTTGTGTTTACGGCTTTCTTCCGTCCTTATAATCTATCACCCAGCCGCCATTGTAAAAGCCGTTGTCGTTGCGGGTAGGGGTAACAAAAATTACCTTTGTTGGATTCTCTGTGTTGTATTCGAAAACATTTGATTCCCATTGGAAAGCCTGAGGCTGCGAGTATTCTACTACCCCGGATTGCAGGGCGGTTCTGGCTTCTTCTCCGGACTCCGGGTAAACAAAATTGTTCTGCTGGTTCACGGGAGTGTAGAGAGAGATTTTGTAGCGGCCCTTTTTGAGCTTGAGGTGCATGGCCATGCCGCCGCTGAGAAAGTAGGTGTGCTTATAATTACGGATGATGTCCGGTGTGCTCATCCATTCGTAAGTGGCTGTGATGTAGCTTGTGTCGTAAGTGATGTCCTGGCCGGCTTCGTCCTGGATGCGCAGAAAGCAGCGGATGTCATTGAGAACTCCGACGTTGTCCGGCCGGTAGATAATCAGCGAGGTTTTGTCGTGACCAGCCGGCAGGTCTTTTGTGGCGTCGACAAAGTCGTAGTATGAGCCGGGTACCGGCTGGGCGGCCAATGTATAGGATAAGAAAAATGTTAAAAGAACTGTCATCTCAAGCTTATAGACTGTCATCCCGAACTTGGTACGGGATCTTTTTTTTAGATGCTGAAACAAGTTCAGCATGACAGTTTTTTGTTTCAGCATGACATTTTTTTGTTTCAGCATAACAGAAGCTTCTTCTTTTCTCATACCGTCATTATCTGCTGGATTTTTGCGTGACCGGTGTCATCTGATTTACCAGCCTCACCGCAAACTTTTCCTGCTGCCGTAATTCTGAATGGACACAGAGGAAGTCCGTTCTTGCCATAAATCGTAACAGGCCCATAGTTGTACCAGCCATAGCGGGCAGCTACCGGCCGGCTAACTTTATCGCTGCATAAAATTATTGTATTCAATTTTCCGTCTGTGCCGCCAAGAGCAAACTTTGCCGGATGCCAGATACCGTCGCTTTCTGCTATTTCAAAACCTGAAAATTCAGAACTTACAGTATTCCCCTGATTTGCTTCCATCTTTTTATATTCTTCAAATCTGGTTTCATCTTTACGAACTTCAAAGCCGAGTGGAGCATTTGCAAAAGTTAGAACGAGTTTTTCAGGACCATTTTCATCCTGACTGTTATTTGGATAACATCCTTCAATCTGAGGGGCAGCGGCGTCAACAGAGGGAATCAACTGGTACACATTCGCAAGAGCATTTGCTTCCATTCTTTCTGCAAGAACTTTTTTAGCTACCGGATGAATATCGCTGTACTGGCCTAAATCAAAAGCACTTGTCAGCCATGCATTACGAACTGTCGCTGCAACCTTTGCCTGACCTTCACGCACAATACACCAGTGACGGAAATCAGGATCTGCTTCGTAACGGTGAACAGGCAGCTGAACAAAAACAAAAGGCAGATTTTCATCCTTCCAGTCTGTGCGCCAGTTATCGATGAGTGAACGGAAAAGCTTGTAATAAAAGACGGGCTTATGGTCATCACTTTCTCCCTGATACCAGAGCACGCCTTTGAGAGTGTAAGGCAAAATTCGTGCAATCATACAATCATAAAGTCCGCACGGGCGATACGGATTTTTGCAGGAAGCAGGACCCGGCCAGGGATTCTTTCCCAGAATTTTTTCTGCCTCTGCCCATGTGATGCCCGGCTGCTTTTCCCAAAGTTTTGAAAACTTTTCCTGCCAGGCAGCATTTTCTATTTCATAATTATCAAATTCTTTACACTGTTGTTCGATTGATTTACCGCGGGTAGCTTCTGCGTAATCAGAGAGGTAAGTGTTCAGATCTCGGTCTTCTTCAAGATATTCGCGTCGCATCCAGGCACTTGCCGAAGTTCCTCCCCAGTTACAGCCAATTACACCAACTACGCAGTCCAGATCAGCAGCAAGCTTTTTTGCAAAAAAATACCCCACTGCAGACCAGGCGCCGCGTGCAGGATTTTCCCAGGTCTGCCAGGCTGTCTTGCGTTCTGCTTCGAAAAACTTATCATCCATCCAGCCAATCTTATTTGTGTAGTAAAAGCGAACATTCTTTCCGGCTTCATCATCAGAAAGTTCAGCAGGCCCTTCCTTGCAGTTCTGGAGTTCAAACTCCATATTGCTCTGACCGCCAGCAAGCCAGACTTCGCCAATTGCAATATCACAAAAACTTTTACTTTCGCTTCCGCAGTTAATTACAAGCTTGCAGCCAGTCTGTGCACTTTGAGCTTCAAGTTGTAAAAGCCAGCGACCATTTGAGGCAATACAGGAGTTTCTGCAAAGCAAAGAATCCTTGCCATCAAAAAGAGAAGCCTCTATAAGGGCTCCGTCTTCAGCCTGACCAAATATTGCAGTCCATTTATTTCTCTGCAAAACCATGTGGTCTGAAAAAACTGCTGCCAGCGAAAAGTTTTTTGAAACTTCCATTTTTTACCTCATGTAATTATATGGAAATTATAGTATAATAATTAAAAATTTAACACACTGCTATACGTTCATGTCAAGACACGCTTCGCTTAAAGCCTTTACATGCCCGTTTAGCAGTTTTTTATCAGGAGGATAAAACTGCTATGAGAACAAACTTTGGAAAACAGACTTTTATGTACCCTATGCCGGTATTAATTATTGCAACTTATGATGAGAATGGAAATCCAGATGCAATGAATGCTGCCTGGGGTGGAATACACGATACAAATCAGATTGCAATTTGCATTGACCCAAGCCACAAAACTGCAAAAAATCTTTTGAAGAAAAAAGCCTTTACCGTGAGCATGGCAGATGCTGCTCATGTAAAAGAATGTGATTATGTAGGCTGCGTTTCTGCAAACAATGTTCCGGATAAATTTGCCAAAGCCGGCTTTACCGCAACAAAATCAGAGTTTGTAGATGCTCCGGTAATCAACGAACTTCCAATGTGCCTCGAATGCGAGATGCTTACTTATGAGCCAATAACAGGTTGCATGACCGCAAATATCATCAATGTAAATGCAGACGACAGTATTCTTACAGATGGAAAAATCGACCCTGCAAAGCTTCGCCCAATTACTTATGATCCTGTAAATCATACCTATATTACTCTTGGAGAAGTTGCCGGTAAGGCATTTGTAACTAAGACTCTATAGATTCTTTACAAAGCCACCTGAATCCCCGTCTTGTGAAAAGCCGACTTTATTAAGGTATTTTTCATGGGCGGGGATTTTTGTTTCTGCTATAACTTTTTTGATTCCAAGATGCTTAAGATGTGTAAACATAAACTTTCCGGCAGAACAGTCGCGGTAAGCTGGTGTAGTATAATCAAGTTTTACGTTTAAATTGTCTTTCCCGTCATTATCAGCAATAAAAACACCTGCAGGAATTTCTTCGCAGGTAATCAGGAATATTCTGTCATTTTGTGATGGAGCGGAAAAATCAGGAAAGAATTTTTTGATATCACTACTGTTTGAAAAAAGAAAATGAGACAGAAACCCGTCATTAAAATTAAGTTCCACGGCTGCATATTCTTTTTTTGTATTATTCAGTTTATGAAGATTAACGATATTGATGATGATAAGGCAAACCTGCATGGCGGCAGTAGGATAAGAATGAATTGCCAGTGCATAGGCACAAAAGATTACACTTCCGATTGTATTAATAACACGGAGCTTCACTACCGAAGTCATCAGCATAGAAACAATAACCAGCAGTGAGCCAAGATATCCGATAAGTTCTAAGAGTAAATCTAAACGCATAAAGAAATATTATAGTAGAAATACTTTTACGGCAAGGTAAAAATGTATTCGATGTTTTTACAAAGAGGACAAAGATATTATAAAGGAATTGCAGAAAGTTGGCGCGAGGGAGCGGGGCGTGGTGCAAAAACACTCTTTTTGTGGCTGCCGCGAGAGCGGCAGGTTCAATAGTTTCTATACCACAAAAAGCGTGTAGCGCATTATTGCGCGGTTTTGTACCACGCAGCCGTGACCGGGAGCCAAAGTGTTAACCAGCTTTCTTTATAATACCTTTGTCCTCTTTGTAAAGGAAACGAAAAATCATACATATTCACTAAAACTGCAATTTCTACTATAATATTTATTATGGCAACACAGCATAAAGAAATTGATGAAGAGACTCTTACAAACTTACTTTATTTGTCTCGTTTGTCTCCAGAAAGTACAAATATGGAGACATTGAAAAAACAGGTAGACGACATTGTTGGATATTTTGATATTCTTTCTAAGTATGATGATAGTGAAAATCCGTATGACGCATATCCACGTACCGAGGCCGATAAGCTTCGTGGTGATACAGTAGTAGATGGACTTGAAATCAGCGACGTAAAGAAAGTTTCAGAAAACTTTATGGACGGCTATTTCCAGGTACCAAAGGTACTCGGGGAGGGTGCTTAATATGTATTACACAATCAAAGAAACACGCGACGCACTCAAAGCCGGCGAAGTTACCAGCGAAAAGCTTGTTCGCGACGCTATTGATACTTTCAACAAAGATAAGAGTGCTCCAATTCCTCTCAATGCTTTTATCGAAATGTACGATGATGCTGCAGAAGTAGCTGCTGCTGCCGACAAGGAAATTGCCGCAGCACGTACTGCAGGCGGCGATGCTCTGGATAAGCTTTTTGCAGAAAAACCTTTGCTTGGAATTCCATTTGCATTAAAAGATAACATGAACTCAAAAGGCCACCGCCTTACCTGTGCTTCAAAAATCCTCGAAGGCTATGTTGCTCCTTATAACGCAACTGTAATTGACCGATTGGAAAAGGCAGGTGCAATTCCTCTTGGACGCTGTAATCAGGATGAGTTTGCAATGGGTTCTTCTACAGAATACTCATGTTACGGCCCAACCCGTAATCCTATTAACCGAGAGTTTGTATCTGGTGGTTCTTCTGGTGGTTCTGCTGCCGCTGTTGCTGCAAACCAAGCACTCTTTGGTCTTGGTACAGAAACCGGTGGTTCAGTTCGCCTCCCTGCAAGCTACTGTGGAATCTATGGTCTTAAGACAACTTATGGAGTTCTCAGCCGCTGGGGAATCGTTGCATACGGTTCTTCTCTGGATCAGGTTGGTATTCTCGGTCACACTCCTGCAGATATTGCTGAACCTCTCAGCCTTATGTGCGGCGTAGATATGTATGATGACACTTCTGCAGATTTGCCTGAAGGAAAAACTTTGAGCAAACTCGAAGCTCTTACAGATGCAGAGTTCAAAGCTCTTAAAATTGCGATTCCAAAACAGTTCCTTAAAACAGAAGGTGCAGATCCTGATGTTGTAAAATGCTTTGAAGAAACACGTAAATGGTTTACAGATAAGGGAGCCACAGTAGAAGAAGTTGACCTTCCGATTCTTGATGCTTCAATTGCCGCTTACTATGTAATTGCTCTTTCTGAAGCAGCTTCAAACCTCAGCCGTTTTGATGGTATCCGCTATGGCCGTCGTGTAGACAATGGTCAGGGTTACGATGAGCTTTATGTTGAAACACGTTCAGAAGGTTTTGGCCCTGAAGTAAAACGCCGTATCGTAATCGGAAATTATGTTCTTTCTGAGCAGTTCTCAGGAGACACTTATAAAAAGGGTATGACAGTTCGTGCCCGCATTCAGCGCGAGGTTGCAGCTGTATTCGACAAGTACGACATAATTTTGTGTCCAACATGTCCTACTGCTGCATTCAAGCTTGGTTCTAAAGTTGATAATCCGCTTGAGATGTACCTCTCAGACCTTTATACAACTTTCGTAAACCTTGCCCGTATTCCTTCAATCAATGTTCCAGCCGGACGTACAAGTGCAGATGGTATGCCAATTGGTATGCAGTTTGCCGGAGCTATGTTCAGTGAGAAAAAGATTTTGAGACTTGCTCAGAATTGGGAAAATGAACACAAAGATTGTGGAATCCCGGTAAAAGCCTAAATATAATTACTGCAAATAAAAAGGGGCTGTCCATTTCTTTCTTGGACAGCCCCTTTTTATATAACCTTTGTATTTTTACGCTACGTATGCTTCAAGTCTGCGGGCACGGGTAGGGTGCTGCAAACGGATAATTGCGTGTTTTTCGATCTGGCGGATTCTTTCTTTTGTAAGAGAGCATTCTTCGCCAACTTCTTTAAGTGACATAGGTTTTGCACCGTTGAGGCCATAGCGCATGCGGATAACACGTGCTTCGTTAGGACGAAGAGTATTGATTACACCGTCAATTTCTTCGTGCATAGATTTTTCGATAGCCTTTTCTTCCGGACGATCATAAGCATTGTCTTCGAAGAAGTCTGAAACCTTGGAACGGCCGTTATCAGAATCATTTGTTTCTGCATCAAGACTAATCATTTCACGGCTGATATTAATCATATCACGAACATGGCTTGCATCCATATTGAGCATAGCGCCGATTTCTTCGTATTCCTGCTGCTCTGTTTTCTTAGTTCCAACAACCTTGCGTGCATGTTCAATCTGAACAAGCTCATTGGCGCGGTTAAGAGGCAGACGGATAGCACGGCTCTTTTCGCAGATAGCCTTAAGAATGCTCTGTCGAATCCACCATACAGCATAAGAAATGAAATGATATCCTTTTGTTACATCGAACTTTTCAACAGCTGTAAGAAGCCCGATATTTCCTTCGCTTATCAGGTCTGTAAGATCAAGACCGTGATTCTGATATTTCTTTGCAACATTTACTACAAAGCGGAGATTAGCATTTACAAGTTTATTTTTTGCAACTGTATCGCCAGCCTGAGCTTTCTGTGCAAGCTCAACTTCTTCTTCATGAGAAATCATAGGAATCTTGTTGATTTCTTTGAGGTACATAGCAAGAATGTTTTCATCGTTTGTCATGGCATAATCTCCTTATACACTAACTATATAGCAAGTATTGTGCCAAGTAAAAATATCAACTAAAAAAAGATGAAATTTGTAGAAAAAGTTTTTTTTTACTAAAAAACCGGTCATCCTGAACTTGTTTCAGGATCTTATCTGGTAGATTCCGAAACAAGTTCGGAATGACGGATATTAAACTGTGTCATTTTGATACAGTGATTTTGTTACTGAGTTATTTTGAGTTATTTTGACACGTTTTGAGTTGCAATGTATGAAATCGCATCATTTCGAGCCAATTCCATTATTTCCATGTCGCGGGAGAGATCTGCAAGATGGAAGCCAAGCTCACCTGCCTGCACTGTGCCATTGAGTTCTCCAGGACCGCGGGTTTTGAGATCCTGCTCGGCAATAAAAAATCCGTCAGTACTCTGCCTCAGAGCCTTCATTCGTTCAATTCCGGTTTCCGTTATATCCTTACTGTATATCAAAAAGCAGAAGGACTGGGCTTCTCCGCGACCTACACGCCCGCGGAGCTGGTGAAGCTGGGCCATACCGAAGCGGTCTGCCATCTCAATTACCATACAGGTTGCGTTCGGCACATCGACACCTACTTCAATCACCGTGGTAGCGGCCAGAATCTGAATACTTCCGTCTCGAAAATCTCTTAAAATTCTAACCTGTTCATCTTCGTCAATTTTGCTGTGAACAAGGGCACATTTATACTGAGGATAAATATGGTCTCGCAGATGAGCAAAAACGCGCTCTGCAGATTTTATATTTTCATCGCTGTCAATTGCCGGATAGACAAAATAAGCCTGATGACCTTTTTCAAGTTCCTTTCTAACTGCTTCGTAGGCATTCATTTCGTTGCCCTCTTTTACGAGGTAGGTAGTAATCGGCTTGCGGCCAGCGGGCATTGTGTGAATCGAAGAAATATCAAGATCGCCAAAAACGGTAAGGGCAAGACTTTGAGGAATAGGAGTTGCACTCATCATAAGAAGATTTGGTTCAAAGGTAAAGGCTCCGGTGGCAGAACTTGTTGAACCAACAGTCTGCCGTCCTTTTTCGATTATTGCCTGTCGCTGAAGAACTCCAAAACGATGCTGCTCATCAATTACGGCTAATTTCATATCTTTGTACTCTACGTTTGCAGAAAAAAGTGCGTGAGTTCCAACAACGATATCAATTTCGCCATCCTTAAGGGCTTTTAGCAGCTGATTACGTCCTTTTGCGCGGAGATTTCCTGTAAGAAAGGCAGTGCGGACTCCAAGCGGAGTCAGTAGTTTTGCAGTAGTTTCTGCGTGCTGGCGTGCAAGAATTTCTGTAGGAGCCATAAAGGCACACTGGCCTTTCCAGCTGATGATTCTGAGGCAGAGAAAAAGTGAAACAAGAGTTTTTCCTGAACCTACATCGCCCTGTAAAAGCCTTGCCATTGTAAAAACCGGCGTGCTTGGTGGCGGCAGACCCCGGTCCATCTGGTTTAGCACACGTTCCCTTTCAGTGTAGCTGCGGTCTATTTCTGCATCCATTTCGTAGATTACCTTGCGCTGGTCATCTGTAAGAGGAAATGGAAGAGAATTGAAAAAATCCAGCTGGAGCGGAGAGAGGGAATCGGTGAATTGAGAGATGTCGAAATTACTCTGTGAGCCGGTAGATTTATCGAAAGATGCGGTGTTTTCGACAGGCTCAATCACCGTACTTTTTGTCTCAATCACAGAACTCTTCGGTACAATCACTGTATTCGACGTAAAACCTTTTCTGTTGTAGATACGCTTTGCAAGTATTGACTGGAATTGAAAGAGCTCTTCGTAAACAAGGGTACGGCGGGCGGCCGCCGCCTGGGACATTTCTGATGGGCGGTGAATAAGGCGGATTGCGTCCTGTTTTTGTAAAAGGCCGCGCGCCTCGATAAGTTCAGAAGGCAACTCGTTTTCGATTCCGTGCGCGTACTGCTGGAGCGCCTGTGAGACGGCTTTTGTTACGGCCTTCTGAGAGAGTCCTTCTGTGAGCGGATAAACCGGGATTATTCCGCTTTCTTTTGGCGCGATAGAAGAGAGGTCGGGCATAGGGTGGTTGAGTGCCTGCGAAGCAGGTGTATCGAAACCACCTTGTGAGCCGGCAACAGGCTCAACCACCGTAGCATGTTTTATTGCCTCAAAGGCTGTGCTTTGCAGTTTTCCATATTTTACTTCGAATTTTCCGGTGACTGTAATTATTGTGCCGGGTATAAGGCTCTTTTCCAAAAAGGCTCTGTTAAAACAAATAAGCTCTGCCGTGCCTGTTCCATCATTTACAATGATTTTTAAGGTTTTCATACGACCGTAACCGAACCATTCGTGGCTGATTACCTGCGCTACTGTATGAACTTTGCCGTGGTTTTCGGCCTGCTCACGGAAAGTTACCTTATGAGTCCTGTCTTCATAGTCTCGAGGATAATATTGCAGCAGGTCGCCAACTGTGAAAACATTTACTTTTGCCAGGGCTTTTGTAAGCTGAGGCCCGATTCCTGAAATTGAAGAAACCGGGGTTTTTATATCAGAAATCTTCATTAAAATGGCATTCTATAACAGAGGCTTACGAGAATTGTAATAAGAATATGTCCTACTCCAAGAAATACAAGCAGGGTAATCCATGAGATTAAAAGTGAAGTCTGGTAACTTATTCCATTTTTGGTAAAGGTTCCTGCAATCTTGTAAGAAATCTTATTGAGCATCATGTCTACCTGATTCCAGCCTGAATCATAAGAGGTTCTTCCTTTATTAATAAGAAGTACTATCCAGCGGACAAATGTCAAAAGGGTAAAAATAAAACCAATTGATGAAGCAATTCCCCAGATAGAACTGATGATAGTTCCGAGAATTCCGCCGACGAAGATTCTTCCTGTATGCTGAATTCCTCCAAGAATTGCAGAGGCAAGCGAAAGAATTCCAAGTGAAACAATCGGTGAAAAATCAATGTTTCCTATGCGAAGAAATCCAAGTTTTTTGAAGAGCCCCATATATGGTTCACAGATTGCTGTCATTATATGTCCGAACCTCGTGAACTTAGCACCCGGTAACCAGGACATAAGAATATATACAAAACATAAAAGAGTATAAACTGAAAGCATTGCTGCTAGAATAGATAAAACTGTCTGTATCATAAAAAAATACCTCCTGAAAAAAAACATCGCATTGTCGGCTCGCATAGTCTCGCCTCTGAGCCATTTTTTCGATGAACCTAAAACGACCCGCTGTCGCAGCTCGTTTTTTAACGGTTCTTCGATTTTAGTCGGCTCGCGTAGTCTCGCCTCTGAGGCGGAACGAGCGATAATCCTAAATCGGACCGCTGTCGCAGCCCGATTTTTAACGGATTTTCGATTGTAGCCTACTCCGTCCACACTTCGCGCACGAAATTGATGTCTTTTAATGCCTTAAGGGTCTGCTCATCGGCACTAACGGAAATCTGGTCGTTTGCTTTTACGACATAAGGATTATTTCCTGTGTCTATATGAAAATATACTGAACATTTACCCATTTTATCAAATAAAAAATCTTTTAATTGTGCAATTGCAGGCTCGGAATTGAAATTTGTGTCCAGCCGGATATGAACCGCCTGGGCAGAATGAGTTTCCATCTGCTGTACATCTTCAATAGAATCAACAATCAAAGAAGGTGTATCACGACTGCCATCAACTTTTCCGCGGAAAGCATAAACTTCGGCATCCTGAAGCTGGGTTTTCATTGTTTCCCAGGTTTTAGGGAAGAAGGTAAGGTCAATCTGACCATCCATATCATTTAGCTTTGCAAAAGCCATTCGGGCACCTTTTTTGGTAACAATTTCGTGAATTCCGGAAATCATTCCCAGTGCTACGTAAGATTTTCCGGAATCGCGCATTTGCCATGGTTTTAATCCGCTTGCTTCGAGAGCAGCTTTTTCTGCCTTGCTTTCTTCGGCAATGCGGTTTATGTTTCCGGCTCTTACAGTAACAGCTCTTTCTATTGCCTTGCGGTAAGAATCCAGAGGGTGTCCGCTTACGTAACAACCTATGCACTCTTTTTCCATATTAAGAAGTTCCATCTGAGGAACATCCGGAATAATTCTATACTGGAAGTCTGTAAAATTCTTTTCCTCATCTGCAAGGTCGCCGAACAAGTCTCCCTGACCTTTTTTCTGATCTTCAAGATAATCAGAAACGTAGTCGAGAGCTGCTTCCATATTGGCAAGAAGTGTCGGGCGGTTGAGGGTTGTTCCATCTTTTTCCTTAAGATGGTCAAAGGCACCGGTTTTGATAAGAACTTCGATTGCTTTTTTATTGATGAATGTCTTTTCACGACCGTCTTCGTCTTTTTCAACAATAGCACAGACTCGTTTTATAAAGTCCATGAAAGATTTATACGGACCGTTCTTTTCGCGCTCATTTACAATAACCTGAGCTGCGGCCTCACCCATACCCTTGATTCCTTTAAGACCAAAGACAATACGGCCGTCTACAACGTCAAAAATAATATCAGAACGGTTTACGTCAGGAGCATCTACGGGAACTCCCATTTTTCGGGCTTCTTCAATATAGAAAGGAAGTCCATCTGTAGAAGTGATTTCGTTTGTAAGGTTGGCTGCCATGAATTCAGCCGGGTAGTGAGCCTTAAGCCAGCCTGTGCGGTAAGCAAGAACAGAGTAAGCCGCTGCATGAGATTTATTGAATCCGTAGCCGGCAAATGGAATCATGATTTCAAAGATTTCACCTGCATGTTCCTCTGTGTGTCCGTTTTTAACAGCACCGGCAATAAACTCTTCTTTCTTTTTCATAAGAACGTCGAGCTTTTTCTTACCCATGGCACGGCGAAGCATATCTGCACCACCAAGAGAGAAGCCTGAAATAATCTGGGCAACTTTCATAACCTGTTCCTGGTAAACCATAACGCCATAGGTTTCTTTCAAAAGATTTTCAAGCGACGGGTCCGGATATTCAATAGTTTCAGGCTTCCATTTACCTTCAATGTATTTTGGAATATAGTCGAGCGGGCCCGGACGATAAAGTGCGTTCAAGGCAACAAGCTCTTCGATTGTACGTGGTTTACATTCGCGCAAGATTTTCTGCATACCAGGAGATTCAAACTGGAATACTGCGACAGAGTCTCCACGGCAGAAAAGGTCAAAGGTTTTTTCATCAGTTTCACTGACATTTGCTGTAATAAACTCTGGAGTTCCTGTAGGACGGTGTTTGTTTATAATTGCTTCTGCATAACGAATCAGAGAAAGTGTTTTAAGTCCAAGGTAGTCAAACTTTACAAGTCCACAAGGCTCAATAATATCCATTGTGTACTGAACGCCAACTTCACCAGTTTTAGGATCCTTAAAAACCGGAGCCCAGTCTGGAAGAGGGGTAAGACCAATTACCATACCCGAAGCATGCAAACCAGTGTTTCGTTTTACACCTTCAAGTCTGAAGGCAAGGTCAAAAAGCTCCTGATAGCGCGGATCATCCTTGTAGGGAATAAGCTGACCGCCATCCGGCATTTTTTCTGTTGGTTCACTGAAAGCATCTTTGAGTTTTGCCTTAGGATTATCTGGAATACATTTTTTGAGCATTGCAACTTCATTTAGAGGAATGTTCAAAATGCGGCCAACATCGGCAATACAGTTTTTAGGTTTAAGTGTACCAAAAGTAACAATATGCCCAACGTTTGCATCACCATACAAATCGCGCGTATGTTGGATGATATCCTGTCGATAGTCGAAGTCCATATCAACGTCGAAATCCGGCATGGATACACGTTCTGGGTTTAAGAATCGCTCAAAAATCAAACCATATCTGAATGGGTCGATATCGGTAATTGTCATGGCGTAGGCTACAAGAGAACCTGCACCAGAACCACGGCCCGGTCCAATCGGAATATAAGGCTTTGGCCTTTTGTTTACATTGTCGTAAGTTGATTTTGACCAGTTGATGAACTCCCAGACGATAAGGAAGTAGCCGGAAAATCCCATGCTGAAAATTGTGTTCATTTCGTAGTCGGCACGCTCACGGATTTCAGGAGTAATTTCCTTGTAGCGTTTTTTAAGTCCTTCTTCTACAAGATATTTTACATAGTCGTTCTGGTCACTCTGATAGTCGTCGCCATGGGTACGGAATTCTTTTGGAAGTTCAAAGCGGGGCAGACATTCCTTGAGTTCTGGCGTTGTATACTGCTTGATTGTAAGATTACACATGTTGGCAATCTTGATTGTGTTATCAAAGGCTTCCGGGCACTGAGGAAAGAGAGCTCGCATTTCTTCTTCGGTCTTGAAATACCAGTTATCCAGATCCATGTCGCCGCCCATTTTGGCATGCTTTTCGTGCAGCAGATTTTTAAATCCGATGCAGCGCAGGGCATCCTGGGCAATGGCGTCTTCTTTTTCTACATAGTGAACATCGTTTGTAGCAACCAGCGGAATGTTTAATTTATGAGCAAGTGCGATCAGTTTTTCAGCAACTACTTTCTGTTCTGGAATTCCGTGGTCCTGGATTTCTATATAATAATGGTCAGGACCAAAAAGCTTACTGTATTTTAAGGCAAGTTCTTCGGCTTCCTTATCCATTCCGGCAAGCAGCATTTGGGGAAGTTCTCCCTGAATACAGGCCGAGCAGCAGATGATTCCTTCGTGATACTGTTCAAGAAGTTCAAAGTCTATACGAGGCTTACCATAATAAAGGGCATTTTCATCACAGAAGGCGCGGCTGGAAAGCCAGCACATATTTTCATAGCCCTTCTGATTTTCGCAGAGCAGAATCAGGTGAAAGTAGTGGGCCTTACGGTCTCCTTCTTCTCCCTTATGGCTGTAAGGAACGTCTTCTTTTTCGTAGTGACTTCCGTAGGCAACATAAAACTCTTCACCAACAATAGGATTGATTCCGTTTACATGGCAGAGCTTTTCAAAGTTGAGGGCTCCGAACATGTTTCCGTGGTCGGTAAGAGCGAGGGCAGGCATATTAAGGCTTTTTGCTTTTGCAACAAGCTTGTCTAAAGTGGCACAGGAGTCCAGTAGAGAATAGTCTGAGTGGACGTGAAGGTGTACGAAATTTGCTACAGGGGTGCCTTCTGGCGCAGGTGGAAATTCGTGATAATCTGCCATTTTATAATGCCTCCAGAGAGGTTTATTATAGCATATAAGACAAAAAAAAACACGGCGAAAAGCCGTGTTTTTAGCATTACGGCTCGTGAGCCGGTGCGCTTGCTTGCAGGCGCACAAGCAACCACCCGCT
>JAEDCY010000059.1 GCA_016293915.1 Treponema sp. | reverse complement strand
AATCTTTTGGATACATGATCAATGGTAACCTGACTTCCTTTCACTCAAGTAACCTCAATCTAATTATGATTGTCCATCCGGACATCCTGCAAACGCAGGGCTTAACATCAATTCAAAAACTTAGCAAGCCTGGGTCGTTTTCTCAATTTATAATGTCTAAACGATAAAATGCAATATATATTTGATTATGTCAATAAGAATTTTTATATTATTTTTTGTTGCAAGGTTTTGTGAATTAGATTATTCTATATATATGATTTCAATAATTCTTGGATTAATATTTATAGCATTTACAGTTTTTGCAGTTCTTCCTGCAGGTCCTTTGGCCTGGGGACCAGAAGTAATCTCATTCCTTAAGGGGGGAGCTCCTGTTCTCGCTGCCTTAATAGGATTGATTTGTCTTTTTATTGGTGCTGCCGATATCAAAGATAAAAAAGAAGCAAAAAAAGAAGATGCTGCTAAAAACGACGCTCAGTAGCATTGACACAAACCTCTGAAATCTGATAATATACTTTACCCGTTATTGGATTTTTGACTGCTCATCTTAAATCCAAGGCAGTTTTGGGGTTAGATGCAAAAACTTCAGAACCGCAGATAAACTTTAATTTTTTATAGTAAGGTATATCATGGAAACTATTTTTGTAAAAGAATACGACCAGCCACGCAAATGGTATGTTATCGACGCTGCTGGTAAACCTCTTGGACGTGTTGCTGCAAAGGCTGCTTATATTGCACGCGGAAAGAACAAAGCAACTTACACAAAGAATCAGCTTATGGGTGATTATGTTGTAATCATCAATGCAGAAAAAGCAGTTGTAACTGGTGGAAAAGAGCAGAAGAAGATTTATTATCACCACACAGGTTTTGTTGGTGGTCTCCGTGCTCACACATATGAAAAGCTTTTGGAAAAACATCCTACAGATCCTATGTCAATTGCTGTTGCTGGTATGCTTCCACATGGAAGACTTGGCCGCAAGATGATGGACAATGTTAAGATTTATGCTGGTGCTGAGCATCCACATGCTGCACAGAATCCACAGCCAGTTGAGCTGTAATACGGGGGATAGAAAATGGTAAAGAATATTGCTATTGGTACAGGAAGAAGAAAAACAGCTGTAGCCCGAGTATTTGTTCGCGATGGCTCAGGAAAAATCGTTGTTAATGGTAAAGATGTAAAAGAATACTTTGCAACTGCAGAGCAGATTCAGGTTGTTCAGCAGCCTCTTCTCGTAACTTCTATGGGTTCAAAGTATGACGTTCTTATCAACGTTCAGGGTGGCGGTATGAACGGTCAGGCAGCTGCTTGCTTGCATGGCATTTCACGCGCTCTCGTTCAGATTGATCCAGATGCTCGTACATCTCTCAAGGCTAACGGATACCTCACACGCGATTCTCGTATGGTTGAGCGTAAGAAGTACGGACAGAAGGGTGCTCGCCGCCGCTTCCAGTTCTCAAAGCGTTAGTCGACGAACTTTACAAGAGTTTTTACAAAACACGGTCGTTTGGCCGTGTTTTTTTTATTTTAAACAAAGAGATCTTATGTTCGTCCTCTCCCGTGAAAAAAACACACCTGCCAACGGGGGCGGCTCGCTAGTCTCGCCGCTGAGCCATTCTTTCGATAATCTAAAACGGCCCGCTGTCGCAGCCCGTTTTTTAACGGATTTTCGATTTTAGGCTTGTTGTCATGGAGTATTTTCCACTCCGTATCCAACCTTAAATCTATTGACCTCTTATAAAAAAACACACACAATAATCGTATGACTGTAAAAACTCTTGTAGAATCGTCTTATAGTGGGATGTTTAAATTAACGCCAGAGGAAGGCTCTGCTTTTTTTGTACGTAAGGAATATCTGCCGGAAGGGCTTTTTGAGCGGATTAATGTTGGTCTTGAGTTTGATGATGAGGAAACTGATTCTTTGCTGGATGCAGGGCTTACTTGTGCTGTAGAACTTAAGGCTGTGGGATATCTGGCTCGGGCGGAACAGAGTCGCTTTGGGCTTACACGAAAATTAATTGAAAAAAAATATGATAAAAAATATGTGGAAGCGGCGCTGACTTATCTTGAGGGGCGGGGATATTTGAGTGACCTTCGCTATGCAACTGCCTGGCTTAATACCCGCAAAATCAATCATTTTGAAGGAAGAAGCAGACTCGCGGCGGAGCTGGCGGCGCGGGGGATTGCGCGGGATGTTGCGGGCAAAGCCCTTGATGAGTTTTTTACTGAAAATGATGAGGATGAGCTTTGCCGCAAGGCTTATGAAAAATTGTCGAAAAGTAAAGCAGATGAAAAACTCATCACAGCCCTTCTACGTAGCGGTTTTTCTATGAAACAAATAAAGTCGATAATCTCATAAGTATTGTCACACGGATTCGATTTTGCTAACGCAAAATCAATTATAAAATCAAACAGAAACGCCGTTAGGCGTTTCGAATCCGTGTGACAATCTATATTAGATTTCTTCTATATAAATCAACTGTCCCTGGAAATCTCCCCAGTCACGGCGAACCGGGATTCCCGCTTTTGCAATTGTGAGGCCTGTCACTTCCATAGACTGGAATTTTGACTGGTCTTCATCCGGCCAGGTAACCTTGTATTTTGCTTCTGGTTTGAGGCCTGCGATTTTTATAAATCGTGTCTTATAATTCGGGTGGTTCAAAACCTGCACAAAAGTAACAAGTGCCTTTGATTTATCTTTTGCAATGCTTGCCCAGCAGTCATATTCGTTGTTTTCTCTGTAGCTGGCAATGCGGTTGTAGTCGCCGTTTCTTACAAGGTCTCCAAACTTTTTATAAAGAGTAATCTGCCCTGGAATCATTGCACGTTCTTCCGGCGGCAGTTTTGTAATATCAAGCTCGTAGCCAAAGGTTCCGCTGAGGGCAACGTAGCCTCGGGTTTTGAATGGAGTTACGCGGCCACAGGCGTGGTTAGGGCAGACAGAAATATGTGCTCCCATTGTAGAAAGAGGGTAAACAAGGGATGTTCCTTCCTGGATGGAAAGTCGTTCGATTGCATCAGTATCGTCAGAGCACCAGATTTGCGGGCTGTAAAAGAGCATACCAGGGTCAAAGCGCGCTCCTCCGCCGGAACAGTTTTCTAGCAGCAGATTCGGGAACTCGGTGATTAAGCGTTCCTGCAGGCGGTAAAGGGCAAGCACGTAGCGGTGGTAGAACTCTCCCAGCTGGTCTGCCGGTAGAGTGGCCGAGCCTATATCAGTTAGCTGGCGGTTCATATCCCACTTTACATATTCAATATTTGCGCTGCGGAGGATTTTTGCAACGCTTTCGTATGTGTAGTCTTCTACTTCTTTACGGGTGATATCAAGTACAAGCTGCTGTCGGCTGAGTCCTGGTTCACGTCCTGGAATCTGAATTGCCCAGTCGGGATGTGCTCGATACAAATCAGAATCAGGTGAAATCATTTCAGGCTCAAACCAGATTCCGAATTTCATTCCAAGCTTGTTTACTTCATCAACCAAATGCTTGAGTCCGCCCTTAATTTTATTTTCATTCACAGTCCAGTCACCGAGCGAACTGTCATCAAAAGATCGGTGGCCAAACCAGCCGTCGTCCATTACAAGCATTTCTATTCCGTCTTTCGAAGCTTCGCGTGCAATATCAATCAGTTTATCTGTATCAAAATTAAAATAGGTAGCTTCCCAGTTGTTAATGAGAACTGGTCGTGGAGTTTTTTTATAAGGCGAGCGGATTAAATGCTCCCGGTACAAATCATGGAAGGTGTGACTCATTCCATTTAAACCAGAATCAGAATAAACGAGCACAGCCTGAGGTGTGTCAAAACTTTCTTTAGGATTCAGTTTCCAGCAAAAGTTCTCCGGATTGATTCCCATAACTATGCGGAGGTTGTTAAATTGATTTTTCTGAACATCTGCAATAAAGTTTCCGCTGTATATAAAGTTCATGCCGTAAACACGGCCTGTGTCATAAGAGGCATTGTGATCGAGAAGGGCAATAAAGGGGTGCTCCTGATGACTTGTTTCTCCGCGGTTCGAGCATACTCCCTGTTTTCCCATGTGAATAGGGTGGCGGTCTATGTGGCGTTCCCGTGCCCAGGATCCATGCAGCGAAATCATGTCAAAATTGTCATCATCCATATCGATGGCAAAAGAAAGGGCTTTTCTGATGTAGAGGGGCTTTGTACCGTTATTTTTGATTCTTACAGAACGTATGATTGCATCCAGTTTTTCAAAAACAGTATATATAATAGTTACTTCTGCATTTAAAACATCATCAGTTGCAGTAAGTTCAAGAACAGAAGAGTCTTTTTCATTTCCAAAAACAGCAGGTAAGCCTGTAAGAGGCTTTGTTCCGCCAGAAATCTTATGATTTTTATATTTCAGTTCAATTCCATTGTGTCCTTCTGAATCACAGACAGCCAGAGCAGCTTCGCGGAAATCTCCAAGTCCATCTGTCGGCAGTTCCTGTGGAAAGAAGTCCATAAAAGAACCTTTTTCTCGGAAAATCTTACTATCAGAAAAGCCGTATTCCTTATTTCGTGTAAGATAAGAAAGATCATCTTTTCCAATTTTACTTCCATAATATGAATGGCCGATATAGCCCCGTTCATTTATAAATATACAATAAGTAGAATTTGGGGTTTCCAGTCGAAATGAATTTGTTTTTGAATCAAAAGAAATCATAAAAGCCTCTTTGTTATTTTTGATATGCAAATTGTATAAGTAAGATTAGGTAAAAGCAATAAGGGAAGATTACTAAAAAAAACACACCTTTACGAAAAATCTCTGTTGACTTCTAACGCCGATGTGATACAATGGTTTTAATAATATAACCCTTAAGGAGGCCACATAAAATGGCAAAGGTAGAACTTAAAGGTATTGGTAAGGTTTATGATGGCGGTGTTCGTGCTGTAAACAATGCTAATATCACTATTGAAGACAAGGAATTCTGCGTATTCGTAGGACCTTCTGGATGCGGTAAGTCAACAACTCTCCGTATGATCGCTGGTTTGGAAGATATTACTGAAGGTAAGCTCTTCATTGATGGCGTTGAAATGAACGACGTTCCTCCAAAGGATCGTGATATCGCCATGGTATTCCAGAACTACGCTCTTTATCCACATATGACTGTTTATGATAACATGGCATTCGGATTGAAGATTCGTAAGATGGACAAGGCTGAAATCGACCGCCGTGTTCGCGATGCCGCAAAACAGCTTGACCTTACTCAGTATCTCGATCGTAAGCCAAAGGCCCTCTCTGGTGGACAGAGACAGCGTGTTGCTGTAGGTCGTGCTATCGTTCGTAACCCTAAGGTATTCTTGTTCGATGAACCTCTTTCTAACCTCGATGCTAAGCTTCGTGTAACAATGCGTTCTGAATTGGCTGCTCTTCACAACAGACTTCAGGCTACTATGATTTACGTAACACACGACCAGATCGAAGCTATGACACTTGGTACAAAGATTGTTGTAATGAAGGACGGAGTTATCCAGCAGATTGGTGCTCCACTTTACCTCTACAACAACCCAATCAACAAGTTCGTTGCAGGCTTTATTGGTACACCTCCAATGAACTTCCTCACTGTAAAGGTTCTTGAGAAGAACGGAAAAATCGTTTGTGATGAAGGTTCTTTCGAAATCAACCCTACAGACGAGCAGGCTAAGAGCTTGAAAGACTATGTTGGTAAGGAAGTATCTTTCGGTATTCGTCCTGAAGACCTCACATACGTTGACAAGCCAGCTGCAAAAGATGATATGCAGATGAAGATTACTAACAAGGAACCACTTGGTGCCGAAACACACCTCTACCTTGTTTCTAACAAAGGTCAGTCTATCATCGCTAAGACAACTGCAAATGCTGAATTCCGTCTTGGTGACTCAGTAAACGTTGTTCCTAACATGGAAAAAGCAAAGTTCTTCTCTCTTGATGAAGGTGAGTTGAACATTTGTGACACTATCGAAAAGAAGTGGTAGTTTAAGCCACTGCGGTGGTTGAGCTTGTCGAAACCACCAGTGAAAAGACCGTCCGTTTTCGGGCGGTCTTTTTTTTATCTTTTTTTTCTGATACTATATCCTCATGAATAAGCTTTCTGTTGTTTTGTATAAGAACCAGCCTGCGGTGGTGAATGACCGCGACGGCGATAAATATATAATCAAATTTTGTAGTCAGCCTGCAACTCCCAGTGGTAAAAAGGCAGTTTACGGCGAGCAGAAGGTTCGTGAAAAGGATGTTGTTCTTTTGCATGAAGGTCCCTGTTCATCGCTGGAGGCTGTGCTTACCTGTGATTGTGGTGGGGCAGAGAGCTTAAATGCAAAGCTGCTCGAAGCTTATGAACTTTTGATGTCTGATGAAACGACAGCTAATGAGGCAGTTTCTCTTTCCGATCTTGCTGAATATTCTTTAGGCTCTTTTAAGGCTGACCAGGTCTGGGCTTTGTATTCTTCCGCTAGCAGTAATCTTCATTTTCAGCTTTGTCAGGACGCTTTGAAAAACGGGGAAGTTTGCTTTACTCTCAGAAGTGCAGAAGAAATTGAAGCCCTCAATAAAAAACAGTACGAAAAAGAGCATGAGGCAGAAATAAGGGCTGCCTTTATTACCCGTCTTAAGGCTCGAAAACTTGATTTGCCGGATGATGCAAAATTTATGGGTGAGGTGGAAGCCTTTGCTTTGTGTAAAACAGACAAGTGCCGGGTGCTTGCTGATGCAGGAGTACCGCAAACAATCGAAGCTGCTCATCGTCTTTTGATTGATACCGGAATCTGGGATTTTACAAAGAATCCTTATCCGACACGTTTTGGATTCAGTTTTGATTCTGCTAAGGATCAGCTTGGCGCAATGCCGGAAGAAGATAGATATGATGTTCCGGGCATAGCTTATGCGATAGACAGCGAGCATTCTGCAGACCCTGATGATGCTGTTGCTTTTGACGGCGAGTATCTTTGGGTGCACATTGCAGACCCGGCTTCTTCAGTTGAACCAGGTTCTAAAATTGATATTGCAGCGCGAGACCGCGGAACTACTTTGTATATTCCTGAGGGAACTTCACGCATGCTTTGTGAAAGCTGCCTGGAAGATTATGCACTGGGGTTGAAAGAAGACAGTCATGCGCTTTCTTTCAGAATCAAACTTGATGATGAGAGTCAGATTGAGGAGTGTCAGGTTTTTAAAACTAATGTGAAGGTAAAGCGTCTCACATATAAATATGCCGAAGAGCATAAAGAAGACGCAGAATTAAAGCCGCTTTTTGAAATTGCTCGTAAAAACCGCCAGCGCCGTGAAAAAAACGGAGCTATCACAATTCAGATGCCTGAAGTAAATATTTCTGTTGATAAAGGAACTAAGAAAGTTACTATTGAACCTGAGGACCGTCTTGAATCAAATGAAATGATTGCGGAACTGATGATTCTTGCCGGGGAGGGTGCTGCCCGCTTTGCTTTTAAAAATCAGATTCCTTTTATGTTTATAAGCCAGGAAGCACCTGATTTTCCAGATAGTCTTCCGGAGGGCTGGGCTGGTCAGTTTGCCCGCATTAAGTGCATGAGAAAACGTTCTGTTGGAATAACGCCTGCTCCTCATGCGGGTCTTGGCGTTTCCTTTTACAGTCAGGTAACTTCGCCCCTGCGTCGTTATGGTGATTTGATTTCTCATGAACAGCTTCGCGCCTTTATTGACGGCCGCCACCTTATTGCAAAAGATGATATGCTTGAGCGGGTTGCCGCCGGAGATGCCGCTTCAATTGCTGCAAAAAAAGCCAGCCGCCAGAGTGATACTCACTGGAAGCTTGTTTATCTTTTACAGAATCCCGATAGCGAATATGAAGCCTTCTGTATTGACCGCCGTGGAAACGATGCACTCTTTTTGATTCCATCTCTTGATATGCAGGCTACCTTGCATAACTGCAGTGACGTAAATCTTAATGATGCTGCCGTTCTCAAAATGTCCAAGGTTGATATTCCTGAACAGAAGGTAGATTTCAGCAGAATTCGGTAAACATTGTGGATTCGATACACCCGCTGCGCGGGCACTCAACCACCGTGGTACACTGATTACGGTGGTTGAGTAGACCGAAGGCCGTATCGAAACCACCGCAGACTTCAGTAACCAAAGTTACTCTCAAACATAACAAAAGTTACCCTCAAAGTAACCAATGTCACTCTTGTATTCACTGAGTTCTGAGCCTATATTAGACTTGTGAGCGGCTGCCTGTCGGGTGGCCTTACTCAGGAGATGATAATGAACTTCAAAAAGAAAATTGATATTAGAGTTGCTCTTGCAAAAATTGCTTTTATTCTTACAGTGGCAACTTTTGTAACCATAATTCTTTCATTCATTTACGATAAGCTATCGCCTTTCTCAAATCTAATTACAGCTTTAATTCCCTTGGATTTACTTTCAAAACAAAAAATCTGCCTTTTTAATTCATATCTTTTCTTAAACTATAAAGGAAAAGAGCCAAGCTCAACTACAGATATTCCAATCAAACCGCAGGACATAGAGTGTTACAATTTAAACAATCCATTTCCTGCCTTAAACAATGTATGTAATTCTGGCAAAAACATCACTCTCTTTTTGAAGAATAATAAAAAAGTAATTTTTTCCGCAAAAGATCAGGAGTTTTATATAGTCAACTGGCTTAAAGAAAACTTCATCAGAAAAGACGATAAGATTTTGATATTGGGAAGAGTTGAAACTGCCCTCTGTTTGCTAGTCACACTGCTGGAATTTCTCTTTTTCTTCAATTTATATAAATCCGGAAACATGCTAAGATATGGAATGCAATATTTTATAACATCAACTGCATGCCTGGCATACTGGCTGGTATATATCACTTCTGAAATCATATTACAAAAGGTGGAAAATGATGAAGATTAAACGAGTTCTTAAATAAAAAAACGGCCCACGAGGCCAATACAAGGAGGTTGTATATGGACAGTATTATTTCGGTTCTTCTGGATAATCTTCCCTGGTTTTGGGTCGCGGTAACAATCATCTGCGTAGTGATTGAATCGCTCACTCTCGCCCTTACTACCATTTGGTTTGGAATCAGCGCTTTTCTGATGGTTTTTCTTGCCTTCACGCCGCTTCCATTTCCGGCTCAGTTATTCATATTTGTAGCTGTGGCTCTGGTGCTTTTGATTTTTACACGACCAGTTGTAAAGCAGAAGCTGAGCCAGAAAAAAATCGCTACGAATTACGAGAGGATAATCGGGCAGATTGCTGTAGTGACAAAGAAAATTACCGCCCTCGACAAGGGTTATGTAAAAATCAATGGTATGGAATGGACAGCTGCCGTTCGACAAGACATTGTTCTTGAAGAGGGCAGTAAGTGCATAATCGAAGAAATTGCCGGTGTTACGGCATATGTAAAACAGATTTAACATGGTGATTGAGTAGCCCGCAGGGCGTATCGAAATCACCGTTAAAATGTGGTTTCGACAGGCTCAACCACCAGATTATTCAGGAGGATTTAGTTTATGATTTACGTACTTATTACAGTTGCAGTTTTGGTTATGATTCTGATTATCACAAACATCAGAATTGTTCCGCAGTCTAATGCTTTTGTTATTGAACGTCTTGGAGCTTATCAGGGAACCTGGAATGTAGGTCTTCATGTTAAGGTGCCTTTTATTGATCGCATTGCCAAAAAGGTTTCTTTGAAGGAAAAGGTTTTTGATTTTCCTCCACAGCCTGTAATTACAAGAGATAACGTTACAATGATGATTGATACTGTAGTTTATTTTCAGATTACAGATCCAAAGCTTTATACTTACGGTGTTGAACAGCCTATTAATGCTCTGGAAAATCTTTCTGCTACTACACTTCGTAACATCATTGGTGAACTTGAGCTTGATGAATCTCTTACAAGCCGTGACGTTATCAACACAAAGATGCGCTCTATTCTGGACGAGGCAACAGACCCTTGGGGAATCAAGGTAAACCGTGTAGAGGTTAAGAATATTGAGCCTCCACAGGCAATCCGCGATGCAATGGAAAAGCAGATGAAGGCTGAACGCGAACGCCGTGAACAGATTCTTATTGCAGAAGGTCACAAGCAGTCTGCAATTCTCGAGGCAGAAGGTCAGAAGCAGGCTTTGATTCTTCAGGCTGAGGCTCAGAAGGAGTCTGCAATTCAGAAGGCAAAGGGTGAAGCTGAGGCTATCCGTGAGGTTCAGCAGGCTAAGGCCGAAGGTCTTAAGATGCTCAGGGAGGCCGGTATGGATGCCTCTGTTCTTAAGCTCCGCAGTCTCGAGGCTTTTGAGAAGGCAGCTGATGGTCAGGCAACAAAGATTATTGTTCCGTCTGATTTACAGAGCTTGGCCGGCCTTGTAACCAGCGTTGCTGAAATTGCAAAGAAATAACATTATCGTGAAGCAACTTTGATATGCTTCCGTTGCAGAGAGGTACAAGCTGCGGGGATGATTCAGCTTGCACCCCTTTGCCACTCGCGCGCATCAATTGCATATTCTCAGAATTATTCTTTGCAATTTCATCAACGAAAAGTCTGGAGAAAGTATGAAAAAAAGTCTGTTAATAATTTTATCTTTGTTGTCTGTCCTGGCGTTGGCTTCCTGTAAAAATCAGAAAGAGCCCGTTCCGCCCGAAGAGCTATGTCTTGATATTCAGAAAATCCAGATGGATATGGAGTATTCAGCACTTAAAGAATTTTATGATCCGGAACCTTTTGAAGTGCTTAAAGCAGATGTTCTTGCAGGAAAAGCAGATAAAATAGAATGTATTTACAGACTTAAAGAGATAATCAGCAGTTATCATGTTTTTCATCTGGCTTTACAAACGACTCAAGATAATAAAGATTTTGGCTCAGTTATTATTCCTTTTTATATCATGCTTTATGGAAAAGATTATCATCTGTATGCTGCTGCAGAAGAGTATAAACAATATCTTGGTTCTAAACTGCTTGAAATAGCGGGCCTTCCTATGCAGGAAGTTATAGAAAGGCTTTCAAAATATGGGTCTTATGAAACTCCTTCTGGAAAACAATATTGTCTGTCACATAGAATTACAGTTAATACCATGAAACGTGCAGGACTTGCTGAAAAAAATGGAAGTGTAAAAATCAAAATACAGAATAAAGATGGGGAAATTAAAATAGTAAAATGCAAACCGGTTGAGGCTTTAAAATCAAGATTTTATGCTGTGCAGCCGACTATAGAAAATCCTTTGTTTACTTTTCAGGATATGAATTCTTATTACGGAATAAAGGCTTCGCAAGAAAAGAAAACAATATATGTACATCTGAATACAATTAATGGTGATCCTGATTATCTTTTTACAGATCTTTTTAAGGATTTAATGACTGAACTCAAAAAGAATCTATATGAAATTGTAGTTTTTGATTTGCGTTATAATGGTGGTGGCAAGGCAAGTTATGCAAGCCTGCTTACAAATCTTTTATCTGTAAGCAGACAGGAACTTGAAAAGTATAATCTTGCTCTTGTGACTTCAGGGAATACTTATTCTGCAGCCTGCTGGTTTATAAATGATTTTCTGATGTTTTTTCCAAAAACTGTAATTTTTGGTGAAGAAACAGGACAGGCAATTTACAATTATACAGATATTTATTTTTCAAATATTTTGAAGACTCTGCAGTGTGAGTTTATTTTTCCTCAAGGCCTTGATACTGCCAATGAGTATTTAATAAAGCGTGCTAGGGAAGTGACCCATTCAGATATTCATCGAGGAACAATGCCAGATGTAGAAGTCTACGAGAACTTCGAAGATTTTATGAAGGGCGAAGATACGATTTACAATGCAATTTATGATTATTTTGATGGATTACCACGCTCGCAATGACAGAAATTGTGTGGTATAATAGAATTATGAATTACAAAAAGTTTCTGGACAAACCTTTTCGACTCATGGCTCTGATCGGCTGTATCTATCTGATTGCCATGCTTCTGCTTAATGTATTTACTGATTTTTCTTACGAACTGAGCAAAATGCCTTATTCCAGAATTGTTTCTTATACAGTCCAGGGACTTGCTCTGCTTCTCTGCCTGCTTTCTTTTTTCTTGTATACACAGCACAGTATTTATTATATTGCCCTAGAAACTCTGACGATTTCTTATCTTTATACAGGCCGCATTTATACAGCGCTTTTTTTGACCGCTATTTTATTTGTTCTGCTTTTGCTTGAAAACAGACTTGCTTCCAGATTGCGGCTTGGAATCTATCTGGCTGTGGAAGTTGTAAAGCTTGTTCTGGTTATTCCGTATGGGGTTAGAAGCTTTTTTGAATATCTTGGAATTTCTCTTTTTGCTCTTGCCACAATTGGTTGTATAAATCTTTTGTTCCGTCATGCCTACGATAGAAAGGGTAGTGGAGCAATTAATCTTGATGATTACAAGTTTACAAACCGCCAGAAGGATTGCATAAAAGAAACTGTTGTTAATAATACGACAATTAAGGCGCTTGCAATAACTCACAATGTAAGCGAAAGTGCCATTAAAAAAGATTTGGCTCACATCTATAATGTTCTGGGAATCACCGGCAAGGCCGACCTAAAAGCCCTGTTTATAGGATACCAGTTCTCATAAAAAACAAATGCCGTGTCAGCCGCCGGCTGCGACGAGCTTCCGTCCGTTGGAGCGGGGATTTTGAAGCGGAAGCCTTCCGGATTTTTTCAGGATTTCTTGGATTTTTCATATAAACGATAATTCAAAAAAAAGTAAAAAAAATGAAAAAAAACATAAAAATCCTGCATGAGCACTTGACGAAAAGTTTATAAAGATATATATTCATTTTCACCGTCGCAACACTGAGTTGCGGCTCAGCAAAAGAAACAAAAAGTTCTTTGACAGATCAGGGAAGGAAAT
>JAEDCY010000058.1 GCA_016293915.1 Treponema sp. | reverse complement strand
ATTACAGCTTTTTTCGTCCGCCATTAAATTCTCATTCTTAATTATAAATAACAATAATCCTCATATTTTACATGTTTCCGCATAACAACATTTATTATCAATATTTATTGCCTTGTCGGAACTCATATTTTTTATTATCTTATATTCAGTAAGGTGGTAAACATGATTGAAGATCCAAAATTGCTTGAAACTGTAAAAGAAGCACTGGAAATGTTCCGTCCTCAGCTCCAGGCAGACGGCGGAGACATGGAATTTGTTTGTATTGATGATGATTACAAGGTTCATCTTAATTTGACTGGCGCCTGTGGTGGATGTCCTATGGCTGTTATGACTCTTAAGATGGGTATTGAACGTTATCTTATTGACGCATGTCCGGAAATCAAAGAAGTTGTTCAGGATAATGCACAAAACCTCGATGAAATGGGAATGGGATTCTAATGAAAATTGAAAATGATAAATGGGTACAGATTCACTATACCCTCAAAAATGATGCCGGAGAGCAGCTGGATTCTTCTGTTGGAAATGAACCTCTTGGTTATGTTCACGGAAGAGGTTATTTAATTTCTGGCCTCGAGAAGCTTCTTGAAGGTCATGAACCAGGAGATAAGTTTTCTGCACACATTGAGCCAAAAGACGGTTATGGTGAATATGATGAAAAACTGATTGTTGAGCTTACACGCGATAAGTTTGAGTTCGCCGGCGAAATTCAGGTTGGTATGCCATTCCAGGTAATGACTCCTTCTGGACTTTCTATTGTTCATGTAACTAAAGTTGAAGGCGATAAAATTACAATCGATGGAAATCATGACCTTGCCGGAAAAGCCTTAAACTTTGACATTGAAGTCGTTGGTGTTCGTGATGCTACTGAAGAAGAACTTACACCAACCAGTGGCTGCGGAGGCGGTTGTGGTGGTTGCGGCGGAGGCTGTGGCAGTAGTTGCGGTGACGGTGGTTGCGGCGGTTGTGGAAACGGAAGTTGTGGCTGTAACTAAATCTATTTTATAGATTCTGAAGCAGAGTTATTTATATTGAGTGCACCAAGAAGGGTTTTAAAATTCTCTTCTATTGGTGCATTTTTTATATCTACAATAACATCTGCAATTGCCTGATACTGCTGATATCTTGTCTGGAATTTTTTTATAAGAATATCTTCTATCTGTTTAAGTGAAGTTGGATTTTCATTTAATACATAAGCCGGAACATTTGTAAAACTTCCATTTCCTGTTTCTTCAATCTTTTCCATAATCCGGCTGACTGAATGTTTGATATCAAGGCGAAGGAAAACAAAAGTGCCGCAATCGCGCAAAGCCTGAAGGGCTGGAGGGTTATCACAGATTCCTCCTCCTGTCGCAATCACAATCCGTTGTTCTGCATTATCTTTCATAACTGTACGACATGCTTCTTCTTCTGCAAGAGTGAATTCTGCAACACCTTTTGTTTTATACAATACTCTGAAATTTACTCCCCGAATTCTGCTGATTTCTTCGTCTGTATCAAAAAAATTAACTCCGAGCTTTTCTGCAAGTAATTTTCCTTGTGTTGATTTTCCGCAGTGTTTGCAGCCCATCAAAACTATTGAATTATTTATTCTTTCACTCATAGTGGCTATTATAACATACGAATTGTAAAAATCTAGTGATTAGGTTAAAATCGCAGATGTGCGGTTTTGTCTGCTTTTTTATTCTTTCTGAGGAGGATATAGCGCATTATGGGAATTGTTCTTTGTTTTTTTCCGCTGATTCTTGCAATTGTTTTGTTTACTTTTGGCTTTAAGGTTAGAATCACCCATCAGCTGATTGCTATTCTTCTTGGACTTGCAGCTGTACTGCCTATTTCTTTTATTCAGTATTTTATTCCTTCTATTTCAGGTATTGTTCTTTCTCCTGTTCTCCGTGCCCTTTTGAAATCAATTTTTCTTTATGGACTTGTTGAAGAGGTTCTTAAAACAATTATCCTGCTGCCTCTTCCACATAAAATGTATGATTCTACTGAGGGTTGTGGCCGCCAGACTTTTTTGCTACTTGCTTTTGTTGCCGGCCTTTCTCTAGGCTGTTTTGAATCTGTAGTTTATTATTTTGATCACCTTCAGATGGCAAATAGCCGTGGTGCTACCCTGCTCTATGGTCAGATTGCAGTTCGCATTTTTACTTCTGATGTTATTCATATGATGTGTACGGGGCTCTGTGGTCTTTTTGTATATTCCTGCAGAAATAAGCCGCGCCATGTGTCTTGTCTTGTTGCTGCAATTCTTTTGCATGGCTTTTATGATTTCTTTGCTGGCTTTTCTGGAAATATGCGATGGTTCTCAATTGCTGTTGTTCTCATGACAATTGCAGAATGTCGCATTAAATATACATCCTTGGAGAATAATGACAAATAGCGCATTTAGCGTAATTTTTTTCCCAAAAATAACCCATAATCTCTTGACAATTCCCGCCAACTCCCCTATAATACCCAAACAATACGACGCGGGGTAGAGCAGTTGGCAGCTCGTCGGGCTCATAACCCGGAGGCCGCAGGTTCGAGTCCTGCCCCCGCTATACTAAGACTTTCTGAGAACTCAGGAAGTTTTTTTATTTAACCTAACTTGTTGAGATTTCATAACAGGGCTCGAAGCGGAGTGAGCGACCAGAAAATTGCGAGCAGTGGCGCAGCAATTTTCTGGGAAGTTGCCATGGATGGCAACTTAGCGAACGCAGACGGGGTGGAAGGAGCAGACAGGAAGTCTGCGACTGGAACCCCGAGTCCTGCCCCCGCTATCAAGGTTTCCTAGATTTAGGAAACCTTTTTTTATTTAACCTTAATTTTTCAGAAATCAGTTTTTCAGGACTCGAAGCGAAACGAACGCCGACCGAATAGGGAGGAAAAGGCGACAGGATGTCGCCGGCAGTGAGTGAAGACGGGGTGGAAAGCGGAGCCATGGATGGCGGAGCTTGGAACCCCGAGTCCTGCCCCCGCTATACTAAAGCACTTGGAGAACTCCAGGTGCTTCTTTGTTTAACGCATAACTAAAAAAACTAGGATAATCCTCCTCCACAAACAAACATTGTAATATCACATTTTAAACTACAAGTTTACAGATTTCCACACAAATCCGTGCTATCCTTTTATATATGCGACCTACAAAAAGTAAAGAACGTCTTGCTTATTACAAACATTTACTCGCTATCGACAAAAGAAGGATAGAATTATCATATCGTGAAAATGTTGAAGAAAACTATATCGAAATTCCCAAAATGCTTATTGGATATAAAATCAAGCTTGTTCCTGTAGATTCATTAAAAAATCGAGATGATGGACTCGCCGAAGCAGTTGAAGCTGCTTCTTCCTGGTTCAAATTTTCTGAAAAACCATTCAGATTGTGTAATTTGAAAAATTATCGATGCGAGTTTAGAAATAATCTTCATTATTTGGATTGCTTCGAAAAAGACGAGTTTGAGAAAGTTTATTTTCAAAATAGAGTTTTTAAGAAAGGGCATCTAAAACTTCTAGACATTGGCGAAAAAGATTACCAAAAATTGAGTGACGCTGCAAAGAAATATTTTATTCAGGGCTTTGATAAATACGATAAAAGAGGAAATACTGTTTATATCTATCATCCTGCTATTCCAAGAACTTACATTCGGGAATTTGAAGAAAAACTCTTTTGGAATCGTCTTTATATTCCAGATAGTGAAGCTTTATCAGAAAAGAAAAAGCTTGATAACTGGCTCAACTACAAACGTAAATGTGAACTCTGGCACTATGAAGGTTGGAAAACAAGCCGCTATTGTAAATGGGAACGTAATATCACGCATAAACAAATCCGTGCTCAAACAAAAATATACTTAGTAAAAGCTATAAAAGATTATTTAAATACAGAATAATTAAGCTAATCTTTTTCACTCAAATTAAACTAACAGTTTAATGACAAATAAAAATATATTTGCTAAATTGTAAATACAAAACAAAGATTAAAGTCGCTAGCCCTAAGAAGCCGAGCGCCGTGTCTCATATTTTTGCAAACTTGAGACAAAAACCCGTAACACGTCGTTGGCGTGAAAATATCTTTTATAAAGGATAATGGAGTTTTTGTTAAGGGAGTAAAATTATGTTGAAGACCGTAACCATTCAAAGGCCAGTTGTTAATCTGAAGGCAACTGGAGTACAAATCAAATCACTCAGAAA
This sequence comes from Treponema sp., assembly GCA_016293915.1. Taxonomy (GTDB): domain Bacteria; phylum Spirochaetota; class Spirochaetia; order Treponematales; family Treponemataceae; genus Treponema_D. The sequence continues at coordinate 8,989 of JAEDCY010000058.1, read as the reverse complement.
TAAATGTGGCTACACTGTTCACGATATTCAGGCTGTTTTCGGCTTTGAATATCCACAAGCTGTGTATGCATGGGAAAGCGGAAAATCGATTCCTACAATCGACAACTTGCTTGTGCTTGCTCACTTGTTTGATGTTTCAATCGAAGAAATTGTAATTCAGCGCATGATTGAAATTGAAGTTTCATGCGTTTCAAACAAGATTGAAAAGCTTTGCCGCAAGAATTGTAACGATTGTAAACTGCAACTGAGTGCCTGACTTTTATAATTACACGATAAGATAAATAGGATAAATAAAATGAACCGTGCAAAGCTTCACGAATCAATAATCTATAATTCTCAAATGACTTTTGCACGTAGCGGAGGTAACGGCGGTCAAAATGTGAATAAGGTAAACACAAAAGTTCATCTTGTCATTCCTGTTACTTCACTTGGCGGCCTTACAGATTCAGAACTTGTTCGACTTCGTTCAAAACTGGCCGCCAACATCAATAAAGAAGACTGTCTTTTTCTTGATGTTGATGATGAGCGTTACCAGGAACGTAATCGTGAAATTGCACTTTCCCGACTTGAACAAAGAATAGTACAAGCTCTTGTAATTCCTAAAAAGAGAATAAAAACAAAACCGACTCGTGCCAGTAAAGAACGTAAATTAAAACTTAAGAAAATCCGTAGCGAGATAAAAAAGAGCCGGGGAAGGATCTGGTAGATTTCTAATTATTCTTGTACAAATTCCCCAAATTCTTCTTTTGCAAATCCAAACTCCCGCTCTCCAAACAGCACAAGCGTAAGTTCTTCAAACTCATTCTGGTGTATCTTCATAGCTTCAACCGCTACTTCAATAGCCTCGCGTTGCGGATATCCATAAACTCCGGCAGAAATCAAAGGAAAAGCTACTGTTTTAAGCCCTCTGTCTCTAGCTAGCTTCAGCGAGCTTTCATAGCACAAAGTTAACAGTTCCCTTGCCTCATCAGGACTATGCTGATAATAAACAGGCCCCACAGTATGAATTACAAACCGCGTCGGCAATTTGTAGCCTTTTGTGATTTTGGCTTCGCCTGTCCGACATCCGTGGAGTGTACGGCATTCCTCCAGAAGCTCCGGCCCGGCCTCTCTGTGAATAGCACCATCCACACCACCACCGCCGAGCAGCGATGAATTTGCTGCATTCACAATTGCATCACATGAGAGTTTTGTTATGTCGCCTTTAATGATTTTGATCATTCGCCTAAAACCCCTTCTTTACAGCCTCTTCCATAACAGATTTCAGTGAAGCGGTAAAGAAAGGTTGCAGGCATTCCTTGAAGATTTCTTTGTCTAGGTCGCTGTTGTGTTTGATGTACCAGATTATCTGGGCGCTCAGGAGAGTTGTATAGCTGTAGCCGGCGAAGGTTTTAAAGTCTTCGGTCAGGTGAAGGTTGTTTTCTTCTGCAAAATAATCGATTGTTGCTCGAACGCACATCATAAGGTCTCTTTCAAAAATAATTGTAAGTTGCTGCTCTCCGAGAGACTCATAAGCACACTGGCAGAGCGAAATATTTTTATCAATATAATCAAGAACAAAATCCATAGCCTGAGGAAGAGAGGCATTTGCTTTCTGGAATGAATCTACAATATTCTTTACTTCCAGAGAATACGTAAAAGAAAGCAGATCGTAGTTATTCTCAAAATGATAATAGAAGGTGTTGCGGTTGATATTACATTCTATAACGATATCCTGCACCGTAATTTTTGAAAAAGGTCTGTCTTTAATCAGACGTTTCAAAGCTTCTGCCATCTGAAGCTTTGTTTCTGAGAAATTTACATTGTTTGACATATTCGACGAAAAATCGTTCATAAATCTATTATTAGACATTCGCGAAAATTTGTCTATTGTCTTATTCATAACATTTTATTAAATTCCAAACTAACAAGCAAAAAAATAAGGGTGATTTGATTTATAATAATGAAAAAGAATTCGTTAAATGTATTACGGAAAAACAAACTTGCAAGTTATTCTCTTTTTGTTGCACTTGCAGCTATTTTTGTTCTGCTGACAATCCTCGTCACACGGAAAAAGCCTGTAGAAGAGAAACCAGATGCTATACCAGCCGTAGTTATTCAAAAGCCGATAAACGGAACACTTATTGAATCAATTACCATTTCCGGTTATGTCGAAGCCGAAGCTATGATTCCGGTTGTTCCTTTTGTTTCCGGAACCATAATTGAATATCCTGCACGCGCCGGAGATTTTGTTGAAAAAGATACACTTCTTGCAAAGATTGATGATGAACCTTTCCGCCAGCAGATGCTTCAGGCACAGGCCGCATATTTTGCTGCAAAAAGCACTTTTGACCGACTCGAAAAACTTTTTAAGGCAGGTTCTGCAACCCAGCAAAATTATGATTCAGCAAAGGCCCAGGCAGATGCTTCTAAAGCTCAGTACGACCTTGCAAAGCTTCAGCTTGATTACACAGAAGTTCGTGCCCCGGTAGACGGCACAATTTTGATTGCTGACCAGGCCGTTGGAGGAATTGGAAATCAGAGCCAGCCGGTTGCAGTTCTTGCAGATCTCGCGAATCAGGTTGTACGCCTTAAGGTTCCAGAAAAATATTTTGACCTTTTCACTCTTGAACGCGATTCGCTTCAGGTAACTATTACACGCCCTGCCGAAAAAAATATGTTTGAAGATGCAGTTACATCTGCCACAATCGAAAACATTGCACCTTACGTTTCACCACAGAGTAAAAACTTTATTGTAGTTTGCCACCTTGATGATCCGGGAGACCGCTTTCGTCCTGGAATGTTTGTAAAAGTTCAGGTTGCTTATAAAACATATAATGATGTTCCGCTTATCAATCTTAAAGCCCGCAAGATGGATGGATCTTTCTATATATATGATGAAAAAACAAAAACCGTAAAATATATCGAAGGCGCAAGCTTCCCTAACGATGGAAACAATTTTATTGTGCCGGAAGAATATCGAAATTCATATATTGTGATGGATGGACAAAACTTTGTTTTTGATGGACAGAAGGTTCGTCTTTTTGATGAAGCACTAAAAGAAACTCAATCTGATGCTGATACAAACAACAGTTTTATTAGTGGAGAATAACAAATGAAGGTTTCTGAATTTTCTGTAAAACATCCAGTCATTATCTCCATGCTCCTGATTGTATTGATTGCATTCGGCTTTTATTCTCTGAGTGGAATGCGTACAGAATTCATGGAAGATATTTCCATGCCACAGGCAATCGTATATACCGTTTATCCTGGTGCCAGTGCTGAAGATGTCGAAAGCGATATCACAAAGGTACTGGAAGATTCTTTTGTTACGCTTCCACATTTTAAAGCAATCGACAGCCAGTCTTCAAATTCTCTCAGCTGGATTCAGATTACCTATGCAGACGGCTATGATCCTTACGACCAGCTCACCGAACTTCGTAACCGTATTTCTGAGCTTGTAGATCAACTCCCGTCTGGAATTTCTGGTGAACCTCGTACCCTTGTTGGTGGTATGTCTATGCTACCGATCATTAGTTATTCAGTAAGTGCCGGAAACGATACCGCCAGACTCACCCAATATTTACAGGATGAAGTCACCCCTCTCTTAACACAAATTGACGGAGTTTCGCAGGTAACTATTGATGGCGGGAAAGAACTCGCAGTTAATATCAAAATAGATGTTGATTCTTTGACCTCTAAAGGCATTGCCATTTCCACAGTATATCAGGTCTTGAATTACGGTAACGTTAATCTTCCTCTTGGAAATGCCAGCTATCAGGACAGAGCAATTCAGGTACGATATGCCGGTGGCTTTAATTCACTGGAAGATGTAAAAAATCTACCGGTGGGAGTTGGAGATGATTCTACCATTATTCGACTTAGCGATGTTGCAGATGTTAGTCTCTCCTACCCGGAAGAAAACACATCTGTTTCAGATGGCCGATATCCTCTTACAATCATCAACGTAACTAAGCGACTCGATGGCGACACAATTAAAATTGTTAAGAAAGTTAAGAAGGCAATTTCTGAATGTGAAAAAAATACAAACGGCGCAGTTCAGTTTCATATAATCAGTGATGACAGCCGACAGGTTTATGCTTCCCTTCGTGCCGTTATCAGCAGTGGTGTTATGGGTGTAATTTTTGCCGTACTCGTAATTCTTCTTTTTATGGCAGACTGGCGTGCAACTCTTACAATCAGCCTTTCAATTCCACTCTGTATTTTGTTCAGCCTGATTGGTCTTCGCATTCTTGACATCTCATTAAATCTTATGACCCTCTCCGGTCTCGTAATTTCACTTGGTATGGTAGTAGATGGCTCCACCGTAATGCTGGATCAGATTTACCGTTACTACAAACGACGCGACCAGGAAACCGGTGAAATGGAATATACCGTAACACAGAGTATCTACAAAGGCTGGGATGAAGTTTCCGCTTCTATTCTTGCAAGTGCCGCAACAACAATCGTTGTATTCATTCCGATTGCAATGCTTGGTGGTCTTATAGGAAGCGTTCTTCACGCAGTTGCCGTTACAATCATTCTTGCAATTTTTTCTTCGTTCCTTGTAGCAGTTGTGATTGTACCTTATCTTTTAAAACTCTTCCTTTCTGAAAACGGACCTAAGGTAAGAGGCAAGCCTCGCAAGTTTGACCTCGTCATGGATAAAATTGAAAGAGGCTATCGTCGCGTTCTTACCATCTCACTCAATAACCGCGGCTTTGTTCTTTTAATCGCAGTCTTCCTTTTGATTTTTTCAGGATTTATAGCACTCAGACTTGGAATCAGTTTTATTCCTTCAACAGACTCAGGTGAATTTTATATCTCTACAGAATTCCCTATGGGAACAAAAAAAGAGCAGACCCACGAAAAAATGCAGATAGCTCAGAGTCTGCTTTATCAATATGTTCCGGAAATCGATAACGTAGTAATTTATGAAGGACAGGGAGATTCATCAAACTTTTCTTCAGTCTCAACTCCACACTATGCTTACACTCATGTTGTGCTTGTTCCGGTTTCTGAACGTAAACGAAACGTTCATGAAATTATGCTACAGATTCAGGAAATCTGGGCTTCTGTTTTACCAGACTCAAAAGTTTCTGTTCAGAACGGTGGTTTTGATAAACTCGTTGGTTATGTTTCTGATGGTGGTGGTTATGGTATTACGCTGATTTCTGAAGATCTGAATGTTCTTTACGAAACTGCCAGCCGCATAAAAGCTCACCTCGAAAATGACCCGGAAGTTGTAACTGCAAAACTGGACACTGATTTTGATACCAGCACTATGGTTATTGATATGAGCCAGGAATACTTGAGTTCGCTCGGTATTACAAGTTATGAGGCGGGAATTACTTCTGCTATTCTTTTCCAGGGAATAGATTGCGGTCGTTATAAAGATCTGGAAAGTGGCCGCCGTTACGACTTGCGTATAACTTCAAACATTACAGATGACAACATTACCGCAGATGACATTTCTAACCTGCACATAGTTACTCAAAACGGACAGGATGTTTCTTTTGCAAATCTTTCAGACATTCGTGTCGAAAAATCCATTTCACAGATTAACCATTCCGACCGCGCAAAGAAAATTACAATTACAGCCTCCCTGATTAGCGAAGATACAAGCGGCGTCTCACAGCGCGTTAATCAGTTTATCGCAGAAAACCCACTGCCAAATGGAGTTCACTCAAAAGCCGGCGGAATTATGGCCCTTATCGGCGATATGATTACACCAATGATTTCTGCTCTTCTTATTGCAGTCTTCCTGGTTTACACAGTTATGGTAATCCAGTTCGAAAAGTTCCGCCAGCCGCTTTTGATTATGGTAACAATTCCATTCTGTTTTATTGGAGTTGTTGCAGGACTTTTGATGTTTGGTTCAACACTCAACCTTCTTTCCCTGCTTGGACTCATTTCGCTTGCGGGTGTTGTTGTAAACAATGGTATCATTCTTATTGATTATATTAATCAGTTGAGAAAACAGCGCCGTCAGGTTCTTGCCAGAACAAAAGGAACACAAAACAAAGACGGCGAATGGGAAATCATATTAACTCCAGAACAGGAAGAAGAACTTTTGCGAACTTCTGTTCTCGATGGAGCAGCCAGCCGAATCAAACCGATTCTCATTACAACGCTAACAACCCTTCTCGGCGATATTCCTATGGCTGTTGCAAAAGGTGAAGGTTCGGAACTGTATGCTTCTATGGGCCAGGCTATTGCGGGTGGACTTTTAACTTCTACCCTTATCACTTTGATTTTAATTCCAGTAATTTATTATATATCTGAAAAGAGAGGAAAACATGAATAAAAAAATTCTTAAAAAATTTGCGAGTGCTATTGCCCTCACCACTACCCTTATTCTTACAAGCTGCTATTCTGTTTTTAATGGCGGAACCGGCGGTTTAATTGTTGATGCGGAAAGCACTTCTACTCCAAAAGCAGGAATTGCAAATGTCGATATCTATGCATTTACAGACTGCGAGCTTAGAGATGCTAATTATAATGCCTGGATAGAAGGAACAGTTTTTGTTCCGGCAAATTGTTATTACGGACACACGACTACAAATGCAAACGGAAACTTCACAATTTCAAATCTGGTATGGAAATCAACAGATCCTGATTTTGGAAAAGATGCTGATTATGCCACAATCTTTCTTTTGTTCTATCATGAAAATTATGGTCTCACAAAAGGACAAACCGTCATCACTTCAGACAGCACCAGCGACACGGTATATGCAGAACTTACATCTGTTAGAAAGACAACAGCATTAAACATCAATATTTATGATGTTTCAAATTCCGCCCTCACTTCAGAAAATGTTCTTGTAAAAATAAGCGTTCCACAGACCACAGACACAATTTCTACAGCCGCCCCAAAAGTTTATGAGCAGATTATAAGTGGTTCAGGAACCATCAACATCAGTTACCCTCGCTGGAAAAATGCTCAGGATAAAATTGAAAATATCGAAACAAAACCAGAAATAAGTATAAGTTATACACAAAGTGCAGATACGATTTTCTGGAAGGCCTGTGCCAATGCAGATAATGACACTCATAACTATGCATTCTTTGATGACAATTTCTCCATTAAAAAGACAATCAACAATTCTGTTTACACAATTTCGCTTTATGGTAAATCAACCAGACTCAGTATTCCAACTGTCAACGGAACCTACGGAAGCCCAACTTCAACTGCAAGTGACGGTGTAATTATAAGTATGAAAGCAAAAGATGCTTCTGAAAACTTCGCAATTGATTGTGGCGAAACTTCAACTTTTGCACAGAATGTTGGTACGAATGGGACTCAGATTCACGGAAGCTTTAGTGGACTCGGAAGCGGCTATTATATTACAGATACTGCATACACTGGAAAGTACACAAACATAGAAGTTCAGTTTTATGCAGATGGAAATGCCATCGGCTCTACAAGAACCTTACGTAGCGATACTGCATCTTATAACATAAGTTTGTAATTGCAATTTCATTATTCTTTTGAGGACTTATAAATGAAAATTAAAAAATTTCTTTTTACATTTTTTATTTTCTCAATTTTTAATATTTCTATTTTCTCTCAAACTGAAACCGATGAAGATACAAAAGAAATAGAAGAAACAGAATCCGCTGCTCCAATTGAAATTGTGCCAACCTCATCAGACCTTCCTTCTGATTTTGAAATGGAATATACGCTCGATACCCTGCTCACAGCTACAAATCAAAATCATCCGGAACTACTTAAGCTCCAGGAAGAATACAGACGCAGCCTTCTCGATGTAAAAGATGCCCGTGCAGGTCTTGGTCCTTCAATTGATCTGCAGGTTAGCGGAACCTATATGGTAAATCCTCCTGTAGATGCAATTTATCTTAATGTTGATGAAATCGTAAACTCAATTCAGTGGAATGGTATTAAGCCTCAGACCCGTGGTCAGCGTATCAAAATTTATGATGGTATGGAAAACACTTTATATAATTTTCAGCTTTCTCTTACCCAGCCTATTTTCACCTGGGGAAAAATTACAAATGCTGTAAAACTATATAAACAGATTTCTGAAATCAAACAAACTCAAATTACGCAACAGACCAGTCAGCTCGAAACAGAATTAAAAACCCGTCTCATAAGCATATATTATCTGAACAGGATTCTTGAAATTATCAATGAAGAACAGACTTATGCCGACCGAATGATTGAAGTAAGCGAGAACGCAGAAAAATCCGGAATGCTTTTACATCAGGATCTTGTTGACACAAAGATTCAGGCAAAGGAACTGGAAATTGCAAAACAGGATTTGATTGAACAGATGAACGATCAGCTGCTTGAGCTTGAACGAATAACCGGCATTGAAAACCTTTCATTTGAAAAAATTAATTATGATTTTGTTTCCGAGCTTGAAGAAAGTTTTGATGCTCTTATGAATTGTGATTCATCACAACTTGAAGAAGAAGTTCTCTCAGGAAATCAGTCTTCTATAAAAATGCTCACTCAGCTTCAGGAAGTAAGTAAGACAGCAGAAAAAATTGCAAAAGGATATGAAAACTGGAAACCTGACTTTGCACTCCAGATGAGCGGAGGATATTCCGGTTCACGAGTTCCACTCTTTGAACCAAACTGGCGACGCAAGGATGATTATTCCCTGAATATTTCAATAGGCCTAAAAACTACAATTTGGGATGGCGGAAAAAAACTTCGTGACGTTTCCAGGAAGACCAGCGAGGCAAAAACTGCCGATATCAACAAACTTGATGCCCGTTCTACAATCAGCAAAACTTTTAATTCGCAGTGGAATGCCGCTCAGGTTTGCACAATGAAAATTGAATATCAGGATTTGAAAATTGAATCTGCAACTGCAAAAATAAATCAGAAACAAGTAATGTATGAATCCGGTTATGGTTCTGAAACTGATGTTCTTTCTGTAAAAATTGAACGCTGCAATGCCCAGATTGAAAAAGAAAAACAAGCCCTCTCACGAGCTGCTGCCTGTCTCACAATTGAATACCTGCGAAAATAAGGAAAATT
>JAEDCY010000097.1 GCA_016293915.1 Treponema sp. | reverse complement strand
GAACCTAGCCTTATAGGCTAAGTGCAAACCACCCGTTTGACGGGTGGTTATGATTCGACTTTTGTCATGCTTATTTCAGCATCAATTAACGCATTTGTGAGCTGTCGTGTACCTTTTTGCAAACTTCTTCACCAGCAAGAAGCCTTACTAATTCCATAGAAAATTCTTCTGCAGCTCCAGGGCCGCGGGAAGTTACTAAATTTCCATCTGTAACAAATACTTTGTTAGAATATCCACTTTGATATTCAGCTTTTGATTCTCCCTCCATATCAGGATAGCAGGTCCATTTCTTTCCAGCAGGAATTTTTGTTTTTCCAAGTACAACTGCTGGAGCTGCACATATAGCCGCAACAAGACGTCCGGCATCCCATGCTTTTTCAAGGTGGGCAAGCAGAGTAGTGCATTCAGAAAGATTGACAGCACCTTTTCCGCCACCCGGACAAACTACGCAGTCTGGAATAGAATCTCCAAATTTTTTCATATAAGAATCCAGACTCATATCCATAACCATTGGAACGTTGTGAGAACTGGTAACAATCATAGTATCATTAAAAGGCATGCCTTTTACACCAACGGTAATAACTTCAACGCCTGCGCGTCTTAAATAATCAACCGGCGAAAGAGCCTCAATATCCTCAAATCCATCAGCAAAAAAAACAGAAGCTGTTTTCATTTTTTTAATTCCTCCATTGTTTTAGTATATCATACTTCATAAAAATGTGCATTTCACCTGTGCAAAAATGCAACTTACCCGAAAGTCAATTGCAGGTTAATTAAGGCAAATCTAAAATCAACATATCTTAAAAAAAAACTGAATAAGGTCTTTATATAGAAGATCTTATGGCAGGTGATGATGAAAAAACTGAACAGGAGAGACAATATGTTGTGTCTTCAATTTGCAGAAACGTGGATTTAGCTGCAAAATTAGTAAGATAAATCTAATAAGTAGCATTACCAAAATGCAAAAAGGAGACACAACATGGAAAGTATAATTTATGTAGGAATGGATGTCCACAAGGATAGTTACTCAGTATGCTGTTATAAGTCAAATGAAGACAGATATTATTATGAAAAGAAAATTCTTGCAGAATCAAAGCGTGTAATCAAATATCTGGAGACTGTAAAAAAGGAACTTGGAGATGAAACACTATTTATATGCGGATATGAGGCAGGACCAACAGGATTCGGGCTTTATCGGGATCTACAGAAAGCCGGTTACTCATGTGTAGTAATGGCACCAACATCATTAAAGCATCCGGTAAATCATAAAGTTAAGAATGACAAAGTGGATGCAAGATTTCTTGCAAAGACTCTGTTTACAAAAGATTACAGTTCAGTACATGTAACAACAGAACATGAAGAAGCAATAAATGAATACTGCAGAATGCGGTTAAGCATAAAAAAGGAACTGACAAAAGCGAAACTTGTATTGCAGTCATTTTTACTCAGACATGATAAGAAGTATACAGAAGGAGATACCTGGACATTGAAACACAGGGCATGGCTCAAGAATATTCATTTTGAAGAAGAATATCTGAATGAAGCCTTTAACGAATATATGATATCAGTGAATACTCTTGAACAACGAATAAAAACAATCGAAAACCGCTTAAAAGAAATATCGCAAGATCCAGATGTAAAAGAAAAAGTCGACAGATTAGTATGTTTCTGCGGAATAGAAACAGTGAGTGCAGTAACAATAGTTTCAAGAGTTGGTGATTTCAACAGGTTTGCTAAAGCCTATCATTTCTCAAATTATCTGGGATTAACATGTGGAGAAGATTCAAGCGGGCAGAAAGAAAAACATCTTGGAACAAAGAAAACAGGTGATAAAGAAATACGAAGGTTATTAGCGGAATGTGCTAAAAGTATTAAGAAAACAAATTTAAAAGGCAAGAAATCAAAACGATTGCTGGATCGACAGAAAGACAAAGATCCGTTGGTTATAGCTTATGCTGACAAGTGCCGCTACAGATTAAGAAGTAAAATAGCACATCTTGAACTGAAAGGTAAATCACCGAATGTTGCAGCAACGGCTGCAGCACGAGAACTGGCATGTTTTATTTGGGGAATGATGACAAATCACATTGCCTGAATTTAATATAAAAATGAGAGAGTTTAGAAGTATTTTAGGAGCTGTTCTGCAAAAGAATAAAAATCAGACGACAAGGATTAGTTATCTTTGATTCCCCTGTTGGCAGTATTCATTTTTATGAATTACGATGCCTGTACCGAGACAACAAGAACTTTGGCGAATCCATTGCCCTATATGGCATGATTTATTCATGATCCAAGAATATTAGAGTGGTAAATTGCCGAATGATCTTATCTGATTTTTATTCTTGACAGAAGACACAACATATTAGGGGAAAGACCAGTATTATCACAGCGGATGCAATTCGACTTGTACTTGATAAAGCTGCAGATGTAGATAAAGCTCTTGCTTTGATAGAAGAGTATGATATGCATTCAGTAATAGGATGGGCATTGTTTTTTTTGTAACACCCCTTTTAAGTTTCAGAATTCTCGTTAGGAAAAATGAAAAAAAACATAAAAATCATGCATGAGTACTTGACGAAAAGTTCAGAAAGATATATATTCATTTTCACCGTCGCAACACTAAGTTGCGGCTCAGCAAAA
>JAEDCY010000096.1 GCA_016293915.1 Treponema sp. | reverse complement strand
GGCTGATTTTAAGGACTGATTCCTGAATTGTAAAGGGGTCAGTCCTTTTAATTTAGCCTTAATTCCCTTTCCTGGACATGCTCTGTCGGATTCCTTTTTCTTTCAAACGCCGCTGATAATCATACATCTGGTACTGCCAGCCCTGATCAGAATGAAGAATCAGATTTGTCCCATCAGGAATCTGTTTAAATGCTTTTTCAAGCATATCAACTGTCTGAGCATAGTTCGGACTTTCAGAAAGATTCCAGCTGATTAATGACTGGTCATGTAAATCAAGAATTGGAGAAAGCTAAAGCTTTGTTCCAAACAGATTAAACTGTGTAACATCTGTAACCCATTTTTCATTAGATTTTGTTGTACTGAAATCTCGCTGCAAAAGATTAGGAGCAATTTTGCCTATCTGGCCCTTATAGGAATTGTATTTATGCTGACGAACCTTACACACAATATGTTCTTCATGCATCAGTTTCTGAATTACTTTGTGGTTTGTTGACTTTCCTCTGTTTCTAAATTCTATGGATTTTCCCTATCCGCATTGAAGAAATCATTGATGATGAAGTTTATGAAGAAGCCTCTCCTCTGGTTCTTGATGGCGAAGGACTTGGAATAATTGAAGATGTTGGTGGTGTTGGAGCAACTCGCTTGGTTTTGATGTAAACAATGAGCCTTTTGAAAAGAACAGCTGGTATTTCCGTAATGCTCTTGTCCGTGCAAATTATACGAATATGAACAAAGGCATCTACATGAATACAGAATATCTGGAAAAGTTTTTCCGTAATTTGTTGCTGGGAGAATCTAATGAACTAAAGAATCGCTATTGCCATATAAAATACAATGAAAAAGTAGCGATAAAATCACAAAAAAGTAGCGATAATGTAGCGACAAAAGAAAAAAGTAGCGATATTATTTTGAATTATCTTAAAGAGAATGATTCAATCAATAATTCTACAGCGAGAGAAATTACAGGTCTTACAGCTCCTGCGGTTCGTAAAATCTTTAAGAAGCTGGAAGCTGAAGGTTTGATTGTAGGGACTGGAGAGAACAAGAACAGAACTTATTCATTAAAAAAATAATGGAGAAGAGATAACAATCCAGGTTAAGACAGTTTCAGAATTTTCTGAATGTCAGATAATATCCGAAATCATTCCTGGCTTTGATATTTTATATTTGGTTAAATTGAATAAACAATTATATCCCACAAAAATCTTAAAAGTAACAACAAAAGGTGATTGGCCTGATATAAGACACAATCTAGCGGCTGTGACGCTGGAATTAAAGGATTGTAAATAATGTTTCATGGATTATGTATACCGTATATTGGAAAAACAAACTTATCTGTAAAAAAGCCTGCAGCAAGATCTTTGAGAAGTTCTCTGGAGCAGCTTACTAAAAGTCAGCTGGAACTCATATGTGAATCATATAGTGACGAAAGCTTTTCGAAAAAAGAAGAACTTGTGGAATATCTTTGTTCGGCAATTGTTTCAACCTGCAGACATTTTTTTATGTATGAAAATAAGGTTGTTTACGACCTTATGCTGATGTTACTTAGTGATGTTGGTAACGAAGGAGGCAGGGTAAATACAGAATTATCTGTTCCCGAAGATAAAGATGATGAGCATGATGTTTTTATATATGTTTAATTCAGGAATAGCAAAAAATCTGATGCGACATGGTTATATTTTTCATCATTATACGGATGACGACGAATTTTATTCCATACCAGTAGAAATTATTGGTGAAGTTTTAAGCGAAGTTGATGAAAAAGGAAAAACTCCAGCATAGTCTTTATCTTCCTGATTCTTCGATATTAAAAAAATGGTATGAAGATTTCTGTAATTCCCAAGATGAATATCAGATAAACTATTTTGACCAGTATGAAATAGAGCATAATAATCCACATTTTATTCAGATGAGAAAGTTTCTTGAGAAATATCGAAAGGATGATTTTGATGAGATTCTTTATTATCTGATGTATTACATAAAAGATGGCTTTAGGATGACAGAGGTCATTAACATTCTGAATGAAGATTTTAAGCTGACAGAATCCTTGAAAGCAAAAGATGCAGAACAGTTTTTTAGCATTTACCAGAACCTTCATAATTCAACACATTTGTGGGTAAATTATGGCTGGACTCCTACGGATTTAGCAAATCAGAGCCGGCAGGAATACATACAGAATAATCCAAATATAATCCCTTTTCCAAAGGAACTTGCCGGGATGAATTTTCAGCAAATCCCAAAGGTTGGCAGAAATGATCCGTGTCCATGTGGCAGCGGAAAAAAGTATAAGCAGTGCCATGGAAGATAAAAATGTTGGGAAAAACTGGAGACAAAGTAATGGAAGAACGCGAAGTACCCGGATGTAAAGCAGAAGTGGCGCTTTGAGCTGGTGGATGAAGTGTAAATGTCAGACCTGTTAATCGGTACCAGCGGATATGATTACCCGGAATGGGAGGGAGTATTTTATCCTGAAAATTTGAAGCGGAAGGATTTTCTCATCTTTTATGCAACACAGTTCAATGCGCTGGAACTGAATAATACATTTTACAATATGCCGACGGCGGAAAGAATGCTGAGTTTTTATGAACGGTCTGAGGGAAAATTGAGCTTCAGCGTGAAAGCGAACAGGCTTCTACTTTGGTTAACCATGTTAGCGTCGGGCGAATTTAACCATTACGAGTCGGGAAAAAATCGCCAATTTTA
>JAEDCY010000057.1 GCA_016293915.1 Treponema sp. | reverse complement strand
CCCAGATTGCAGAGGAGCTTTACATTTCTACAGAAACAGTAAAACGCCATATGTCGACAATTTTTGAAAAGCTGGGGATTGAATCGCGCAAACAAATAAATATGTTGGCTAACAAATTTTAAGTTGACCAGAATATTTTCTCATGTTAGAATCTTTATGAAATCAGAAATGAGGTAAAGCTAAAAAATTGCTGCATCGCAATTTTTTTTAACGCTTTGCTATTGAACACCGGCTGCTCTGACCGGCAGCCTTACACAGGAGGTGTCTATGTGCAGAACTTCTATTTATGAGGCGCGTAATAATTTTTCTGCGCTGGTAAAATGTGCGGAAGAGGGCGAGGTTGTTGAGCTTACCCGATATGATAAGCCGGTGGCGGTGATTATGAGCTATGAGGAATATGAAGACAGAAAAGCAAATAAAGTTGATTGGCTTACTAAGTGGCGTAAAGAACATGAAGGTGAACTTGATGATACAGGATTTGATTTTACACCATCAAGAGAGTGCCCGGATCCATCCAAAGATCCTTGGGCTTAGAGTTAGGGAGGATTCAAAATGAAAAAGACTTATTTATTAGATACAAATATTGTTTCAGAATTTGTTAAGGAAAGACCTGATGAGCAGGTTATAAATTTTTACAATGCCAGAAAGGATTTGTGTGCAATATCTTCCGTAACCTGGCAGGAAATAATTCGTGGTGTATCTAGAATGCCAGAAGGTAAGCGGAAAAAAACTCTTAAAAGTTTTGTAAATAATTTAGATTTGAATATGGAAGTCATCTCTTTCGACAAGTTCTCCGCTCAAATCTGTGGCGAAATCCAGGCTGCAGCGGAAAAAAACGGGAAAACAGTTTCTTACTATGATTCTCAGATTGCAGCAACAGCGGTGTCTAACGGAATGGTGCTGGTAACCCACAATACTTCAGATTTTGAACAGTTTAAGGAAAAATCCTTTCTGCGCCTGGAAGACTGGTTTACAGCGTAGATAAAATGAATAAAAAAATATGCTATACTTGAAACCCGCAAACTATGAAGACCTGGGAAAACTTCACGCCTTTGTTGCTGCAAAGCCGGCTGACGAAAACGGATTTTTAAATGATTACCATGATGTTTCGTTAGAAGATTTTAAATCTACAGTTTTGCCTCGTATGGTTGATTTTTCGCTTGGTAAAAATCTGCCGGAGGGATTTGTTCCGGAAACTTTTTATTTTCTCTGGAGTGATGAAGGTAATGCTGATGACCGTGCAACTCACAAAATTGTCGGGGAACTCAGGCTACGTCATCATCTGAATGCTGCACTCGAAAATGGGAGCGGCCACGTTGGTCAGTTCATCAAAAAAGAGTATCGTGGACTTGGTTACTGTACGCAGGGTCTTAAACTTTTGATAGAGGAGGCGCGAAAAATCGTCCCAGAAAATGAACTCTATCTTCACTGCAATATTGATAATCCTGCAAGCCTCCGCGTTATGTTAAAAAATGGTGGTGTCATTCATCATAAAGATCAGAGCGGATATTATGTCAGAATTAAATTGAGAGGATAGAAAACTTATCACAGAATCCTTTTTATTTAACAATTTGACATTTTTGATTATATGCAATATATTGCATATATGCAGATAACAAATGATCAGATTCTTGGTATGATGCCGCCTCAGTTTGGATTGTTCGGGCTTCTTTTTGCTTTTATGAACAGACTGCAGGCAGCGGGGGATTCCTTTTATGAAGAGATAACCTGCAAGCAGTGGTTTCTTCTCGCTTGTATGAATCTCTATTTAAGAGAGGCACCAACTGCCAATGACCTTGCCGAAACTATGGGCTGTTCCAGGCAGAATGTAAAAGAGATTCTCAACGCTCTTGTAAAAAAGGAAATCCTTGTTCTGAAACAGGATGAGAACGATAAACGCAAGCAGCGGATTTATCTGACGGCAAAACAAAAAAGGCTCGCAAAAAAATATCAGAATAAAGAGATGGATTTTTTGAAGCTTCTATATGATGGCATTTCTGATGATGAAATCAAAAATGTATTTCAAATAATTTCCAGAATGGAAAAAAATCTAACAGGAGCGACTGGCGGGGTGACCGGTGTCGCAGGCAATCAAGCTTAGGAGAAATCAAAATGAAAACAATCGTAATTTACACAAGTCAAACAGGCTTTACAAAAAGGTACGCAGAATGGATTAGTGAGGCGAGTGGGGCAGAATGCGTAGAATTCAAGCAGGCTAAAAAAATCAAACTTTCTGATTATGATGCAATTATTTTCGGCGGCTGGTTTATGGCGGCTGGAATTAAGAATCTTGCCTGGTTCAAAAATCAGATTCCGGTTCTTTCTGCTGCGGGTAAAAAAATCATAGTTTATGGTGTTGGGGGAAGCCCTGCAGAAAGTCCAGACATCCCTGATGCAATGCGCAGAAACTTTACTGAAGAAGAATGGAATTCTCTGAAAGCATTTTATTGTCCTGGTGGTTTCAATTATGAAAAAATGAGCGGCTTCTCTAAGTTCATGATGAAAATGTTTACAACAATGTTAGCAAACAAAAAAGATGCAAGCGAAGCTGAGAAGAACATGGCCCAGATGATTTCTCATTCCTACGACATTTCTGACAAAAAATATATCGAGCCAATTCTTACGGAGTTGAAGTAATGAAAAAAAGAATACCGGAAATTCTGATTATTCTACTTTTGATTATTGTATCTCTTTGCGGAATCCTTTCTCTGGATTTTTCAAATTCCTGTTCATACATAAATCAATATGGTGATGAAGTAAAACTTTTTGGAAGCGGAATCTATAAAGATGATTCATATTTTAAAGCTCCGATTTTTATAGGTACTGATTTATGTATTTTGTTTTTCGTTGTGCCACTTTTTGTGATTTCTTTAATAAAGGATTTACGAAACAGTATTGAAAATACTCAGTTACGCCTAGTCTCAATCGAAGCGATAAGTCTGTATTATGCAGTAAGTTTGTGTATCGGTGTAAAATACAATCGCATTTTTATTTTATATGTGATTCTCTTTTCCCTGCTATTTTTTACTCTGATTAAGAGGATGCGTAATTTAAGCCTCAACAATTATTCTTTTGAAATGAAAAAAACTGATGCAGTTTTTCTGGTATTTTCCGGAATCTCACTCTGTGTTGCCTGGTGGCCGGATATAATTCCAACTATCCTCAACGGAACTTCTTTGAAGCTGATAGGAAATTATACGACTGAGCCAACTTATGTGTTAGATCTTGGCATCATCTCACCATTATGTTTTATTTCTTTGTTCCTTATGAAAAAGAAGGAATCTTTGGGCCTAGTTTTGTATGCGATTTTGTTACAGTCAATTATTGTTGTTGCCGTAATGATGATTACTCAATCTGCTGTCCAATTTGCATCCGGTGCTCAAATTCCATTACCAGCTTTAATTTCAAAATCAGTTATTTTTATTATACTTGGGTTATTTGCAGCTGCTCTTGACCGAAGAAGGAGAAAATCATAAGCTGAAACGGGTCGAGTTGTTGCGTCATGAATGCGGGCTTGGCCACCCGGCAAACGTAATTGTAGATAAGATGGTAGAGCAGAATACCTGAGATGTTGATGCAGTCAGCGGAGCAACAGTTTCCAGTGGAATAATAAAGAACGCTGTAAATAAAGCTCTGCGATAATTATCTGTTCAGTCCGAATTTCTTCAATTCCAAAAATGGTGAACACTGGTAAACTGCAAGCTCTTCTATAGTCGCTTCTAGTGGTAGCGAGATTTTCTTTGCGATTTCTTTTGCTGCGGAAAACTGGCTTTGATTCAATCTTGTGGCAAGGGTTGTATGGGGGAACCAGATATCCGGCAGATAGTAGCCGTTTTCTGCTTTTTCAAACTCTGGAAGCAGCAGGGTGTGGAGCTCCTTGTTTATCTCGGAAAGAAAGAGATTCTTTTCCGGTTTCAAAAAAAGAACTTTGCCGTTGAAGTCGCCGACTTCACTGAATTGTACAGAGCCAGCCTTCTGGTTTCGCGCAAAGTTTTCTACAAGCTGCAGCAGTTTTGCTTCTTCTTCCCTGGCAGCATGAAAAGCCCCGATTGTAATATGCGGAGGAATTTTATTTTCAATCATAAAGCGGTTTCCGGTTTCATCCGCAATGGCTTGTAAGGTTGAGATAACAATTTCATTGACCTTTTGCGAAAAGTGAAGAGACACGGCATAGGTAATCAGGGAAGAATCAAACATAGACACTATTCTACAATTGATGCCATATCAAATTCAACCTGTGTTCCGTCAGGCAGGATAGAAAGTTATTGCAAGAACAATTATGATATTTTTGCTCAGTGGATTTTAACATGGAAAAACTAGAAAACATTAAACTTTTTGTATTTGACCTTGGCGGAACTTTGATGGAGTACAAGGGCATGCATCTAAGCTGGACGGGTTATTATAAAAGTGGATTTGAATATGTGAATAAGCAATTGAGGCTAGGACTTTCTGAAAAACAGATTGCAGAAGCAATTCAGATTTTCACTGATTATAACCCGGCCGTAAATCCCCGCGAAAAAGAAATTAACCCGGAAATTATTTTTAAGGATATCATAAAAGACTGGGGAACAAGCATTCCGGTTTCAAAAATCATTGAGGTCTTCTTTGAATCGCTTAAACTGGAGCCTGTGATTTATGAAGATTCAATTCCTGCTTTGAAGAGCCTGAAAGAATCAGGTTTTAAAATTGCAGCCATGACTGATGTTGCAACCGGCATGCCGGACCTGATGCACAAGAATTATGTAACTCCGCTTCTTCCTTATTTTGATTTATATGTTTCGTCTCTTTCGTGCGGATATAAGAAGCCTAACCCAAAGGGCTTGCAGGATATCTCTGACTATTTTGGAATCACACCTGAAAATATGGTAATGACAGGTGATTCCTTCCGGGATGTAAATGCTGCAAAAAATATCGGCTGTCGTTCTATTCTGATTAACCGTTCAGGTGGAAGGCCTCAAAATCTCGGACAGAATTTTACAGTTACAAATGTACTGGAGATTATGAAATTAATTTAATCTAAAGCATTTTCATAAATAAGTTTTTACTTTCTTATAAAACCCTTATCCTGCTCCGGGATTTTATCATCAGAAACAAAACGTTCGATTGTCATATGAAGGTCATATTTTTCGCGAAGCTCTGCAATTGTTTTCATCATTGGTGTTGCGTGGTGCAAATCAATTGCTTGCTGATTTTCCCAGGAGTCGATTAAGAGAATTGTTTCGCTGTTATCATCGCCGCCGGCTTTTTCTTCACCAAAGGGTAGGTAATATTCATAGCGAAGGTTTCCCTTTTCAGCACGGATTTTTTCAACGGTACCGCTTGAAATCATTTCGCGGGCAAAGGCCTGAGCCGCACCCTTTTTTCCTGTATAACGAAGATTTACTGTAATTGCCATTCTACTTCTCCTGATATTTTATTCTTTGCAGATAATCTGTGTTTTTGATTTATCGCAGATTTCTTCTTCAAGAATTATCTGTCCGATAGAGTCTGCTGTAATTTTTCCAGCGAGAGGATTTTTTACGCTGTCGATTTTTCCGCTTACTTCTACTTCAACGGTGCTGCGTTCGAAAGCAAGATCGCAGTTTTCCATTGTACAGTTTTTGAGCACGAGATTTTTGCAGTAGCAGAAAGGCTGAGTTCCAATAATGCGGCAGTTTATAAGAGTGAGATTTTCTGAATACCAGCCAAGGTATTCGCTTTTTACAAGAGAGTTTTTTACCGTTACATTTTTTGTGTGCCAGAAGGCATCTTTTGTATTCAGCTCTGAATCTGAGATTTCGATATTTTCATCATATTGAAAAGAATATTTTCCCTTCATTTTTAAGCCGGTAAGTTTCGCATCACGGATTTCAAAAAAGGGATATTCAGATTCTTCGATTGTGACATTCTCAATTTTCAGCTTCTGGCTTTTCCAGGCAAACTCTGGAGAATTAACGCTGCAGTTTTTCAGGCTGATATTTTCGCATTCACGAATTGCCTTAATTCCGCCGAGTCTGCTGTTTTCAATCAAAATATCTTTATCATACCAGAGGGCAGCCCGGCAGTTTTCTGTAAAGTTTGTATCGGTGATTTTTGCTTTTTCTACATGCCAGAAGGGATAGCGAAGATTCATAAAGCAGCCGGTCACGTCGATGTTGCGGCATTCCTTAAAAGCGGATTCACCGTCAGCAGGACCATCAAAGCTGCAGTTTTTTACTGTAAGATCTTTAAGACCGTACAAAGCTCTCTCTTCGTCAAAAGTTTGATTTTCAATAATCACAAAAATACCTCATGTGTAAGCCCGCCGGTCAGAGCGAGCGGTGTTCTATAGCAAAGCGTTAAAAAAAATTGCGATGTAGCAATTTTTTAGCTTTACCAACTTGTTTTTCTAAAAACCGCTGTCACATCTTTCTTGCCAAAAGGTGCGAGAGTGTAGCAAACAAAATGATAATGGAAATATAATCAATAGCAAAAAGAATGTAGCCGCGTTCCAGATCAAAGAAGAAAAACTGCTGCTGAAGGATAAGATATTTCCAGACTCCGCGAGCGATGAAAGCGTAAATGCCGTAAGCGCAGACCAGGGCAAGAATAATTCGCGGAATGATTTTGCGCAGTTTGTCATGCCGAACTTGTTTCGGCATCTCTTCTGCATGAGATCCTGAATCAAGTTCAGGATGACAGTTGATGGGGGCAGGATGACGCATTATATTTGCAATCACCCCTACATGCAGTCCGATATGCAGCGACATAAAAAGATAATACCAGTGACTGGCAAGCAGATGCGCAATGCGGGCAAAGCCCAGCCCGCCCTGAATATTCAAAAATGTAAAAATGTGATTTGAAAGAATAATTCCGCTAATCATCAGAAAGATTGTGCAGATTAAAATACAGCAGTTTATGACAGTCTGCATTACACGGTAGGGATTGTATTTGCCGCGGAAAATTGCCCCATACCAGCGGCGGTTCAAAATAATGTGAAGAGCCCATAAGACAAAAAGCCCCACTCCTAAGATTTCGTGCACGATGTCTGCCGGGATCAAATAGTTTCCGCCCATGAGTATGATGGAAAGAATGGTCATGGTTATATCAACAGTCATTCTTAAGCGCTGGGTTTTTGTCATAAGTTTGCTCCTATTTTACTCCGCATTTTTTAAGCCATTTTTCTACATCTTTTGAAAGAGATGAGCCGCCCGAATAATGGATTGAAAGACCGGCGGTTAGCGTTGCTTTTGGAGCAAGCTTTGAAATTGCTGTAAGGCTCTGGCCGAATCTTCCGCCTCCATGAGAGCAGAATGGCATAATTGTTTTTCCTGAAAAATCGTAGCTTTCCAAAAGGGTTGCAATTGGCATTGGAATGCTGGCCCACCAGTTAGGATAGCCTAATATGATTGTATCATACTCTGCCCATTTTTTGCTGTCAATTTTTGTTTTAAGTGCAGGGCGGGCCTGTTTATGCTGGTCGCTCTGTGCCTGATCCAAAACAGTGTTATAGTCTGTAGAATAGGGTTTTACAAGTTCAAGCTCAATGCTGTCAAAGCCGGTCTGGCGGGCAATTTCACGGGCAACTCCGCGAGTGTTACCGCTCCAGGAATAAAAGATGATAAGTGCCTTAGTTTTGCCAGCGGATTTTTTTGTGCTGGACGTTGCTGCTTCACGGGTTGTGATACTTCCTTTTACGCTGTCATCTGCATTGCAGACAAGACGAAGTCCTACATTGTAAGCGGAGTTGTTTTGAGGCATGGCAGCCCGGTAAGCAGAACGAAGATTTTTTCCAAAGTCGTTCCAGCTGCCGCCACGGAAAACACGTCGTGTTCCTTCAATGGCTCCAGCCGGATTTGTCACCCCTGTGGTCCCTGAGCTTGTCGAAGGGTCGTAGTCGCCATAATAATCAAAGCACCATTCGCCAACATTTCCGTAGATGTCAAAAAGTCCGTTTGGATTAGCCTTAAAGCTTCCAACATCCAGAGTCTTTCCGCGGTAAACGCCTGGGCGGGTTTCCAGAACTTCGTCATTAAAATAATTCTGCTCAATCTGATAAGGGTAGTGGCCGTAAAAGTTTACATCCTCGGCACCGGGAACCTTGCGGGAATAGAATGGGGTAGTACTTCCGGCACGGGCTGCATATTCCCATTCAGCTTCGGTTGGGAGACGGTAGCCGTCGGCACTTCTGTTCCAGGTAACCGTGTTACCTCCATCTGCAATTGTGTAAACAGGGGTGCGTCCGTTGCGTTTGCTCAAGGCATTGCAAAAGTCAATTGCTTCCAGCCAGGTGATGCTTTCTACAGGAAGTTTATCCCCCGTAAAGTTTGAAGGATTTTTACCTGTAATTTCGCGCCACTCTTTTTGAGTAACTTCAAACTTTGCCATGTAAAAAGAAGCAAGTGTAACGCGATGTTGAGCTTCGTCATTGCTGCGCCAGTCTTCACTTTCGGGACTTCCCATTGTAAAGGAGCCGGCTTTTATAAGAACAAAGTCAGAGTTTGGTGCGGTGAAACTTGCTGCATTTGCCATCATGATTATTCCTAGTATTGTGAACAAGATAGTTGTTAGTTTCTTCATATTGTTTCCTTGCGTTAGGGATTGTAGGGGCGGCGAAGCCGTTCCGTAGTGACGGTGGTTGAGCTTGTCGAAACCACCAGAACGAAGGAATGGAGGCGAAAGCCGGAACCCCGAAAAGCCCGACCCCGCGTCAGCGGGGTAACGCCCTATTTCAACAAATCTTCAATATATTTTTTGCCATGCGCTCGGTAGTTCCTGTCGCACTGAAGTAAATAAAAGCTGTCTTAGCAAATGCTCCTGTCATAATAAAGCCTCCAATTAAAAGTGTAAGAATAAGTTTTTTCATTTTGTTCCTCCTGTTTATTTTATGCCGAACTGGAAGTTTGTCATGCCGAACTTGTTTCGGCATCTCTTTTATAGGAGATCCTGAAACAAGTTCAGAATGACAGTATTTCATAAAGATGATGTTATTCTATTATATTAAAGACCGCCGTGACATCACCTTTACCAAGAATCTTTTTGAGTTCAGCCTGTGTAATACTGGTGGTTGAGCTTGCGGTCCCTGAGCTCTGTCGAAGGGTCGAAAGCACTTTTCCAAGGCGGGTAAAGTTCCAGCTGTTAGTGTCGTAGTAAATCGTAATCTGATTTCCCTGATACAAAATGATGTCGCCGGAGGTAGTTGTAATCTGTGTATCGTTTCGGGGAAGGGTAGTTCCCAGCGGCCCAACTTTTTCAAAGTTGCCGTAATCTTGCATATCAACTGTAAGCGGCCCTTTTTTCAAAAGCTGGTAAAAAGCTGTGGCAGAAGAATTATCTACCAGCGTTGCTGTTAGTTCAGACTTACCGCTATCACTTGTAATTTGAATTGAGATTTTCATATCAGAAAGTTCTCCTTTGTCAGATGATATTGTTTCCTTGCTGTTTCCGTTTGCGCAAGCTGTAGAAGCAAGAAGAAAAACTGTCATTAAAAACGCAAATAATCTTTTCATGTTCAGATATTCCTTTTGATTATGCTTTTGCGTTAGGGATTGTAGCCACGCCGAAGGCGGCCCCCGCAACGAAGTGAGGAGGCTGGAGCGATAGCGGAATGGCGAAAAGCCCGACCAGTTGCCATGGCAACTGGTAACGCCCAAAATCTCTTACTTCAAATATTTTGCAAAAAACTCTGCAAGCTTATCAAAAGGAATTACATTGTTTTTGCCGCCGCCATAAAATCTTCGGTGTTGATGTCGGGACTGTTCATGTAGCGGGGCTCTCCGCCAGATTCTCCTGTAAAGCTTGGGTCAAAGGCCAGGGCAATGTAACCGCGGGAAGCCATCTGATTTGCATAAAAGCCAGAAGACTGTTCCTTTACTGCTCCAAAAGGTCCTGAGATTGCGAGGGCTGCAAACTTTTCTGCTTTGTCATTTTGAACTTGTTTCAGGATCTCTTGCGGGGTGTAGAGGTCTCCTGCCAGTTCAATTCCAAAATGATTGCAGAAGGTTACGGTTGTTCGTTTCACTCCCTGGGCTAATTCAAAAGTGTAATGTTCATTTGTTCTATCAATTTTTGCGAGATTTGGATTCATGTTTTCCTCCTGTGGATTTGGGCGTTCCCTCCACTTCGTGGAGGTCGGGCTTTTCGCCATTCCGCTGTCGCTCCAGCCGCTTCCCTCGCTTTCGCTCGGTCCAGTGGCCGCCTTCGGCGTGGCTACAATCCCTAACGCGTTTTTTAGTAACGTTGTGTCACTTAACTAAAGTGTATGGTATAATCGGTGACTTGTCAACACTAAAATGCGAATTTAGTGACAAATAGTTGCTTATTGCAAAAAATCTTTTACTGTGTTATTCTCAAGGTATGGCAGATTATATCCGCGCAAGAAGCGACGAACACAAAGAAGAAAGACTTTCTCAAATTAAAGAGGCAACGGCAGAACTTTTTTCAACCTGTCCTTATTCAGAAATTACGCTTACAACTATTGCAGAAAAACTTGGCTGGTCTCGTGCCAACCTTTATAAATACGTAACAACCAAAGAAGAAATCTTTCTGGAAATCTCCGCAGAAAGAATGGCAGCCTACTATAACTCCCTGCTTTCGGCTTTTCCGGAAGGTAACAATTTTACGCCGGACGTGATTACTGAAGTATGGGCTGGCATCATAAATGCTAATCAGGATTATATGCGTTACGTTTCCTATCTTAATCCGGTGATAGAAACAAATGTGACAGTGGAGCGCCTTGCAGCTTTCAAAAAGAAATATTATGACCTGGCTTATGCCTTCCGCGACAGACTTGCAAAGATGCTGGACACCAGTCAGGACGTGGCTTACAAAATTCAGCTGGACGTATTGTTTTATGCTTCATCAAATGCAGTCTGCTGCTACAAAAATCCTCTGGTGCAGGAAGCCCTCAAACAGATCAACATTACTCCGCCACCAATGGACTTTTACAAAGATATGAAAGACTTCTTAAAAATGCGTCTGTCATAACGGCTTCTACTGCAGAGGAAATAGTTTTTTAAATTTTAATACAGCATTCAAAAACGCAGCGGTCACTTTCTTTGATGTGAATATAAAATTTACCGCTTACTTCCTGATCTTCTTTTTTATAAACCTTAAGAATCTGACCTTCTTTACTTTCACCGGTATAGTGTACTTCGAGATCTGTAATTTCGTGAGACTGTAGAAAATCATCAGAGAATACACAAAGGGCAAGCTTGATATATTCTATATTATTCATGTGGTGCGACATATCAATCTGAGAAGAACGAATCTGCTGCTCAAAGACAAAGTCACTGTCAGAAAAATCAGAAGGAAAACGTTCAAAAGGTTCGTTGAAAACTGCCTCAGGGAAATTCTCTTTTGGGTATGGAAGATTTGTGATTTTGAGTGGTCGATGATTTTCAAGACTCAAAACGCAGGCTTCCTGATTTGCAACAAGAAGAGTTTTTCCGTTTTTATCAACGAACTGTGTATTAACGTGTGTTCGCATTCCAAGGTTATCAATAGGAAAGGTGCGGGCTGTAATAATTTCGCGCCAGTCTGGACGACGTTCAAAATGAACTTTTGTTTTTGTGAACACCCAGAATGCATTGAACTTTTCGCGGTAAATTACACCGTCGCAGTCCATTGCATTAAAACTCTCAGTAAGATTATCCTGTACAAGTAAAACAGACTGAGCCACTCCCATCCTTACAGATGAATCAATAAATGCGGAAGAAATCTCCCGCTCAGTTTCAAAAATCAAGTTGTTATTCATAAATATTATTGTAGTGTTTTTTCAAAATATCGGAAAGCGTTTTAAACTGATTTCGCGTAGAGCATGAAAGAAGACAAAGGTGATTTAAGAGTTTGTAAAGAAACACTTATAATTGACTGCAAAGGAAACTGAAACCCTTGAGTAATGAAATTTCTTACTGCAAAAAAATGATGATATAGAATGTGTTTATTATAAAAACCGGACAAAGGCTTATCCTCCTCACACTCATACCGAACATCTTACTCTTGGAATTGTTGAAGTATGGAAAGGTTAGTAAAAATATGAATTAAAAAATTGAATAAAATTGCGATTTTTGAAAGAGACAAAAAATACCGGAAGCTTCTCTCTGCAAAAGTCCCGAAGATTTAATAATCTTATAGTTTCATGATAAAGGCCTTTTTAGATTCTCCGTCGAATCCAAGATTTTTATAAAACTGATGAGCTTCTTTTCTAAAGCTGGCACTTTGCAAAATAACTTTGTAACAGTTGTTTTTTCGGGCAAAGTCAATTGCCTTTTCCATAACTTTGCGGCCGAGTCCCTGCCCACGATATTCCGAGTCGGTAACAACATTTTCTACAAAAGCAATGGAAGAGCCTAAGCGAGTAAGATTTGGAATTATCAGACAATTGCAGGTTGAAATTACTTTTCCATTTTCAACTGCTCCAAAATATTTGATTTTTCTGTTCCCTTCAATTTCGGCTTTCCAGATTTTGCGGGCGTCTTCTGCTGTAAAATCGCCGTTAGTACCATCTAACTGTTCGTATAATTTGATAAGAGATTCAAGATCGTTTTCGTTTAATTCTCTGAGTTCCATTTTTTACTCCGGTTTTGAGATCTATGGATTCCTTTTGCAAGAAGCCTCTGTGTTTAAACATTACATTATTTTGAAAAATATAACTAGTTTATTATGGTAGAAAATGTTTATAAGCGGGGGCGTTATACGTTCGCTTTCGCTCACTATCAAGTTTCCTTCGGAAACTTGCGGGGGGCGGCGTTTGAGCACCCGCAAGAAGGGGTGGCGAGCAACGAAGTGCAGCCGGCTCAGGCACAGCCTTCGCCGAGACTCGCTAAAAGTTTACTCAAAAAATCAAATGCATGTTACACTATTGTTGTATTCTCATAATTGTAAGGAAGTATGGCGCGCGTGCTTTCCTACGACTGAGTCCGTGGGGCTCACAGGAGTTACTTTGGCTAATCTTGATTTTTAATGCGGTCACTGGAGTTCATAGAAGAACATCTTGAAGATACTGTCGCTGTTCAGAAATGTTTCCAAAGCTGATGATTCCTGACACGGAAAAAACAAATTAAAAAGTGAAAAAATAAATTTAAAAAAGTTGATGGCAAACTTTATCAAGAATCAAAATGACAGCGGTGGTAAAATTATCGTATAATTTTGGAGGAGCCAGATATGGATGATTTTAAACCGCTGTTTGAATATGTTGAAAAAAACATTGAAAACAAAATGGGCCTAAAGGAACTTGCAGATTTTATGGGCTACAGTCCTTTTTACATCAGCAGAAAATTTATGGATTTTTACGGCATTCCAGTTACCGCTTATGTGCGAATCAGGAAGCTGCAATATTCTATAAAGGATTTGCTTGCTGACATGAAAGTGATTGATGTTGCCATGAAATATTCCTTTGAATCTCACGAAGGTTTTTCAAGATCGTTCAAAAGTCTTTTTGGCTCTTCTCCAAAGGATATCAAAAAACATTTGCAGAAGTATGACATTCCGGAGGTTGAACTTTTTGCAAACTGTAAAGCCAAATCTATGGAGGAAGAAAAAATGAGTTTAAGCGATGACATGCACAAAATGATTTATGCGATTCTTGGTAATTCGTTTGAAGAAATGGAGACAGGCTTTTGTTCTAAAATTGAGCTTAGTCTGCTGCCGGATAATTGCCTTAAGATTTTTGATGATGGCCGCGGAATTAAACTTGATGACGATGGAGTGATTCACGAAGAAGTCCTGCAAAATCTTTTTTCAGGTAAGCCGATTACAAAGCTTGAGTATGCCCAGATGGGAGACCTGCCCTTTGATGACCTTAAGCTTGTAAATTCC
>JAEDCY010000095.1 GCA_016293915.1 Treponema sp. | reverse complement strand
CCCCCGTTAGAAAGGGTAGCGTAAGACCGCGTAGCGGGCTGGAGCGAGGGGAAGACTTTCCCCTCTTTTTTTATTTAAATATCTCTATTTTCTCTGCCGATAATTAATTATATGCCTAAAAACAGTTACGAAAAACCTGATTACTGGTCTCAAAAAGCCTTCTCGGAGGGGTATCCGGCGCGGTCGGTCTATAAGCTTAAGGAAATCGACGAAAAATTCGGAATGATTAAGAAAAATTATACTGTTCTGGATTTGGGCGCGGCGCCTGGCAGCTGGACTACCTTTCTTTTGCGCACAATGAATGGGACTGGGAAGGTTGTGTCTTGTGATCTCAATCCTCTTTCAAAATCAGTAAAAGGAGATAATCTTCTTTTTATTCAGGGCGATCTTAATGCACCTGAAATTCGTAACCAGATAAAGGCAGCCGGGCCATATGATCTGGTGGTTTGTGATGCGGCTCCAAAAACAACCGGAAACCGCATCGTTGACACTGCCAGCAGCGAGCAGCTTGTAGAAATGGCTATCTGGTATGCCGAAGCCTTGCTCAAGCAGGGCGGAAACTTTGCCGTAAAAATCTTTCAGAACGGCGATCAGCAGAAATTATTAAAATCAATGAGAGAAATATTCACTTCGGCCAAGGGCTTTAAGCCAGAAGCCTGTCGTGCTGAATCATTTGAAACATATCTGGTGGGGATAAATAAAAAATGAGTGATAAAATTGATGAAAAGTCTTTACTTAAAAAATGCGAAGCAACGGTTGAACCAAAATCAGAAAAAAATTGCTTTATTTCTGGAAGTTTTCAAGCTATAATGAATAAATTGGTAAAAAGTGTAGTTATGAGTTTTAAATCTAATTCTGTAAAAATAGTTTGTCTCTCAGTTCTCGGTTTTTGTGCCGGAGTCTTTTTGACATGCCTTTTGATTACTGCACGCCGCCCTGATTCCCGCCATGGTGTGGGAGGTCTCGAAACTTCTGCAGAACCTGAATATGAAGAAAATCTTTCTAGCCTGCTTGCAGATGTAGAAAAAGATATTGCTGCAGCAGATGCTGTAGAAGAAGCAGCAATTGCAGATGCCAGTCTTAAAGATTTAGATTCTTCTATTATCACATATCAGACATACCGCGTAAAAGCCGGCGATATGATTGGCTTTATTGCTGATGCTTTTGACGTAACTCAGGATACAATTATCAGTGTAAATAATATCAGGCAGTCGCGGCTGATTCAGCCGGGACAGTATCTTAAGATTCCTTCAATGCCTGGAATTATTTATACAGTAAAGAAAAACGGTGAAACTCCTGCAACAATTGCTGAAAAATATAAGGTAAATGCAGAAAAGTGCGCTAATGCAAATTATGTGAGCCTTGATACAGAACTTAAGGCCGGAACTTCACTTTTTATTCCGGATGCAGAGCTCGACTGGGCAACCCGCCAGGAAATAAACGGCGACTTATTCAAAAAGCCGATTCATGCCCGCTACTGGCTTTCTTCAAAATATGGCTGGCGTGATTCTCCATTCAATGCCGGTAAACGAACCTTCCACGGTGGTATTGATATGGCGATTGCTTCCGGTACTCCAGTTTATGCTGCTCTGGACGGTTCTGTTTCTGCTACCGGTTATAATGCAACTTACGGAAACTATGTAATTATTACCCATCATTCGGGCTACAAGACTTTGTACGGACATTTAAGTTCAATCAACTGCCGCAAGGGTAACTTTGTTTACACAAATACAATGATTGGCCGCGTTGGTTCAACAGGTATGAGTACAGGACCGCACCTTCACTTTACAGTTTATAAAAACGGTAAAACAATTAATCCGCTCGTGGTGTTGAATTAGTAAAATCAGTTTTACTCCCGAAAAATCACTAAAAATATATTTTTTTTCATTTTCATTTCCTGAAAAGTTCATTTTGAGACTATTTATATTGTGTGGGAAAATTATATTCTCAACACATATAAATCAGGAGGCTTTTATGCCAAAAACAGTAGATGAATTGACTTTTACAGATGACGGAATGTTTCAGGCTGTTATGCATAATCCAGGTATTTGCGCAGAACTTGTAGAAAGATTATTGCATATCCGTGTAAAACAAATAAATTATCCGAAGCTCGAAAAACAGATTGCTCCATTTTATACATCAAAAGGAATTAGATTGGATGTATATCTAAAAGATGAGGACAAGGTAATCGATATAGAAATTCAAAACTACCCGCAGGAAGCACTTGGTAAACGTTCGCGTTACTATTCTGCAATGATTGATATGGATAACCTTATGAAAGGCCAGGATTATACGGAACTTAAAGACAGTTATATACTTTTTATCTGCAAGGAAGATCCTTTTCGGGATGATAATAACAGCTATTATGGATTATCCTGCTATACTTTTCATAATGTTTGTGATGAAGACACTTCGATAAAATTGCATGACAATTCTCTTAAAGTCATTTATAATGCAAGTGCATATAATAAAGAAAAAGATGAAAAGATTCGTGATTTTCTTTATTTTATACACACAAATGATCCTGGAAAAGATGATTTTAACAAACGACTTTCCGAACAGGTTGAAAAGATAAAAGAAAATGAAAAATTCAGGAGGGATTACGCTGCTATGAATTTACATGATAGAGATTTAATCAGAATTACAAAACGTGAAGCTCTTGCTGAAGGCGCACAATTAAAGGCAATAGAAGATGCAAAAAGTTTTTATGCTAATGGTGTTTCTGTTGAAATTATTGCAAAGTCGTAACTATTCAGCACCTAAAATCCCAGGCATAATGCAGGATTTCCAGCAAAGGC
>JAEDCY010000094.1 GCA_016293915.1 Treponema sp. | reverse complement strand
AATATTATTACGAGCCGAGTTCACAGCAGGATGAAAAAGATTTCAATCTGCTTGTGAAAGCGAAGATTCGGGATAACGGCGGTATTTCCAGGCAAGAATCTTTCAAAGGCCTGTAAATATCACAAAAAATATCCGTATCTTCTTAGAAACAAGGTAATCAGATATCCGAATCAGGTATGGTCAACGGATATCACTTACATAAAGCTTTCGACAGGAAATGTTTACCTGATGGCAATAATAGACTGGTTCTCAAGGAAGGTCTTAAGCTGGCGTGTATTCAATACGATGGATGCGCTGCAATATGCAAATCTTCTGAGGGAAACAATCGAAGAATACGGCTGTCCTGCAATTTTCAACACAGACCAGGGAAGCCAGTTTACATCTGATGTTTTTATAAAAGTTCTT
The DNA here is from genome assembly GCA_016293915.1 of Treponema sp. Taxonomy (GTDB): domain Bacteria; phylum Spirochaetota; class Spirochaetia; order Treponematales; family Treponemataceae; genus Treponema_D. The sequence continues at coordinate 2,393 of JAEDCY010000094.1, read as the reverse complement.
GTCGATTACGACATCCAAATCAGCATGGACGGAAAAGAGAGGGCTTTGGATAACATCAGAATTGAGCGTCTTTGGAGAAGTCTCAAGTACGAGGACATCTACCTTAAACGCTATGAGACAATGAAAGACTTGAAGGCCGGCATAAATGCCTACTTCAACTTCTACAACACGGCGAGGTTTCATCAGTCGCTGGACTACAACGTACCTGATGAAATGTATAAATGCTTCCAGTACAATGAACTGGAAAGAAAACGGGCTGCATAAATTTTTACACCTTAAACCTGTGAAAATTTTGTGTTGACTAAATAGCGCATTTTAATTGACAGCTGTGGCTATACAGGAAAAATGTAAAAACTTAAAATTTTCTTGTCAATTTCTTGAATCAGATATAGATAGTTTTGTTGTAATAAATGCCGTAAATTCTATTTCGATATTCGTTGCAGATAAAGAGAATAAATATATTCCTTTAAAACTGTCATTTCAAAAATAAACTGTAGGAGAAACAAAATGGGAATATTAGGTGGTATTATAAATTTTACAGCAGAGGCATTAACTGGCAATAAAATAACAAGTGAATTTCGTACTGAAATATCTGTTAATAGAAGCGAAGAAGTTTTTGAAAAATTAATTCAAAAATGGGATGAATTATTTCAAAAGAAGGAATTAGTTGAAAATTTTGAATTATCAAAAGCTTCTGAAACTCTTCCCGATTACTTTGGTTTAGGAAATCAAAATCTTGAAATGTGTAAATCTGCTTCTGGAAGTTTCTCTTTTTTTGGAAGCTTTGATGAGTATAAGTGGGATGAGCAATTTTATATATCATATAAGCCGTCAAAAGAAAAAGAATTAATTTTTTCATATTCTAATTGCAGTCAAAATGATAATGAATATAAGTATCATGAACGATTTAATGAATCAGCTCATATTGAAGCCGCACTTTATTTAAAATATATTTCAGGAACATCAGTTTTAGCAACAGAAAAGGTACTTACCAGTAATACAAGTTGGCTAAACAATTTACAAGAAAATAACCTTGAAAAATTCTGTAATATCGATGGAAAATATGTTTTTTATAACCACTTTAAGGAGTTTTTTATTCCAATTATAAATTTCAAAAATGCAGAAAAAATTGAAAGAAAAAGATTAGAAGAAGAAGCTAGAGAAGCTAAGCGAAGAGAGGAAGAAAAATCGTTACTAAAACTTAAAGAGCTAGAACAACAAAAGAAAATGGAAGCTCAAGAAAAAGAAAATAAGAGGGTTTCCAATTTACTTTCTGAGTTAGATTCGATTTAGTTTGGGGAACAATTATGATTGATTCGGACAATTTTCAAGAAGAAAAAAAAGCAAGTGAACAGGAACTGATAGAAACCTATCATAAGCATTTTGATAAAAATGTAGCACTTAAACTTTTAGTAAAACTTAGAAAGAGTACACGAAATAAGCCAAAATTGATTGCTGGTACAACTGGTGCAATTGTGACAGCACTAGGGAGCTTAATTTCTGCTCTTGATAATCCTACTACGCCAAATCATATGAAAGCACTTATTATAGGAGCAATAGGATATATTATCTTTCCTTTAGATTTAATTCCAGACATTACTCCCCTTGTTGGATATACAGATGATTTGGCAAGTGTGGCAGGTATAGTTGCAGGTGTTGCTGCCTATACTAATTTTTCTCTTGAAGAATTAGATAAATATATAGACAGTTTAGAAAATAAATAAAAGATTGTTTTATGAAGTGCACCTCTAAAGTTGGACAAATAAAGTTCAATTTTAGGAGGTGCATTTTTTTTGTTTCTATTAGCTTGGTAATACAACAGAATTGTGGTTACCTTAGCAATTCTTCTGCTAATGATTCAAGCTGAGCAACAACTTCCTGGGTAACTGCAATTTTTATTGTAACTTTATTGTCCAGAATTTTTACGTCTTTTAGTGAAGACAGCATATCACTCATTTTTTTAGCCGCTGCCGGTACCCATGAGCCGTTTTCAATTAAGGCAATTGTACGTTTCTGATAGTTGCGTTCAGAAAGATGTAAAATAAATTCCCTCATTTTTGGAAACACTTCTCCATTATATGTTGTAGTTGCAAGAACAAGTTTTCCGTAGCGGAATGCATCTTCAATTGATTCGTAAGTGTCTTCTCGTGCAAGATCTGCAATAGCAACTTTAGGACATCCTTTATCTTTTAGAATTTGTGCAAGTTTTTCTGCTGCCTGTTTTGTATGTCCGTAAACTGAAGTATAGGCTATAAAAACACCTTCTGATTCTACATCATAATTTGTCCAGATATTATAGTAGTTTAGATATGTATCAATATCTGAATCAAGAACTGGTCCATGAAGAGGACAGATTTTATCTATTGAAAGTGCAGCGTTTTTTTTTAAGACAG
>JAEDCY010000093.1 GCA_016293915.1 Treponema sp. | reverse complement strand
CTAGTGTACTCAACTTAGAAAAATTTGTTTACGAGCCTAGAATTGACGGATACTTGACAAAGGCACAACATATCAAATTATTATACTTAAATTACATGTATAGTGCAATTTTTAAAATAATATTTTTCTTTTTTTTCATAAACACCATACTGGCAAAGTTTTCTAATATCTAATGCAGTAACTCTTCTGTCTTTTTGTAGTATATACAAGAGGAACATTTGATATGCTTCACGCAAATCACATAAAAATGATTGAATATGCCCGCTATTTGGGAGATATTTTGATGTTTTTGTTGTTGGAGATGACTGGGTTGGCAAATACGATTACCTTAAAGAAAAAGGTGTTGATGTTGTTTACTTTCCATATGGTGCTGATGTGGATGAAAGAAAGAAATTATATCGTTATTCCGGTCGTATTCCTCAATTATTCTCCGAACTCGAATAAGTCATCAACTGTTACAAGAGTAATGTTATTTGATGATGCATTTTCCATATTTTGATGGAATAAAAGGCAACTTTCTGTTCTTTGCCATACGTATCATATATTCAAGACAGATTGTTTCAAAAACAAATCAAAAATAAGAAAAGAAACTCTGTGGGTCCATTATTTCCTTTGCGGATTCTTCGTCCCCGAGAATTTCATAGAAGCTTTTCTTCTCAAATAAAAAGTGATACCAGAAAAAAAATAATTATCTGCAATTTTATAGATTGTTTTTCTGGAAGCTTCATCCTCACCACAAGGAACTGCCTTTTTTATAAGACGGATTGTCTGAAGGATTCCAAGATACTTTGAACATTTTTGTGTGTCCTCATGTATTTTCTTAGCAATTTCTTTTACCCTTGAAGCACCTCCAGCAATCGCTTCAAAAATACTGTTGTAAATTGCTGGTTCCCGTAATTCCTGTTTAAGAAGATAAATTGGTTCATCCTTAAGAAATCTTCCTTCTCTTAGTATTTCCCTTGCAAAATGCTACCCCTTCATTTCTTTCAGGAATTCTTCCACATTCTTGTATTCAATTCCGTTTGAAGCAATACCGGAGCCGCCTTTGTACAATACGCATCGGCGGGTAACTTTTCCATACATCTTCTCGATGTTTACAATGTTGTCTTCATTCAAAAGATGTTTTGCCTGTTCTTCAACAATTTCATCACTGTGCTTGATTTCAAAACATTCTATTTCAGCTTTTTTCTTATCATAGATGACCATATCAAATTCACCGGCAGCAAAATACAGTTTAAAGACTTCTTTGCTTTTTCCATATCGCCGCTTAGTATCAAGAAGAACTATATCTTCAAGCATGTGCCCCATAACCGTTGCCAATAGTCGTTCTGTAATAAAAGTTTTTACAGGCTCACTCAACTGATCAAATTTCTCGTCCTTCAGAATCGAATGAACAAGAGCCTTTGCCTGACAGAATCTCATTCCCGGCTGAGTAAAAATCTTATTTTCTGAAAACTTTAATTTTTTGCCTATTGCCCTCAAATCACACTCGTCAAGAAGATCCAGTGCTTCTAAATATTCTTTTATTTCTTCAACATGGTCATCTGTAATTTGAACAATCTGCAAATCTTTATTCTTTATCTCAAGAATTTCCATAAGATTTTTAGTAACTGAAACTTCATTCAGATTATCAAAAATCTCTATTCTATTTTCTTCTTCTCTCTCTTTTCTCAAATTACGACCAAGCAAATGCAGATCATGTGATTTAAAATCGTCCGTGAGAATCTGAACCAGGAATTTATGAGATTCATTTTCAATTATTCTGTTTATTGCACCAGTAAGTTCTTTCTTTTCGTAAAGATCGTACAGATTTCTAAAATGATTTCCATTCTGATAGCACTTTAATGAATGCTGAATGTTAGAACAAATTGCAGTATCAATATAAATTCTGGTTGATTCATTATCACGGAAGGATGCATCCTCTGCATTTACTTCTTTATTTTCAAAGTTCCAGACTCCAGCCTTCAGTGTTCCTCCATAGCGGATATATTCATCAACATCATTAATACCAAGCAGTCTTGAATGTTCAGAAAATGGAATATAGGTTGTATGAACCATCACTGCCCTGTCATAAAGTTCTTCATGAACTGCCAGCCAGAAGCCAAGGGAATCTGTTCCAGAAAGAACAATCTTCATTCCCATTGCAGAATAAATATCAGAAAGAATTGCTGCGGAATCGATAAAATCGCTGATGAGAGTCACTTCATCAATAAACACATATTTTATGCCAAGTTCGCGAAGCTGTCTCAAATCTTTATTTAATGCAGCCATTGTATCAGTGACGGTTGCCTTGATATAAACACTACGCTTAAAGTCCCCTTCTTTCATTTCGTAAAGGCACTGGCGAAGCATTGTTGTTTTGCCGGTTCGTCTAAGTCCGTAGACGAGGCAGACTTTATCCAGAGTGTCACTGTAAAGATATTCCTGAATCTGCGTAAAACAATCGCGTTTCTGAAAATTTTTTGTCTGGGATGCAAAATCCTTAAGATCTGTTCCATATATAATCATGAGATTGAACTTTGCATCTTTTATTGATGGTGTCTCGATAAAGGCAGCTGAAGATTTCAATTCCGAAAGCTTCGACTGTAGAGATTTTCGGAATTCTATCTTTTTCTGAAATTCTTCAACTTCTTCATTTTTGATATATTTGCTTTTTATTTTTCCGTTTTCTGTCCACTGCTGGTAATAACGTTCCTTTCCGTTAATCATTTTTTTTGAAATATAACCGACTGGCAACGAGGCAATCTGACTTTCAAGGTCTGAAATCTGAATATTTATATCTTCCATATCTTGTCCCATAATCATTACAACCTATTGTAACCTATTATCAAATAGGTTACACTTCCATTCCAAATAAGGCGGTCAAATCGGCATCATCCATAATGCGGTCA
>JAEDCY010000056.1 GCA_016293915.1 Treponema sp. | reverse complement strand
TTTTGGCTTTTTTCGCCTGTCACAGAATGGTCAAAATCGCCTGGCACTAACATTTCAGAAAAAAAACTTATACAATTATACGAATACTTGCCAGATTTTATAAAATCTAAATATTCTTTGAAAAACGGATTTGAGACATTAAATAATATTCTAAAGAATGAAAAGTTATGGGAAGTCTATGATTTTAGTAATAATGAATATTTGATGTCTGTACTAACTGGGAAAAACGAATTGTCGTTAGCTAGACGAGTTATGGCAAATCGTCAAATTTTAAATAAGACTTTTTCAAACTTAGATCTTGAGCGACCAATAAAATATATATCTCTTTGGTTCATGACGAATGGAACAAATATAACAGATGAGTACATTCATTTCTTAAAAAGTATTTTCATGAAAGAAGTTACGGTAAGCATTGATGGCAATGAAGAAGTACATAATTTTTCAAGAAAATATCCAGATGGGAAAGGATCCTTTTCTGATACTTTAGCAGGAATAAATAAGTTACGAAATAATGGGATAGAAGTAATTGCGTCAATTACAATAACACCTGCATATCCGGATTTTAAGAAAATAATGGATTTTTTGGCTTCTATAGGTATAAAAAAGATAAATTTCAATTTGGTGCGTGGAACAAAAGATAATACTTACTTTTCTGAGGACGCAATAAGAAAACTTATTGGCAGTTGGAGACAATTATTTGAACTTGTTTATAACGAAATAGAAACAAATAATTATCATTATGTATTACTGTTGAAGGGAAGTTACGCCTTTTCCATTTTATATGGTTTGTATTTTAGAATATATAGAACAACACGATGTGGCTGGGGAAATGAAATAGTAATAGATTCCAAAGGAAATATGTATCATTGTAGTTCAACTATAGGTTGTCATGATGATTATTTAGGCAACTACAAAGATAGAAAAAATTATAAACAATTAATGAGCGAAACTAAGAATATTAATAAGGATATGCGTTGTATTAATTGTTTTGCAAAATATTTATGCGGTGGTACATGTTATGCAAATGATGTTCTGAAAAATACAAACGGAAGAAATCAAGAATGCGTGTATAAAAAAGAGTTAATAAAGGCAAGTTTAGAATTGTATGCTAAGCTGCATAAAAATGGACTATTAAAAAAATTCATAAGTGTTATTTATTGATTATTAAATCTGCAGATTTGATATATAAATATTTATACGAGGAGGCGAAAGCTATGGAAAAAATGATTTCGGATCTGGAAGGATTTGCAGATATCTGCAATGAAACTGAATTAATTATGACAAAGGGAGGATACGTTCCTCCGACACGTGATGATGATGTACCATGTGGTTCTTCATGGAATCTCCCAGAAATAAATACAAATCCTTCAGTACCTTTTATGGCATCTTCTTCAGAATCATCAACAGGTGGTAAATAGGAAGTATAAGGAATAATCTAAATGTCGTATAGATTAGAACCTGCGTTTGCAGTCGCATCAGGATTGTCCCGGAAACTTGTTCTTGCAGGTAATGATTTAGAAAATCAATGGTTTTTCTCTGACGGTGCTTTTACAGAAACAGGAATTATAGAACATCAGCCCAATACATGGCTATATGAGAATTTTGTTGTATTGGATGATGAGGGAATAATTGCCTATTTCTGTGCAACCTGGAGCAGGCCATTGGATATAATAGCTGGATTTAGGTTTATTCTTTTTGAAAAAGATAAGACTATAATCTTGGGGAAAGCTTTTTTTGAATACCTTGATTATTTATTTGTAAAGAGAGGCTGTAATGCATTCAATTGGATTGTTGCAGAAAAGAATGAACATGCTTATAGGCTATATGAAAAATTTACAAAAAATTATATGGGGCACAAAATCGGTAAAAGACATTTTGGACAAAAAAGCTATTCTGGTATAGTGAGTGATATTTATCTTTATGAAATTACTAAAGATGAGTATTTTGAATGGAAAAAAGAAAACAAGAGAAAAAAATGAGAAAGTTTTTTTTGATTGGTTTGTTATTTATATTTCTTTCTTGCTCGCCAAAAATTAGTACAAATCCTATTGAAAAAGATTGTGAATATTTAAGAACCGTTCTTACAGAGGCCTCTATCGATTTTAATCAAGCAGTGGATGCTGGTCTGGATATAGATGATTTTATAAATGATGTTAAGAACCGATATATTAAGTTTGCTGAAAAAGATTGCAAAACTAAATATGAAAAACCAGATGAAAATGGAATTTATAATACAGCATTTGCAGTTGCAATAACGTATGCCTTGCAAAATTCTCTTAAGCGAGAAAATACACATATGACAATTAAAGGGAAAAACGAATATATAGCTAAATCATATGTAAACAGAGTATATCTCTCTGATATATTCTTTGAAAAAATAGATGATGCTTTTTATGTTCAAAATAAATTCAATTCAGATATAGCAAAAGGAATGAAATATACAGGAAACGTTGAGAATATAGTTAAAGAATATAATAATGGAGACTATGTTTATCGCTATATCATTTTTTCGGAAAAAATATCATTAAATACAGCTGAAATCAACTTGGATAATAAAATCATAGAAATTCCAGTAAGAAGGGATGAACTGAATCCTAGAAATGGGAAAGACTTGTGGTATGAAAAAAAAGGAAATAAGCTTTATATAATTGCCAGAACATTTAAACCTCATCTTGAAAACAATATTGAAAACTATGAAAAAACAAGAGATGAAATATGTGAAAAAATTAATAACTTTTCTACGGTGATATTTGATTTTAGAGACAATAATGGGGGATATGCTGCAAATTTTATCCCTATTCTTGCAACAATGCTGTTTGGCAATATTGATTTTTATAATGATGAAAGGTGTAGGAAACTAGAGGCTGATTTGGAAGTAGGAGAAATTGTATTAACTACAGAAACCATAAAAAATAGTTATCTTTTGGATGGACAGATGCCATCAATAAATTATTTTGAAGATAAGAAAGAAAGGTATAAAACCTTTACGCAGGAAGGTGAAAGAATTGAAATAGATAACCCTGCTTTTAATGGAAAAATATTTATAATTATGAATACCTTTACAACATCAGCGGCAGAAAAATCAATTGCATTTTTAAAATATTATTTTAAGGATAAAGTATTTCTTATAGGGGAAAAATCTGCCGGAATGCTTGATTTTGGAGGCTCATTTTCATATTTACTGCCTGATTCTAAAATTCGCATACAATTATGTCATATAGATAATACAGGAAATAAAATTCTTTCAAAGGAAAATGGCTGGCGAGGAGACACAGAAGGATTCTATCCAGATTATTGGATTTTTTCAGAGAATGAGGATTATATAGATGATTTTATAAAATTGCATAGTAAATAAGATTTTATTCTGCGCAGATAAAACTTAAAATAAATTTGAAAGGAGGTTTCGAATGGAAAAAAAATTAAATATCTTCGATTTACAAGGATTTGAAGATATATGCAATGAATTTAATATAACTGCTGGTTCTAATAATCATGGTATATGCCAGGGAGGTTATGAAGAAAAAGGAGAATCGAATGGAAAACTTAGATGGAATGATCCATCTGCTAGCGGAGGAAGTGAATATACAGATCCTTATAAAAGACCTGGAATTGATAGGGGTGAACCTGGAAATATTCCTGATCAATATGGTCCTTACAATGGGTCTGGACCTTCAAATAATAGTAGTTCTGCTTCGTCCAATGGAGCTGGCGGAAAATAGTCATTAAAGAATTATATTAGTCAGTACGGTGTCCGTACAGGCTAATATATTAGAAACAAAATAAAATAGAGTAGAGGTATAATTATGAAAACAATTTCAGATTTGGATGGATTTGAGGATATCTGTGATGAACAGAATTATGAATTATGTGCAGGAATTTCTGATTATTGTGATGGTTCAACATTAAAATCAGAAGAAGAGAAAGCATATCAAGATTTCTGTGCTCAGGAAGATCAAAACCGAAAGTCTGGACAGGATTTTTCACCAACAGGTAAAAAATAGTAATTATGTTAATTTCCAGCACCATTTAAATGGGCTGGAAATTCAGAGAGAGAAATTGATGAAGAAAAAAATATATTTAATCTTTTTAATTATTTTATGCTGTTTATGTATAACAGGTTGTGAAAAATCTCAAGATAAAAACAGTATTGTAATGGAAGACATAAACGCCTTTAGAAATTATTTTGAGAATGGGTATGTTTTTTATGATGAGATAAATAGAAAAGCAACAATTAATTTTGACAGCAAAAAAATATTAAGAGAGTATAACAAGAATTTCACATGGCGGAAAAAAAAGGGACTGGAAAAGAATTGTATAAATGGCATAAATCAAGATGCCTTATTAGTTCCATTATGGAATTTTCTCTATGATTTAGATATAAAAGATGGACATTTAGGAATACGGACTTTTGAACGCAATTGGAAGTTATCTAAGCAAGAAAGTGTATATAGTTCGGAATACTTTTTTGAGAAAAAGAATGGGAACTATTATTTATTGGAGTCACCTCAAAAAAATCTAATTGGTAAGAAATATACTGGAAATATATCGGACTTGAAAAAGATAATTAAAAATAATCAAGAGTTATACTTTTTTGGACCAAGTCTTACAGATGGAAAAGAATATGAAATTTTGGCTTTAGAAAGAAAAAATTATAAAGTACCAATATCATTAATTGATTCTGCTTTTAATGATAAAGCAATATTGAGATTAGTGGAGACAGATGATTCTCTATATATAAGAGCTGGGAGTTTTAATATCATAAAGGGTTCTGATGAAGAACAATTATTTATGCGCGAAATTAATAAAATTCCAGCCTTGGAACAAGGGAAAAAATATATTGTCCTTGATTTGAGAGGAAATTCAGGAGGATACACATATTATCCAAAGGAGCTTGTAGCAGCAATCTATAATAGGAGAAAATCTGAAAAACAACGAGAAGACCTATGGAGATTTCTTAATAAAGCTGATATGGGGTGTGTTGAATTACAATCAAGTATTATTGCACAAAAAAAATATGAAACAAATATCAAAAATCATCAATCAGATGAAATAATAGAATCATCCAGATTAGAAGCTGAAAATCAAAAAAACAATAATAAACGATATTATATAGGCTTAGAAAATATAGCGCCGAATAAATTACCGCAAGATACAGGACAAAGAATTGATGCAACATTGGTAATACTAATAGATTATTATACAGCATCAAATGCCGAACATTGTATTGGATATTTATACATGATGAATAAGAATAACATAATACTGGTTGGCCAAAATTCATCTGGAACATTAATTAGCGGAAATCCTATTCAATATGAACTTCCTAATTCTAAACTTATTGTTAGTTTTGCATCAACCTCTTATAAAAATACAGTATTATTACAATGTATTGAACAATGGAAGGGTGAGACTTATGGCTTTTATCCAGATTATTGGTGTACGGAAACTAATGTATCAGAAACTGTGGGTTTTATTACACATGATAAAAAACTAATAGAACAGATAGATTTTTAGAAGTTCATGGAGACAAAAAAATGAATGCAATGCTTTTAAATGTAATTCTTCGGACAATTCCGAAGGTCGATGCTAACGAGTTTGAAGATTCTCGATTAATTGTGAAACCTAGAAAAGCATGGAAAGATGATATTATAAATGACATTTTAATAATGTTGTTTTCCATTGCAGCTTTTGTTTGTACGGATAAATTACCAATACCTTACATTGGAACATTCCTGTTTATGGGTGGTTTTGTTGGATTTTTTTATGGCTTATTATTTTGCATAAGAGCTTCTTTGATTTACAAATATTATTACCAGATTTTCAAGGAAGACGATATAAACAAATTGAAACAATTATGATATACAGACAGCAATTTGATGCATCTGATTGTGGTGCAGCTTGCCTGGCAATGATAGCATCATATTTCAATAAAAAGCTAAGTGTCGCAGAAATAAGAGTATTTGCAGGAACAGATAGCGAAGGAACAAATGTAAAAGGGCTTCTTGAAGCAGCGAGAAAATATCAATTGAAAGCTAGGGCTGTAAAGGGAGAACATCGTTCTATTGTTCCTGGAGTTCCTACACCATTCATTGCTCATATGCATATTACTCGGAATGAAAATAACTGTATCAATCACTATGTTGTAGTAAAAAAAATATCAGAGAAAAAAATAGAAATTTGGGATCCGGATCCGTTATATAAAAAACAGAAAATCACTTACGAAAAGTTTTTTAAAAGCTGGACTGGTTAAGCAGTCTTTTTTGAGCCGACGGCAGATTTTAAAAAATCAGATAAAAAAGACAGCCTTCTGCTTAAGTTCATTCCCGTTTTTCTGCCTCATACAAAAACTCTTGTGTTTTCATTTCTTGCCTCGGTTCTACTCCTTGCGTTTGGAATAATATCTTCTTTCTATTATAAATACGTTTTTGATGAGGTGATTTACTCAAAAGCGGCCTTTTCGCTGCACACGCTTACAGTGGGAATCCTTCTGGTTACTATAATACAAAGCCTCGTGGGAACTGTACGCAGTATTTTGCTTTCACATTTTTCTTTTAAAACAGATTTGCAGCTGAATTTTTCGTATCTGTCTCATATTTTCAGCCTGCCACTTTCTTTTTTTGAGAGCCGTAAATCTGGAGAGGTTCTTTCGCGCCTTGGAGACCTTGATAAAATAAAACAAACACTTTCTTCTGCAGCCCTCAGTGGAATTATGGATGTGGTCATGCTTGTTGTGAGCGGCCCTATACTTTTTTCAATCAATTCAAGGCTCTTTGGAATTTCAATTGCAACGGTAGTAATTGCTTCGGCAGTGTCTGTAATCTATGCGAAGATTTACAGAAGTTATTATGCAAAATCTATGAGTCAGGGAGCAGAGGTTCAGTCTTATTTGTATGAATCTCTAAACGGAGTTTCAACTGTAAAGGCATTGAATGCCGAAGAAATTGTAAACACTGAATACGAGAAAAAAAAGATGACAGCAGTTGCAACCGGCTGGACTCTCAACCGCTATGGTATTTCTCAGGGCCTTATAAGCGGGCTCATTAACGGTGTGAGCGGAATTCTTGTTTACTGGATTGGCTGTTCGGCAATTATTGGCGGAACTATGAGCTTCGGTACTCTGATAACCTTTAATTCACTTCTAGGGTATTTTACGGGGCCTCTATTCCGGCTCATTAATATACAGAATCAGGTACAGGAAGCACTGGTTGCAGCAGAACGTGTTGGAGAAATTCTTGAGCTTGAAAAAGAAAAGAATGATGCGGTGCAATATATGAAGCCAGAAAATATAGAAGGACATATCAAATTTGAAGATGTAACCTTTGCATATGGCAGTCGCCGCCCTGTTTATGAGCATCTGAGTCTTGAAATTCCTGCTGGCAGCTGGACTGCCTTTGTAGGACCGAGCGGGTCGGGAAAATCAACCTTTGTTAAATTGATTTTGAAATTCTATGAAGCAAATGAGGGGCGTGTATTTCTTGACGGTAATGATATCAGGGATATTGATACATCATATCTGCGAAGTAAAATCGGTTATGTACCACAGGATATATTTTTATTTTCTGGCAGCGTAAGGGAAAATATTGCGCTTCATAATCCGGATGCTTCTCTTGAAGATATTATTGAAGCTGCAAAAAAAGCTGGAGCCCATGAGTTTATAGAAAAACTTCCAAAGCGTTATGAAACAGTTTTGGGTGAGCATGGCGGCGGATTAAGCGGCGGTGAAAAACAGAGGCTTGCTCTTGCCCGTGCCCTGCTTGGAAACCCGAGCCTTATAATTCTTGATGAAGCTACAAGCAGCCTTGATACTGTGAGCGAAATGGAAATTCATAAGGTTATCAGGCAGTTGAAGGATGAAAAGATATCGGTAATCTTAATAGCTCACCGTCTTACGACAGTAACCGGTTGCGACAGAATCTTTGTAATGAAAGACGGTAAAATTGTTGAGCATGGAAGCCATATTCAGCTGCTTAATGAACACGGCCTTTACAGCGAGATGTGGAGTGAGGCAGTGTAAAACACTAACTACCGTTAGTTAGACAGGAGCAGAAAATATGTACTTAAAAACCTTTGAAGACATGAAAAAGACTTCCGCATTCTTTATGCTCAAGCCTGTGGATGCGGTATATGGGTTTATTGTGACAGTGTGTTTTGCAATTCTTGCTGTTATTGTGTGGGCACTTATTGCGCCCATGGATGATGTTGTTAAGGCTTCGGTTTTGCTCAGACCGACTCAGGCAGTTTCTTCTGTACGCTGCGTTTCTAGTGGAGAATTATCATCTAAGAATTTTGAAAATGATGATATCGTCTGTGAAGGTGATTTGCTTTTTAGCCTTGATACTTCTGCATTAAGAACAGAGCTTGATTCTTACAGGCTTGCACAGAAAAAAAATCTTGAAAATCTGCATGTCTATAAAACTCTTGCAATGACTATAAGCAATGGAAAGGCCGGAGTAGCAAAAGATGACACGGATGCATTTTTGAAATCAAATTCGTATCTTCTGGAAAAATCACGTTATGAGACAGTGCTTGAAGATGCAAAAGTGAAATATGAGCGTGAGAAAGATGCCCCTTCTGCACTTCGTATACCGCAAAATATTAGAGACTTAGAGAATCAATATACACAGACAAAGCTTTCTTATGAAACATGGCTGAGTAATCAGAATATTCAGACTAATGAAAAGCTTTCATCACTGGAAACAGAAAGAAAAAGTCTGGAAAGTCGTATAAGTGAGCTCGAACGTGCCATAAAGAATTCTACGATATATGCTCCTATTTCCGGACGTATAACAGAAATAAAAAAGATGAATTCCGGGGATTATATTTTAGCTGGTGAGGAAGTGTTGCGAATTGTTCCTCAAGACAACGAGTCTTTGAAGGCTGATATTTATGTCGACCCGTCTTATGTGGCAAGGGTAAAAGTTGGAAATCCTGTTAAGATTAAATTTCCGGGGCTTGCTCCAAGCAGGTATGGAATGGTTGAAACACAGGTGTCCATTGTACCGCCGGATGTAACAGTTATGACGACAGGACAACCCGCATTTGTAGTAGAAGCAGTTATTGAAAATCCATATCTTTCTACAAAGCATGGACAGACAGCAAGGCTCCTGCCTGGTATAAGTGCAGAAGCCCGCATAGTGACGGACCGCAGTACTGCAATGCAGATGGTTTTGCGTAAATTGGATTTTATAAATTAAGTTACGGTCGATTCGGTCTTCGGTTTGGTCTGCTCGGGCGGGAAGGTCTTGATGGAGTAACGTAGACCGGGCGTGGTGGGGTAGTTACTGCGTGGAAAACTCCGCCGATGATGCTGCCTACGACGAGGGCGCCGAGAACATCGTCTGCATCTACAGTGTCTTCTACAACTACTGTCTGAACTTTTACATCAGTTGGTTTTTCGGCATAGTAGTCCTTTGGAACCTTCTGCTTTGCCTTGCCGATTACAGTGTCATCATAATTGTCGATAAGCTTTGCACTGATTATATAGTTTGGGCCGTCAACCTCAATTTTTCCTGTACAGATATAATCAGCTTCATCTGATTTTGCAACTACTTCCATAACATCAGCACAGTAAAGAGAGAACTGAACTGATTTAGAAATCTTTTTACGTTCATTGTTGCTTAAATCTGAGGTAAAAACCTTTACTGCAACAGTGTCACCTTCTTCATCAAAATCTTTAAGAAGCTTTTCTACGAGAGAATCAAAGGGGTCTGCGTTGCAGGAGCTTTCGGCAAAAAGGAAGCCTGCAGAAAAAGTAAATAAAATCAATAAAATAGAAAGAATTCTTTTCATTTTTTTCTCCTGTTACTAATTATAACAGATATAAAGAGAAAAAGTGTCACTTTTTATCAGCATGACGGATACTATTTATTAATTTGTATCCAGTTCCAGAAAGCCGGATCTTCCTGGCCAATGCGCCAGAATCCCATTTTTTGAATACCGGCATCTTCATAGAGTCGTGCCAGCTGTAGTACAGACCAGGTGTCATTAAAGTAGCCGGTTACTTCAACTTCGGCGGTATATTTAAAGGTTGGAATATCTTCATCATAATTAACTTCAGTAACTTTATGTTCGGTCATGATACGATTCGCACCGCTGAAATACCAGGCACCGGCAGTTGTTTCGTTAGCCCAGGTTCTTCCATAGAATGGTAAGCCCATTACAAGTTTTTTGGGAGGGATTGATTTTTGTGCATATTCCATAACTTTGCGGCACCATTCTACCGAAGCTACGGCACCAGGTTTACTTGTAGACCAGTGTTCATCATAAGCCATGACAAAAACACGGTCACAGTAATTTGCAATTTCTGCGTAAGGATAAATATCTTCTGAAAGCAGCTTAAAGCGGGCTGGTACACAGATAGAAAACCATTTTGCTTTTCCCAGCATGTAGCGAAGATCTGAACAGAAGCTGATAAAGTTTTTGCGGTCGCGGGCTGGTACAAGTTCAAAATCTATCTGTACACCGTCGTAGGCAGCTCCGGCTTTTACTATAGCCTTAAGCAGATTATTTCTTACCTTTGTTCCAGGTTCCAGAATAAAATGAGTGAGTGATTTGCTGTCACAGGTGATTACCAGATGGCATCGGGCTCCTTTTGTATTTATGTGTGAACGATTTGGAATTCCTGTGAGTTCGCCATAGCAGTTTACATCTGCAGAAAAAAAACATACGTCGGTAAGAGGAATATTATTATCATATTCTTCGAGACGGCTCTGCATAACATAGCCCCAGCTTTCGCGAAGCTGTACCGGTTTTCCGATTGGCTGGCGCAGGGTATAGAGAGGGAGAAGGGGTTCTTCTTCAACAATAACAGAAGGTTCGTCGCCTTTGAGGGCATATTCAAAATCTTCTGTGGGAACTTCAATATCAGCTTTTCCGCGAGCAGAACAAGCGCAGCAAAAAACTGAGAGGATAAAAAACAAGCTGATTGGTTTTTTCATAAATAGATTATCGGCTATTTTTCAATAATCCTGTACATTGGCTTTTCATCCGGATGAAGTTCGAGGATGTGTTTTTCACATTCTAGGACTTCACTCGGGTCGTGGGTTACGTGCAGTATTGTTGTTGTGCCGCCCTCTCCAATCAGATTCATTAGCTGAAGGATTTTGCTGCGGTACTGTTCGTCGAGGCCGTGACATGGTTCATCGAGAATAAGGATTTCGGGAGTTTTTACAGCTGAGCGCAGAATCAGGATAGCACGCTGTTCTCCGTAGCTCAGGTTGCCGAAGTTTTCTGATTCGCGGCCTGCAAAACCGCCGAGAGCCAGCCATTTTTTTGCCGTTGCAATTTCAAGGTCTGTTGGGGCTCCGTAAAGTCCGATGCTGTCGCGCAGGCCGCTTATGATTACTGCCAGCAGCGAAGTTCCGCCCAACATTCTGTATTCAACGTGAAGGCGGTAAGAAACTATACCAAGGCGTTTTTTAATATCCCAGATAGTTTCACCTGAACCGCGGCGGTTGCCAAAAATTTTAATGTCGTTTGAAAAGACTTGCATATTGTCGCCGGTGATAAGTTCCAGGAAGGTGGTTTTACCGCTTCCGTTAGGGCCGCGTACAAGCCAGTGCTGGCCGCGATGGAGGCTCCAGTTTAAGTTACGCAGAACCTGATGATCGTCCCAGCCAACGTTTACATTGTGCATTTCAACTAAGGTATCTTCAAGAGGTGCTTTCGATACGGCCTCCGGCCTACTCAACCACCGTGATTCGTCCTGGTGGTTGAGTGCCTGCGAAGCAGGTGTATCGAAACCACCTGTCTGAGTCAGCTCTGCAAATCCTTCCTGAAAATCCTGCTTTTCTTTTTCTTCACTGGCCTTTGAGCCGGCAGCTCGTTTAGAAATCAGTTTTTCGTAATCGGCTCTTGGGCCGCTGAAGGAAACTTTTTTATCTGTAAATTCTATGACATGAGTAATTGCATCTGGAATCTCGTGCCAGCGTTCCATTCCTAAAATTATGTGTGGCTGGGCACTTCCGTTTTCGCTGTTACTGCGACGTGCAATCGAATCAAAAAAATCCAGAAGAATAGTGCGGCTCTGAACATCAAGACCGGCAAAGGGGTCGCTTAAAATCAAAAGTTTTTTACCGGAAATAAGGGCGCGGGCAAGCAGGGTGCGGCGGATTTCTCCGGTAGACATGTATTTGAGTCCGCGATCCAGAATCTTTTCGATTCCGCAAAGTTTGATTGCAGGGTCGCCTTCCAGCTGTTTAGCTGCGGCGGGAAGCTCCTTGTGAGCCAGATCTTTTTTTAACTGCGGATCCAGTGCCTGTGCAATAAAAATGCGGCCAGTTCTTCCGTGGTCAACGCCGCCTTCAAGATAATCACTTTCATCATTTTCACGCTCTTCCTGAATCAGGCGGGCAGCCCGCTCCAGAGAAACCAGCTCAGTAGAATCAGAAAAAAAATCAGAAAAAAGCCCGTCGGCGTTTGGAGTAATTCTTTCGCCGCCAGCCCCGCCGGCAAGTGCATTCAAAAAATCAGCCTTGCCACCGCCGTTCGGGCCAATCACCAGCCAGACCTCGCCCTCGTTCATTTTCCAGGAGAGCTCAGGTACAAGCACAGAACGGCTGTTTTCAATCCGACAATTTTGTAAAGTAATCAAGCTTTTGCACATGGGTATAGTATATCAAAAAGATCCCGGATGTCATATTGCTTTTTTAGGAGGATTAATTTTGATGATTTTATAAATGAAACATGATATAATTTTCTACGAGGTAGATATTTGGTTTCAGAACTTACTTTGAATAAAATTTCTAGTATTCTCAAGGATGAAGGCTGTAAAGAGGTTTACCTTTTTGGTTCTCATGTTACAGGCCATGCCAATGAATTTTCTGATATTGATATTGGAATTCGTGGTCTTGCACCTTCAAAATTCTTTGCAGTTTATGCCCGTCTCGAAAGTGAGATTCCTGAAAAAATTGATTTTATAGATTTTGATGAACAGGTTGCTTTTTATAACTTTTTAGGAAGTATTGGAGAGCTAAGAAAAATTGGATGAAATTGTTAAGAAGAAAATCGAATTTGAAATCTCTCAACTTGATGAACATCTTTCAAAATCATCATTATTGGTGAAAAAATGTGAACAAGATGAACCAGATTATGTTGAGTTATGTGCAGCTGGCTCAATTCTTCAATCATTTTATAATGGTATTGAAAATATTCTTCTTGTCATTTCAAAAAATATAGATAAAAAAACTCCAAATCAGGGAAAGTGGCATAGCGAATTACTATTATCTATGTGCAAGGAAGCGGAAAGTCGGTCGGCTGTATTTTCTGAATCACTATATCCAATCCTTTTAGATTATATGAACTTCCGTCACTTTTTTAGACATTCCTATGGTTATTCCATGAAGTGGGAAAAACTATCTCATTTATTTTTAGATATTGAAAATAATTGGGATAAAATAAAAAATGAATTGTTTGATTTCATTTCGAAATAAGAAAATCCAATAAATTACAATTCCTTTTCTATAAAGTCTTCAATTTGTGGAAGCAGTTTTGTTTTTAGAACTGATTTTGTGTTGCGGACTGTCGATGATGCATTGCGTAGGAAAAGGTCGGCAGGATGAACTCCGAGAGCGGTAGCAATTTTATCTATCATCTCAAAAGAAGGCAATGTACGCCCGCATTCTATACAACCTATGGTGCCAGTTGCACAGTCGCATGATTCTGCTAATTTCTCCTGAGAGATTTTCTTTTCATTTCTATAATATTTTAAGTTTTTAATGAACTCTTCCTGTAAATCACTCACATTTCCTATTTTAAGCAAGAATTGACGTATGTTTTATTGATTAAAAACTGGAATATTCTTAAGATTACAGCTGTTAACAGTAATAATTGGAAGAATGTAGTTTTTACAAGGAATGAAATAGTCATGACTCAATCAGAACAGCATAAAGCAGCAAAAAAGTTTAGTGAAGATTGGAAAGATAAAGGTTACGAGAAAGGTGAAAGTCAAAAGTTCTGGCTTGATTTACTTTGTAACGTTTTTGATATAAAAGATTTTTCGTCATTTATAACTTTCGAAGATCAGGTAAAGCTGGACCATACTTCTTTTATTGACGGATACATTCCGCAGACCAAGGTTCTTATTGAACAGAAAAGTATTGATAAAGATCTCCGTGCTCCAATTAAACAGTCAGACGGAACTTTTTTGAATCCCTTCCAGCAGGCAAAACGATATATTACAGAGCTTCCTGTTTCTAAGCATCCCCGCTGGGTCGTAACCTGTAATTTCAAATCATTCCTTGTTTATGATATGGAAAATCCAAATGGGGAGCCCGAAGAAATTCTGCTGGAAAATCTTGAAAAAGAATTTTACAGACTTTCATTTATCACTGATTTGGGAAGCCAGCATCTTAAAAAAGAGATGGAGCTTTCTATAAAAGCCGGCGACATTGTAGGACTTATTTATGACCAGCTTTTAGCACAGTATCAGCTTGCAAAGAATATTGATATGGCGACCTGCTTAAAAAGTTTGAATATGCTTTGTGTTCGCCTGGTATTTTGTTTTTATGCGGAAGATGCCGGAATCTTTGGCCATAAATCAATGTTTGGAGATTATCTTAGCCTGAATTTCGAGTTTCATTGAGAATTTACAAAAAAAGCGTAAATCTTTAA
>JAEDCY010000055.1 GCA_016293915.1 Treponema sp. | reverse complement strand
ATGACCAATAAGTTTACTTCCTAGTGTCATTCCGAACTTGTTTCGGAATCTATATGCCTAGATATAGTGTAGATGCTGAAACATAGGGAGCGACACTGCTATGCAGTGTAAAAACAGTCCAGTGGACTGTTTTTAGCGAGTCTCCGAGCAGCTATGCTGCGAAGGTTCAGCATGACGATACTTTTTGGACAGCCCCATGTGTATAACCTTATCTTACAATTTAACTCGACAAAAAACAAGATATTGTCAAGATAAATCTATTTTTTACTCAAACCAATTTTCAAGCATAAGCGGTGAATCTTTCTGAATAGACTCAAAATGCTTAATGTTTCTTGTAACGAGAATCATATTGTTAGAAACCGCGATTGAAGCAATCTGAGAATCCTGAAAATCAATTCCAATTCCCTGCTCCTTTAGTCTTGAGCGGATATCTGCATGAATCCGGGCAGCGTGATTATCATACTGAATGATTTCATAGTTAGCCTGAATATCGTCGACAAGTTTTGAAAAAATGTAATCTCTTTTCTTGCCAGAAGCCATAATATTTACACCAAATAAAAGTTCATTCCAGGCAGTTGAAGGAAGAGAACATAGCTTTTCATATTCTTCAAGCTTTTTAAAAACAAGTGGATTAGGCTTCGGTCGAAACATTTCGGAAATGATATTTGTATCAAGAAGATAATATGGCCTGATCATAGATTATACTCCATCAAAAACATGGTCACCTTCCGGGCGGCCATAATAACCACGCTCACGCAGGCTGTCAAAATATTCTGTGTAATCAAAATCATCATCATCATCAAGTCCAAAGTCATAGCGGGAATCATGAATTCTTTCTGCCAGACTCTTTTCTTTTTTACCGCCCTTAGTGAGCTCTTCAAAATCTTCTTTTGAAATAAGATAAGCTACCACATTATTATGACGGGTAATTGCCACAGGATTGCCCTGCTCTGCCTGATGAATAAAAAGCGGCAGTTTGTTTTTGGCTTCATAAACGGGAACTGTATTCATTGCGTCCTCCTGTAAGATTACAGGTATGATGATAATAGAATGATAGCTATTTGTCAAATTTTTAGCTATTTATTTATATCTGAAGAAAAAAAAAACGCGCCACTTTGCAGTAACGCAGTCTGTACACAATGCTGTCATGCTGAACTTTTTCAGCATCTATCTAATAGATCCCGATTCCTTCGCGGCATAGCCGCTCGGAGACTCGCTAAAAACAGTCCACTGGACTGTTTTTGCCCTGCTTCGCAGTGCCGCTCCCTAGGTTCGGGGTGACAGTGTTATTTTATTTCACTTTGCGAATAATAATTGCACCGTTGTGTCCACCGAATCCGAATGTTGCAGACATAGCAGCATCAATGTTCATTTCAATTCCCTTGTTTGGAACGTAGTCAAGATCGCAGCCGCCTTCAACATCAGGATTATCTAGGTTCTTTGTACAAGGAACAAAGCTGTCCTGAATTGCCTTAACACAAACCATAGCCTCAATAGCACCAGTTGCACCAAGACAGTGACCGTGCATAGATTTAGTAGAAGAAATCTTGAGCTTTCGGGCATTTTCCTCTCCAAAGGCAATCTTAATCATATTTGTTTCGCTTGAATCGTTCTTCATTGTAGAAGTTCCATGAGCGTTGTAGTACTGAATCTCACTTGGATCCATTCCGGCATCTTTAAGGGCACGTGTCATACACTTTGAACCGCAGATTCCATCAGGATTAGGAGCTGTAAGATGGTAACCATCGCAGCTTGCACCATAACCAGCAACTTCAGCATAAATCTTAGCACCACGAGCTTTAGCGTGTTCATACTCTTCGAGAATAAGAATTGCAGAGCCCTCGCCCATTACAAAACCATTGCGGTCTTTATCAAAAGGACGGCTTGCCTTTGTAGGATCATCATCAAAACCAGTAGAAAGAGCGTGAAGAACTTCAAAGCCTACAACACCGAACTGACAGATTGTTGATTCAGCACCACCACTCAAACAAGTATCGAGACGGCCGCTTCTAACCATATCAAAAGCAACACCAAGAGCATCTGTACCAGAAGAACATGCAGTAGCAATTGACTGAACAGGTCCGTGAAGACCAAACTGAATTGCAATATTTCCGCCAACTTCGTTAGGAATAAGCTTTGGAATAGCCATTGGATTGGTTTTTGTACCATTCATTTTTGACATACCAAGAACGTCAGCTTCTGTCTCTTCCAAACCGCCGATTCCAACACCAAGAATAATTCCGGTTTCATCAAGAACTTCTGCATTACCCATAAGACCAGCATCATCAAGTGCCATCTTAGCAGCAGCAACACCAAGCTGAGTAAAGCGGGCCATCTTGCGGGCATCCTTTGAATCCATATAAAGAGATGGATCAAAATTCTTTACTTCCGCTGAATAATGAACCTTATTTACAGAAGCATCAAAAAGTGTAGTTGGACCAATTCCGCTTTTTCCAGCCTTAATTCCAGCCCAGAATTCATCTACAGTATTTCCAAGAGGAGTCACAGCTCCCATTCCAGTAATTACAACACGTCTGTTTGCCATTTTGTTTTCCTTTTATTTTGATATTGTGGTTTCGATACGGCCTTCGGCCTACTCAACCACCGGTGGTTGAGTGACACGAAGTGTCGTATCGAAACCACATTGTTTAGATTTCTTTAATACTTTCAGCTGAATTTACAGCCTTACATTCTGCAGTCTCACTAAATCCCGACTTTCCCCAGAGGCCAGTCAAAACTGCACCAACACCAGGTTCAATCAATTCCCATTCGTCGCCACTTGCTTTGATAAGGTCGTTCAAAACTGCTTCTTCCGAAGTCCAGCGAACAGGATTTGTAAGGTGGAGAACAGCATTCTTTTTGATTTCTTCTCCATCTTTTGCCTCTTTACCAGTTACATTGCTGAATAATGTTTTATTTGGATTATTGAATGTTACACCAGCGATTGCCTTTTCAAAATTATCAGCAGCTTCCTGCATCAAAGGACTGTGGAAAGGTCCAGCAACTGCAAGTCTCAAGGCACGGCGCGCCCCTGCTTCCTTAGCCTTAGCTTCAATCTGCTCAAGTGCATCTGCTGTTCCACTAACTACTGTCTGAACAGGGCTGTTAAGGTTTGCTGCATAAGCATCTTTAATGCCGTTAGCAAGCTCTTCTACCTTCTCCGGAGAAAGACCAAGAACAGCAGTCATTCCAGGTGCGTGACCTTCATTTGCCTTAGCAATATTTTCGCAGGTTGCCTGCATAATAAGTCCGCGCTCGCGAACTACTTTGATTACATCTTCAAAGCTCAAAACACCTGCTGCATATAAAGCAGGGAATTCACCAAGAGAAAATCCCATAGCAGCAGATGGCTCAATACCTTTTGTCTTCAAAACAGCCATAACTGCAAGCGAAGCAGTTGTAATAGCAAGCTGGCTGTTGTCACTGCGACTCAAAGTTGCAGCATCACTTTCCCAAAGAAGCTTTGGCATATCAACACCGGTAATTTTTGTTACCTGATCCACAACTGCACGAGCTTCAGGATAAGCATCACAGATATCCTTAATCATACCGGGAACCTGTGCACCCTGTCCCGGAAATAAAAATGCATATTTTTTCATCATTTACCCCTATAAGAATATTCTGCCAAAAGGCACAATAACAAAATGACATTTTATGCTCTTTTTGTCAAGATGATTTATTTATTACTGTATCGAGTTCAGCACTTAATCCATAATACGTAATAAATTCAGCACTTCGGTATATACCTTTCTCGCAATATCGGAAAACATATGTTATAATATTTTGCAGGAGGAACGTTATGACAAATGAAAAAGCATTAAAAGCTCTGCAGCAGATAAAAACCTACTGCTCGGCAACTCAGCTGGACGAACTGGAATACGTTATTTCTGTTCTGGAAAAACTGGAAAAAGACGGAATTACAGATCCGCTCAATACAGACTTCTCGACTCTAAAAAAATAAAAGGAATAAAAAATGATAGGAACATTCTGGGCCCTTGTGCCTGCAATTGTGGCCATTGCACTGGCCCTCTGGACGAAGGAAGTTTATTCTTCCCTTTTTATTGGTATTGTAATTGGCGGACTTTTTTACGCCATTGAAACTGCAGCCGGATTCCCTGGCTTTTTCAATCACATCTTTAAAGATGGAATGATTGCACAGCTTTCAGACAGCTGGAACGTAGGTATTATTGTATTCCTTGTTGTGCTTGGAATTATGGTTGCCCTTATGAACAAGGCCGGTGGTTCTGCTGCATTCGGCCGCTGGGCTAAGAAGCACATCAAAACAAAGGCCGGTGCACAGATTGCTACAATCGTGCTTGGTATCTTCATTTTTATTGATGACTACTTTAACTGTCTTACTGTAGGTTCGGTTATGCGTCCTATGACAGACAAATACGGCCTTTCAAAAGAAAAGCTTGCATATCTGATCGATTCTACCGCTGCTCCAATCTGTATCATTGCCCCTATTTCTTCCTGGGCGGCAGCAGTTGCGGGCTTTGTTAGCGAAGGAGAAAACGGCTTTACCCTCTTCTGTAAGGCAATTCCTTTCAACTTTTACGCTTTCTTTACTATTATAATGATGTTCGCAATGGTATTCATGAAGTTTGAATACGGCGAAATGTCTAAGTATGAAAAGGCTCTTGAAGTGATGAATAACGCTTCTGATGAAGTTGAAGACGGCGCAAACAAAAACGGCCGCGTAATCGATTTGATTCTCCCCATCATCGTGCTCATTGTAATGTGTATTCTCGGAATGATTTATACCGGCGGTTTCTTTACAAAGTTCAATGTTCTTGAAGACGGCACAACTGAAGCAAACGGAAACTTCCTCAATATCATTTCGTCATTCTCTGATTCTGATGCTTCGGTTGGCCTTGTACTGGGTTCTTTTGCTGCTCTGATTATTACAGTAATCTTCTACGTTTGCCGCAAAGTTCTTTCTTTCAAGGCAAGCATGCTCTGTGTTCCAGACGGATTTAAAGCAATGGTTCCAGCAATCCTCATTCTTACACTTGCCTGGACACTTAAGGCTATGACAGACAGTCTTGGTGCAAAAGAATTTGTTGCCGGTGCTGTAGAAGGTTCTGCGGCTGGACTTAAGATAATGCTTCCTGCAATTATCTTCGTAGTTGCCTGCTTCCTCGCTTTTGCTACAGGAACAAGCTGGGGAACCTTTGGAATTCTTATTCCTATCTGTATTGCGATTTTTGCACCTGGAAATCCACTTCGCATTATTTCAATTTCTGCATGTATGGCAGGTGCGGTTTGTGGTGACCACTGTTCACCGATTTCCGACACAACAATTATGGCCAGTGCGGGTGCCCAGTGTGAACACGTAAAGCACGTATCCACACAGCTGCCTTATACAATTACAGTTGCGGTAGTTTCCTTCCTGACTTATGTTGTGGCAGGTCTGACACAGGGAATAGGACTGGTTGCAAGTGCCATCATCTCATGGATCTTCGGTGCGGTAGTTTTGTTGGGATTCTTGATTTTCATGAAGAAGCGTGTAAGCAAATAGATTGCCACGTCGCTTCGCTCCTCGCAATGACGGTGGGTACTACGGTGATTGAGTAGTCCGAAGGACGTATCGAAATCACCATGGTCCAAAGATTTCTGCGGTGGTTTCGATACGCCCTCTGGGCTACTCAACCACCGTTATTTTATGCGTGAAAGTCTATTGTTTTTCCGGCATGCCAGAGTTTCTCGAGATCGTAGAAGCTGCGGGCAGATTCAGACATAAGGTGTACGACAATAGCACCTAAATCTATAAGGTTCCAGTCGTCACCGTCCGGACTCTTGCGGTTTGTAAGATGAATCTCAAGGTCGTTATCCTTAATGTATTCTTTTATCTGCTTATACAAACCCTGCCAGTGTGCAGAACTTGTTACTGTTACAATAACAAAATAATCTGTCCAGCTGTTAAGTCCGCTTATATCCAAAAGAGTAACATCATTACCCTTTCCATCTTCCATGAGTTTTGCGATTTCTCTTGCTTTTTCTTCCATTGTTTTCATATTAATTCACCTTTATCTTCGCGATGGCTGAACATAACGTCCATCAAAATCTTTACCGAGGATAATTGTAAAGTCAACGCCCGCATCAAGACTTGAACTTTCAGCTTCCTCTTCAGGGGTAGCTTCCCTGATATTCGTACATCGGATAAACTCACCGACAATTTTTGCAACATCCATATTTCCAATATGGTCAATAATTACAGTTTCTTCATAGTCGTTTCTTGGTGCATTTACAGGGCTCAATACATCATAACTTGCATTCTGGAAAAGAATTGCAGTATTACGGGCAAGTCCCTGAGTTGTAGTACCGTTTTGAATTTCGAGCACATATACACGACTTGTAAGAGTTCCATCTTTAGAAGCAAGAAGGTTTGTTGTCTGCTTTACTGCTTCCTTTATGAACTCTCCGTTGTTATCCGGCATCAAAAGCTGCTGTCCATCTACACGACGCAAAGAACCTGTAATTGTCTGTTTAATAATTGATTCAGCATCAACATCTGCAATAGCTTCAAAAAGTGTTGTTTCTTCATCCGGATTAAGATTTGTTTTTAAGAAATCAAGATAGCGTTTTCTGTTTGCATTTGCAAAGACGATAAACTTCTTATCATGAATTCCGGTAATAAAAGCTGCCATTGCATTCTGATATCTTTCCTGAACATCTGCTTCTGTTTCATCTTCCAGTCTGTAATGAAGATATGTATTGATTTTATCGCCGTCAAGGTTAATAGCTCCAGATGGAAGAAGCCATCTCACACCTTCTTCTGAAAGGCAGTCTACCGGCTCAGAAATAAATACACGCATACCCCCAAGGTAATCTGAAATTTTAATAAAGTTTTCAAGAGTAAGAATTGTGTAATAAGGAATTGTCATACCTAAAAGTTTTTCAACTTCTGCCCGGTAAGCAACAATTCCAGCTTCTGAATAAACCTTTTCAAGTTTATCAACACGCCCAAGAGACTGATAGATAGCACCTGTATGTCCCGGAAGATTTACAAGAGCTGCTTTTTGTGATGAAGGATTATAAATCAGAAGGCTTGAAAAAAGCATACTTGAATCATCATCTTCAACAACAAAAAGTGTTCGCATAATTCCTTTTTCTTTGAGGGCATCTTCAACAGTATTTGTTTTGAGAGAAAAGGCAAATACAATAGAAAGAGCTACTGCCATAAGAATAATCAGAGCAATAAAAATTACACCTTTCTGTTCGTCACGGATTTTGATTTTTCCCATTTATTTCCCCTCCACAGGCATACGCTCTTCAGCATAATAATCTATCATTTCCCTGGTTCCAGGCATAATTTCACAGCAATGTTTTGTAAGGTATTCATAATTTTCTTCGAGCACAGAATAAAGCATATCATCCAGAGTCATGGCAAGAAGATTTTCCCGGTATTCGTCTGTAGATTGCGGACGACCAGGCTCAATTTTATCTGCAAGAAAAAGACATTTCGTAAGATCGCACATTCCAATAATGCCGGAAGTGTGATTTGCAACTGCTTCCAGAATTTCAGGATCAACAATTTTGAATTTTTCACGCATCAAAACTGAGGCTGCACGTCCGTGTAAAAGAGACGGCTTTTTCTTTTCAAAATCAATTATAGGATTTCCGTCGCGGGAAGCAAGTTCTATTAAATCTTCATCTGAAAAATCCTTACACATATCATGGCCGATTCCTGCGAGGTACCCCTTTCTGGCATCCAGACGGTACTGGCGGCACATACGGGCACACATTTCGGCAACACGAACAGAATGCTCGTAGCGGCTTTTTTTAACGTGTGCTTCTGTAAAGGCACGGATTTCTTCTGTCTTTTTTATATAATCAATCATAAATGCTCCGGTGGTTGAGCTTGTCGAAACCACCTCGTAACAAGGTCATTTCGACAGGCTCAATGACCGTTTCAATATAATCTGTTTTCTATAATATAATCAAAAACTGCCGGCGGAACAAGATAGCGGAAGCTTTTGCCCTCGCTTATGCGGCGGCGGATATCAGTAGAAGAAACCGGCAGCATTGGAGTTTCAAGATAGATACATGGAAAATTAAAGTTTTTCAAATCAAATTTTACCGAAAAATCTCCCTTGTAATCGCCAGTCGGCTTATTTGCATAGAGGCTTGTTTCCATAGCCTTTACATCCGGGTAGCGGTGAACAATAATCAGATCTGCAAGGTCAGAAACCTTCTGAGGGTTCCGCCATTTTGAAAATTCTGCCGCAACCTCATCTCCCATAACAAAGGCAAGCTTTTTACTGAGTTTTCCTTCATATTTTTTTGTAAGATATTCAAGAGTATCGGAAGTATATGAAATACCCCCGCGTTCCACTTCGCAAGGTTCAAGCTCAAAATGTCCGCTGCCTTCACTGGCGCAAAAGTTGGATATCATAGCCATGCGGTGTTTTGCATCTACAATTTTTGAAAACTCTTTATGAGGCGGCTGATATGTTGGTACAAACAAAACCTTATCATAACCAAGCTCACGTACAATCGTGTCAGCAAGCATTGCATGTCCTATATGAAGAGGATTAAAAGTTCCACCAAATACTGCAACTTTCATTACTGTCCCCTACTGCTCGCTTCCCGGGTACTGAACATTATCGTCATCATCATCAATATAGGCACGATCTTTCATAAAAGCGGAACCAAACTGATTTTGACTTTCCGAGGTCTCAACAGTATTGGCCGCACCCCCTGCAGAAGAATCGCGTTTTTCCTGTTTAGAAACCAGCTCCATAATCTGATGCTGAGCATCCTTCATTCCGCGTCCTGTATGAACAGAAACTGGAATTACAACTGTATCCGGTTCTGAGGCTTTTATTTTTTCCTGAACTTCTACAGCTCGCTCAAAAGCCCCTTCTACATCAATTTTGTTACAAAGAACGATGCGTGGTTTTTCCATAAGATTATCAGAATAATTACGAAGCTCGTTGCAGAGAGTATCGTAAGCAGTAAGATAATTTTCGTCACTACAGTCAATCATAAAAATAAGACAAGCAGTTCGTGTAATATGCTTAAGGAAGGTATCACCAAGACCTAAACCTTCACTGGCTCCTTCAATGATTCCAGGAATATCAGCAATGATGATATCAGATTCGTCGTCTACACGGAGTACACCAAGATTTGGAATAATAGTAGTAAATGGATAAGGGGCAATCTTTGGACGGGCATTTGTAAAGAAAGTGAGGAGCGAAGATTTTCCGGCGTTAGGAAAACCTACGAGACCTGCATCAGCCATAATAGAAAGCTCAAGCTTTAAGAAGCGGGTTTCACCCTTCTGCCCCGGATTAGCCTGTTTTGGTGCCTGGTTTGTTGAAGACTTAAAGTGAACGTTACCCCAGCCGCCATTACCGCCTTTAAGGAAGGTAAAAGATTCATCGCCCTTAGCGGTTGAAAAGTCGTAAATGATTTCTTCTGTTTCTGCATCGCGGATTGTTGTTCCCGGTGGAACAGGAATTACACAGTCTTCACCGTCCGCTCCATAGCGGTTCCAGCCCTGCCCGTCACCACCGTTACGCGCCTTAAAGCAATGTTTGTGGCGGATATTCGCAAGGGTTCGCAGATTCCGCTTTACAGTAAAAATAACATCACCGCCCTTACCGCCGTCTCCGCCGTTAGGACCACCGTGAGGAATATATTTTTCTCGCCGGAAAGCAACACAGCCGTTGCCGCCGTTGCCCGAGCGCACCTCAATCAAAGCTTCATCTGCAAATCCAATCATATACTCACCTTTTGTGTCATTCCCGTGCTTGACACGGGAATCTGTACATCACCGTCAAGTACAGATCGTCGGGTCAAGCCCGACGATGACAGTATTATACATAAAAAATGCCCCTCGCCAACGGGATGATGTTGTCACCGCCCGTTTTTTTTGCTCCGAGCGTGACATTTACAAAATCTTATAAAAAGACTTCTGTTTTTGTAACAGACATTTCTGACTGTTACACGCCAAAAAAAAAGCCCGGCACACTTTCGTTTTACCGGGCATTCATATTCAGTATAAACTGACCTTATTTTGCAGCTTCAACAGAAACAACTTTGTGGTTATTTCTTTCACCGAAAACTACTTTTCCGTCTGCTGTAGCAAAAAGGCTGTCATCTCCAGCTTTCATAACATTTGCTCCAGGATAGAATTTTGTTCCGCGCTGCTTTACGATGATAGAACCTGCAGTTACAGATTCACCAGCATATCTTTTTACGCCCAAACTTTTCGGATTCGGATCGCGTCCGTTTTTAGCACCAGATCCACCACGTGTTCTTCCCATAGTAATCTCCTTTTAATTATGCAAGAGTGATAGACTCAACACGTACCTTTGTGTACTGCTGTCTATGACCAATCAAGCGATGATAATCTTTCTTTGACTTGTATTTGAAAACCAAAACTTTCTTGTCGCGGAAAGAATCTTCTACAACTACAGTTACTTTTGCACCCTTTACATAAGGAGTTCCAACACTGATTTTGTCACCGTCGCTTACCAAAAGAACGGTATCAATGTCAATCTTAGCACCTTTTTCAGCATCAAGCTTATCTACTGTAAGGACAACGTCTTTTTCAGCCTTGTACTGCTTGCCCTTAAATTCAATAGTTGCGTACATAAAATACCTCTATTAAAATAATTCGTTATAAATCGCCCGATGCAGTGGAACAAGGAAACAGAATCCAGCCTGCAAAAGACTCGTAATTCAGACCGCGCTCCAAACGTAAAACGGGGATTAAACGCCGGCACACCCAAAGTCTAAATACGTATCAAGTATATTACTGAAAAACACAGTTTTGTGCAATAGTTAAAAGCAATTAGCTGTTAGCTTTTAGCAGTTAGCGGGGAGGAGCCCCTCCCTACGCCTCAAAGCAAAGCTTTTCGTCTACCCTTCCGCCTAAGGGGTTCCACCCCTTAAAAACCCCGGACTTCTATCTGTCAGCATGACGTATTTATTCAAACAAAAGAATTTGATCTTTTTGGATTGAATTATTTCCGGGGTGTAAATCATATTTTACAACTTTTCCTTTCTTCCATTCAAGGTCAATTGTCCAGCCGCCTTTTACAGCAAGACCACGGATGTACCCCGACTGCCAGGCAGGAGCCGACGGAAGAGCCGGAAGAAGCTTAACTGTTACAGTGCCATCATCTGACATTTCACTCTGAACAAGCAGTCGGAGGATTCCGGCCAGGGCACCAAAGTTTCCGTCAATCTGGAAAGGCGGATGAGTATCTAAAAGATTTGGCAGAGTTGAGTGCTGGAAGAGCATCATAATAGAAGAAAGTGCTTGGTCTCCCATTCCAAGCTGGGCAAAAAAGTTTATTATCCAGGCCTGACTCCAGCCGGTATGGCCGCCGCCGTTAGACAGGCGTTTTTGCAGGGTCTTTTTTGCGGCCTCGCAAAGTTCTGGCGTACGCTCAAGGGTAATTGTATGGCCCGGAAAAAGTCCATAAAGATGACTGATGTGGCGGTGACCAGGTTCTACTTCTTCCACTTCGCGGTTCCACTCCATAAGGGAACCATCGGAATTAAGGGAAGGCTTTTTAAGGTGAGAGAGTACATAAGTGAAGGAATCAAAGTCTGACTGGGGGTAAGGTTTGCTCTGGCCGAGTGCTTCCCGGGCTTTTAGACAGCCCTTAAAGAGGTGCTCCAAAATCATATTGTCCATCTCGCAGCCCGGAGTAAAGGCTCCAACCTCACCGGTTTTTGTAACATAAGAGTTTTCCGGAGAAAGACTCGGATTTATTATCAAATATGGCTTTCCATCTTCTGCAAGGCCTGCTTCTTGGCTCGGTACAAGATAATCAACAAAGAAAAGTGCTGCCTCGTGCATAAGATAGTAATAACGCTCAAGGAAGGCCTTATCCATTGTATATTCATAATGTTCTATTATATGAGTTGCCATCCAGGCAGCGCCAAGAACCCAGTAAGTAGCAGGAATCCAGGCATCCTGCGGGGCGGCATCTCCCCAGATGTCAGTATTGTGATGAAGGACATAACCGCGGCAGCCATACATTTCACGGGCAGCCTGACGGCCTCTTTCATAGCAACGCTCCAGCAGATTGAAAAAAGGAAGTTCACAGTCACTGAGGCTTGTCATATTGGCCGGCCAGTAGTTCATCTGGGCATTTATATTGATTGTATACTTACTGCCCCATGGCGGATCCATATAGCCGTTCCACAGGCCCTGAAGAGTTAGCGGCAACTGCCCCGGAACACGGCTTGAGGAAATCATAAGATAGCGGGAAAAATTCAGATATTGATTTACCAGGGCGGAGTTGTCAGGAGCGGCGGCTGACAAGAGATCGGGGGTGGTTGAGTAGGCGCCAGCCGTATCGAAACCACCTTTTCCGAGAGCACGGTTACCATGTGTTTTCGATAAAGCAGCTTCGCTGCCACTCAACCACCGGTAATCGGATTCACCGATTTCTACTTCACAACGGTCCCAGTAATTTTTGTATTCAACCAAATGCCAGGCAAAAAAATCTTCAGCGGCGGCAGAAAGTCCGGTACAGGCAATCTGATTTTCAATTTTAATTAGATTAGACTTACATTCTGGCGTCCATTTGTTCTTCAGAATCAGCTTGTCATACTGTTTTTTAGTAAGGGGCTTTTTATTCCATTTTTTATTCCATTTAAGACTCTGGATATCAATAAAGAAAAGAACCTCGTCACAGGCTGTTCCGTAAAGACAGCTTCCGCGAGTTCCGAACTCACCACCGCGGGCAATTGCCCCTGCTCCCACACAGAAAGGTATACCGTGAGAATCTTCAAGGAAAATGCAGCCAGCATCTGCCCATACCTTGTCACTCCAAATGCCTCGGTCAAGATAACCTGAATAATTTATTTTTCCCGGAGTACTGGATGTTACATGCATAAAAAGAATATCGTCCACTGCACTGATCCATGTACGGCGGGTAAAGATTGTTCCTTCGTCGTCTGTGTAAGTTACAAGTGTGCAGGCCATGTCTAGGAAGAGTTCAGCCTTGTAGTTGTCTAAGACTTTTTCATCTGCCTTGTGAGCAAGAGGCCAGCCGCAGGCGAGTCCGCTGTTTTTTTCTGAAAAGAAATCGATATGAAAATCACCTGCTGTCTGATAAGCGCGCTCATTAAAGGATGTGCCGCTCATTGCTTCAAAGCCAATGGCCTGAGCTTCGAGAACACGACCTTCGTTTACAAGGGATCGGATTTTTTCGAGATTATTTTTCACATCTGGATTCAGACGGTTTTGAGGACCCCCGGACCAGATTCCTTCTTCATTTAGCTGAAGTATTTCATTAGAGGGATGTGCTTTAACCATACAGCCAAGTCGGCCATTTCCAAGAGGGAGATATTGCTCCCATTTTTCTGCGGGTTTATCAAACAGCATTTTGCAATTCATGCTTTTGATTATAGCATAGATTTTAGAAATCTAACAGAACAAGACCGCGACCGTGAAGTTTTTTAAGCTGCTTGAGATAGTTCGGATTTTTGGAAATCTCTGCAAGGGCTGTGCTACGGTCGACTTCCGTGGTCTCCGGGCGAAGAGACTTTAGAAGCGGAATGAGAGCTTCGAGGTTTGCTGCCGGAGCTGTCTGCTCTTCCATAAGATAGAGCCAGCGATATTCTTTTTGATTTTCATTGGAATTACCGCTAAGACCACAAAGAACAGGAGTGCCGCCCAGCCACCAGAGATTTTCTACTGTTTTTTCATTCAGTACAGCTGCGCGCTGGCGATTTTTCTCTTCATATTCCTCTATTAAATCATTGATGAAAGTACGGTTTACAGTTGGTTTTGGCACCTGAAAATCAAACCACTTGTGTACATGCTGATCCAGACGATTGCCGTGCATCCAGCAATTGAGGGCTGTTTCCAGAGGAGCACCAAACTTATTAAACTTTTCTTCGCCCTTAAAATGAAGGTTATTACGGGCAAAAGCAGAACTTGCTTCTTCGCTGAAAACAAGACTGAGATTACCTTCCTTCTGCCATTGATTATAAACAGTTGAGTTTCTGGTTAGTACGAACTTATGCCAGAAGGCACTGTCGAGAAGACCTGCTTCAAAGAACTGACGCAGTGTTTCCATTGAATCTATTATAGTTTGAGAAGTATCGTTCCAGAAACCGTAAATCATATAAGCGTGGACAAGGATGCCCGCTTCTTTGAAGGCGCAGCAGGCCCGGGTGATTGAAGCGATGTCTGTCCCTTTATTGATAGCTTCAAGGCCAGTCCCCGTCGCAGATTCAATTCCGGCAGATACACCGCCAAGGCCGCAATAGCTTAAAAAGGCTGCAAGGTCTTTAGTAAAAGTCTTTTCAAAGCGGACGTTACCCCAGAAGTAAAGAGGATTTCCGGAGCGCGCATTTAAGAGGGCAAACTTTTTGAGGGCGACTGGCGGCAGAGCTTCGTCTACAAAGTGGATGCCGTAAACTCCTTTTTCGCGGGCAGTTTTTAAAAGTCCATTATAAAGATGTTCTATATCTGTTGGCTTGTAGCCGCAAACGTAATCAAGACTGGTATCGCAGAAGGCGCAGCGGTGCCAGTAGCAGCCGTGGGCCAGATAAGCTTTTATCCAGGCGCCGTCTGTCCAGATTCGGTGCATGGCGTTGGCATCGTCGCACATGCGGGGGTAAATTGAAAAATCTATGTCTGAATAATCAGGGATTATTTTTGACGTGATTTCGTTTTCGTATTTTTCAAAGTCCAAAGAATTCCAGAGGGGGTCGGTAACCTGAATTGTACCGTCGGCTCGCTGGACGAATAGTCGCATTTTGTACAAAGGAGATGCTGAAACAAGTTCAGCATGACGATTTGTTTGTTCA
>JAEDCY010000092.1 GCA_016293915.1 Treponema sp. | reverse complement strand
GCCTTTGCTGGAACTCCTGCTTTATGCCTGGGATTTTAGGTGCTGAATAGTTACAGATTTTTTAAGTTATTTCAATCAATTGGTAATTTCTATTTATTACCAAGTAATACTGTAAGATTTTCTTCCAAGAATGTAAGTCTAAATTTATATCGTGGTGATTTCAATGGTATGAAAGATTATTTTGATTCCTTCAGGGATGCATTAATTGAAAACAACGATAATACAATAAAATCTTTAATTGATGAAAATAACTTCTTTTTTGGTTCAGAAAATCCCTGGAAAAAATTAGAAGAAACTTTTGATCTGCAAGCTACAGAGAAATTACAGTTTGAAAAACATTTTAATTATTCTGATTTTATTCTTAATCAAAGAGATTATAAAAAACATATTCTGGAGTATACAGAAAAATCAATTAACATGATTGAAGAACGTTCTAAAATAATTGTGGAAAAAGTAAATTACCACCGGCAGAGCCGGTGGCTTTGATTCGCCATAAATGGCCTGCCACAAGCTGCGGCAAGCCGCTTCGCAACGCATCTCATCGCGTTTTCTAAATGCCGTCTGCTATGCGGTCGGCATTTTCCTGATTCCTGATGTATTGTCGTATCACGGATTCGTTTATCCCGTCCGTGCTGACATAATATCCGCGTGCCCAGAATGTCTTGTCTCGTCCAGTCCGTCTCCTCCACTCAGGATGTCTGTCGTAAAGCATCATCGCACTCTTTCCTTTCAGCATACCCATCACCTTGGACACCGCGTATTTCGGCGGTATCCGTATGCTGACATGTATGTGATCTATACAGACCGCTCCCTCCACCAGCTCCAGCTTATACATCTCAAGCAACCGCTTTATGATGTCCCTGATTTCTGCACGGCATTCCCCGTACAGGACTTTTTTTCGATATTTTGGTATAAATACTATGTGGTATGTACAATCCCACTTTGTATGTGCCGAACTTTCCTCTTGCATTTTTTTGTCTCCTGTGTTCTTGTCCGAGATGCGTTGCTACCGCTTCTCCACTTTATCACGGGAGACTTTTTCTTGCTCAATTACTGTCCGTGTAAAACGCACTGTCGCACCACAGGCAGAGCCTGTGGATTTCTTTTGGTATTAAAAGCCTTATATAAGTTTTTTTCATTTTTATCACCAGTTCCTAAACTATTTCTTAAGGACAAAGAAAGTTGCCTCTGAGTTTTTCGGAAAATGCTTGCCGTCTTTTAAATAATCAGGCTTAAGCTTTTTCTTTCCGTTTGCAAAATCTTCCAGTTCCTCAAGACTGAATTCATTCATTGAAGCAACAAATACAAAAAGTTCGTACTCAGGAGCATCATCAAGTTTATATGAAAAGGAAAGCGGTATTTCCTCTCCGTTATTTTCAAGCTTTTCCGCAATCCAGTTGTCTTCCGGAAAGTGCCTTGTAAGATTCCCGTTTCCATCAAGACTAAAAATCACGCCGTAATTTTTGTTGCCTGGAATATATGTAATTTGAATCACATCGTTTTCCTTTGCCTTGTCACCGCTGGAAAGCTTCTGGATTTCAGATCCCTTCTGCCTATAAAGCCTGAGCTGGTTGCGTGAAGAATCCTTTCCCTTAAGGCGGATTTCATTTGTACCCTGATTTTTCCTGATTGAATTATACATCAGCGGAGTGCATAAACTAACGGCAAGAATTGCAGCTGCAGACAGCGTCCATATTCTGTAGGTCTTGAAAGAATAAACCTTTTTCTTTTCCTTTGAAGAAGTTTTTGCAGCAATCTTTTCCTGCACGTAGTTTAAAGGATAAGACCTGAAAATCTCTTCATCTGATTTTCTTAAATCTTCAAGGGCTTTTTCAAGTTCTTCCTTTCCATATTTATCGTAGTAATCACTGGCATTCTTTTCGCCTAGATTGATTTCTTCTAAAAGTAACTGTGGAATCATGTTAGCTCCTTATTTAACGCACGAAGCCGAATACTTTTTCAATTCAGAAATTCTTTTTCTGACACCGGATACCGACATGCCGACTTGTTCAGCCGTTTCTTCCAGGGTAAGGCCATCAACAAAATGCAGGGTTGCAATCATTGAATCCTTTTCATCCCTTCCTGAAAAAATATTATCAAGGACATCCCTTGCCTCAATTTTTTCAACTTCGATTTCAGAAAACCCGTCTGCCATCATCTTTGAAATTTCATCAAAGTCAGGACCCGTTCTGATTTTGTTGACCCTGATGATGTTGAGGCATACTCGAGTTGCCGTAACATAAAAAAGGCTTGAACAGACATCCTTGATCTTGCAGTTGTTTTCAATGATCTTTACAAAAACATCCTGCATGGCATCCAGGGCCAGATCTTCGTCATGCAGCATGAATCGGCATCGGCGCAAAACCATAGGTCCATATTTTTGATAGAGCTCTCCGAAGTCATGATTTGTAATATTACCCATCCTTTCAACTCCGTTATTAAATAGGACACTCCATTCCACAAAAAGTGTCACTTTTAAAAACAAAAAATCAATGTTTTTTGGCATTTTTGGAAACATTCAATTTCCTCCATCATATATATTTGATTGAGCAAAAATAAAAAAAACAATAAAATAGCAGGTAAATTCGTAAAATTTGAACTTTGAAAATTTTATTTATCTTAGTTTAGGGAAAATATTATGGAAAACACAAAAAGAACAGTAACTTGCGGCGAGCTTACAAAGGCTGATGTCGGCAAGAAAGTTGTTTTGAACGGTTGGGTAAGCCGCACCCGTGACTTGGGTGGCCTTGTATTCATTCGCCTCCGTGACCGCTACGGAATCACACAGGTAATGGTTGGAGACAAGGCTTCGGACAAGGTAAAGGAAATCGCAACATCTCTTAAATCAGAATATTGTATCGCCGTTGAAGGCGTTGTAGCTGCCCGAGCAGACAAAGACGTAAACAAGGACATGGCAACTGGCGAAATCGAAGTTGAAGCAACAGACATCGAAATCTTCACAACTTCGCAGGAACTTCCTTTCTCTATTGAAGAAGTTCGCCAGAAAGACGGTTCAATTGTTC
>JAEDCY010000054.1 GCA_016293915.1 Treponema sp. | reverse complement strand
TTTTGGTCATTTCAGCCTGTCACGGAGTGGCGATTTTCTACTGGCACTAACAGAAATATTATCTCTTGAAAATAAATATCCTTCAAATTCAGCAATTAATGAATCAACATATATTAATTTTTTCAAATCGAGAGATGACTCAGATGTATTACATAAAGTTAGAGAATATCCTGTTGCATCAGGCATATAATCAAATTTTATATATCGGATTATTTCATTTAAATCACTTTCCGTTAAAAATGAAGTTTCATTTTTATTACGATAACAATATATACAATTCAAATTACATTTATTAGATATATTGATAGTTACATTACACTGCTTCTCATGTTTTCTTTTTTTACCCTTATCTTTGATTTCTGGTTTAATTATCACTTTTTTATAAAAAATTGGAAATTGCTTTTTTATTAATCTAAAATCTACCCTCTCTAATAGATTATATAATCCTTGTGACAAAGAATAAATTTTATAAGTAAAACAGTCAAAGCAAAATTTCTTATCATTCGTTTCAAAAAGAAAAAATCTCCAGCTGTAAGTCTCTAATTTTTTTGTATCCATAAAAAACCTTATAAATTAAAATTTGTTAGCAAGAATCATTTTTAGGATACATCTCATTTTTATCTTTTCAAGTCACAATAGGTCATATATAAGTCATACAAAGGTCATAACAATACATGTGTATGGGGATAATTAAGTAGTTCAATATATGACCTAAATGTGACCTTTTTTATCTTTAAAAGATATGTTTTAGTGTTAAACTATTTATAACGATTTATTCCTAATGAGGTGGAAATATGTTTAACACAAATCTGGCAGAAGAACTTGAAATATCAGATTTTTCTGAGTGGAATTACCTGACTACAGAAACTGCAAAGGTTTTTAATCTAACGAAGAAAGACGCTGAAAAACTATATAATAGTAATACAGCCAAAATAATAGCTGCAATACCCTTTGCTGCAGGATGTAAAGAACCAGAACGCACCGCAATTGCACACCTTTGCATATATGAAGCGGAAATAAAGGGATTTCAAAAATATTATGCTCATCTTCCCTCTGACGATGATAATATTTATAATCGTCTTGCATTCATTTCTACATTTGAAGGAGGAAACACTACTATTATAGAGCATGGTATGAATATCCTTGCTTACATTATGATTGAAGGCTATAATCGCTCTAAAGAAAAAGATTTACAAAATGGCATTTATAATCCTATAGCCAATAAGAAATGGGATTATAAAAAACTAAAAAACAAACTACGTAAAAAAATTGATGAAATTGAATGTCCTGACTTGGATAAGTATTTTATTCCTGTAAAGGCTAGCTGGATGTACTAAATTGAAAACAAAGCTATTTTACACTAAATATGCTCTCAGATGTTTTAGACTAATTTCCTTGATTTGTACACTTTTGTTGATATGTGTTGAAATTGGAAGTTTACCAGTTATCTTAAAAGTCAAACATATAGATTTTTATGAATTACTAACAAAAATCATAAATATGCTGGCCATCTGCTTCTTCATAGGAACTTCGATATTTCCACAAAAAATTGGTGGACTTTCTTGTGTTGCCTATCTTTATGCTTTTTCTATAATTCCAGCTGAGCCAGAAAACTATATGGGACTCCTTATGTATTTTTTGGGAACATCATTACTTATAGCCAGAGGACATCTTAAAAAAAACAGAAAAAAGAAGTTAATTATTTTAGGATTAATACTGATATTATTGTGTCTAACTCATTTAAGATTTGGATTCCGAATCTTCATAAATTATTTTTTAGGTACAACTGGAGGCATCTTGGTAATAAGTCTTTACACCTTCTTTATGAATGCCTATTATGCAAACACTCTTGTCTATGAAGAAAAGAAACTCAACATTGCTAATTATCCTAAGCTTACAGAACGGGATTGTAGAATTCTTCAGAAAATTCAAAAGGGAGAAAAGTATTCAGTTATAGCAAAAGATGAAAATATTACAGAAGGTTCTCTAAAAAACAGGCTTCATTTTGTTTTTGATACAATGGAAACTGGTGACAAACAAGGATTCCTTTCCTATTATGATGATTGGGAATTGTATTATAACCCCCAAACTTCTGAACCTAAGAATAAACAAGAAAACGGCAATTTAGTTGATTAATTTTCTTTTTCTTTCCAGCCAACCAGTCCCTTGCCTTCGCTTGAGAAGACTACACCTATTTTGCGGGTAGTTTTTCCGCTTACAATAAATCTTGTTGCGTAGCCTTTTTCTTCAATTTGGTTTAGAGCTTCTTCTGCTGCAGCTTCGGCTTCCATGCCTTTATCCATTTTCAATTCAAAAATGAAAACAGAGTCTTTTGTTGTTACTACTATGTCTGAATGACCTGCAATAGACTGCAATTCTGAAACAACATTAAAACCTGTCTGCCGGAAAAGAACATAGGCAGCATTATCGGCGGAGTTTTCCACGCAGTAACTACCCCACCACGCCCGGTCTACGTTACCCCATCAAGACCTTCTCGCCCGAGCAGACCAAACCGAAGACCGAATCGACCGTAACTTAATTTATAAAATCCAGTTTGCGCAGCACCATCTGCATTGCGGTGCTGCGCTCGAAAAACTATCTCCCAGTTATCCCAATTTGTTTATATCGTCTTCTTTGAAAATCTGGTAATAATATTTGTAAATCAAAGAAGCTCTTATGCAAAATAATAAGCCATAAAAAAATCCAACAAAACCACCCATAAACAGGAATGTTCCAATGTAAGGTATTGGTAATTTATCCGTACAAACAAAAGCTGCAATGGAAAACAACATTATTAAAATGTCATTTATAATATCATCTTTCCATGCTTTTCTAGGTTTCACAATTAATCGAGAATCTTCAAACTCGTTAGCATCGACCTTCGGAATTGTCCGAAGAATTACATTTAAAAGCATTGCATTCATTTTATTGTCTCCTTCCAGGCTACCAGCCCCTTGCCTTCGCTTGAGAAAACTACACCGATTTTGTGGGTGGTCTTTCCACTTACGATAAATCTTGTTGCGTAGCCTTTTTCTTCAATTTGTTTTAGGGCTTCCTCTGCGGCAGCTTCGTCTTCCATGCCTTTATCCATTTTCAATTCGAAAATGAAAACACTTTCTTTGGTTGTAACAACTAAATCTGTGCGACCAGCAATGGACTGCAATTCTGAAACAACATTAAAACCTGTCTGTCGGAAAAGCACATGGGTAACTGTCTGATAATAGTTTTCACACTGGTCTTTTTTCAAAAGTGTCGGGATATCTGCTACAGCGGCTTTTAAGGCCGACATCAATTTTTCTATATCTGCCTGCAAAAATGCCTGACGGAAATTTTCAATTACCAGTCCCAGATCATCATTTGTAATTGTGGTAAATTTTGGAATTATGATTTGATACAAACCCTTTTCTACTTCGCGGTTAGGGATGACTAACGTATAAAGCTCTGAATCGAAATTATAATCTTTTATTGTTAAATACCCGCTCTGATAAAAAACCGGAAGCATATTTCCTGTTTCAGGATCATAGTTTTTGAAGTTTGATTCATAGGTAATAATTGGTCTTGTATATCTAAGCAAATCTGCAGGATGTTTTTCTAAAGATTTAATAAGCATAGTTGGTGTTGCCGTATCAAACCAGTAAGAACCAAAACGCTTTTGACTAAAACAAAGCAAAAGACTGAAAGGATTATACACTCCTTCCACGTTATAAGTGAAATGATAACCATCATACATTTGAGCAAGTTTTTCTTTTGCTTCATCAACTGTAAGTTTATTATGTTCTGCAAGTAAGGAGATTTCCGGAGAAAAATTTTTATCTAATTCTTCTTTCGAAATTCCGCATAAAGCTGAATAATTTTCGTCCAGGCTTATATCATTCAACTGATTTAAACCACTGAAAATATTAACATGACTAACTTTTGTGATTCCTGTAATAAAGAGAAACTTTATATATTTATCGCAGTCTTTCAGCGGGCTATATAAAGAACGCAGCTCCTGCCGATTCTCCTCTTCATCTTCAGTATAAAGAGCATCAAGAATAGGCTTATCGTATTCATCAATAAGAATTACAACCTGCTTTCCAGTTTTTTTTGCAATCTGCTGAATCAGATTATTAAAACGCTCTGAAGAATCATCCTTTTCTTTTTTTATTTCGTATTGATTTTCAAAATCCGATAAAACTGTATCAATTCTTTCTATAAGCTTCTTTCTGTTTTCAAAATTACCAGTTCCAAAACTGATTTTTAAAACCGGATATTCAATCCAATCTTGTTCCAGCTCTTCAATGGCAAGTCCCTTGAAGAGCTCTTTTTTACCAAGAAAATAGGCTTCCATTGTAGAAAGCAAAAGACTCTTTCCAAAGCGACGAGGACGGCTTATAAAATATGGATATCCATTATATGCAAGAGAATAAATATATTTTGTTTTATCAACATAAATATACCCTTCTTCTCGTATTTTTTTAAAATCCTGTATTCCAATTGGTAATAATCTTTCGTTCATAACTACATTATACCACAGGAAAACAGAATAATGCACCCCTACGCATTGAATCAGGTGTCTTTTTATAATATACGCCCATCCTAGAGGTTAATTATGAAAAAATATTTCAAAACATCAATCCTTTGTGTATTAACAGGATTATTCTTAGTAAGTTGTGCTTCAACTCCAAAAGTTCCATTCGATGCAGCAAATGTTTCACCAGCAGCAATTATCAGTATTACAGCTAATGATGAAATTACTTGGTATGGCGAAAGCACAGAAAAGAAGACAGGTCTTCTTAATATGGCAATTAATAAAGCTGTAAAAGAGAATGCAGATGATACAAGTCTTGCATACCTTGGATTTACAAAGAATCTTCTTGATGATTCAGCAGCTGCAGCAAACGAAGTACTCACAAGCAACGGTTTCACATTGGTTGAAGATGCTGGTTCCAGCTATAAAACTGCCAGCGATGACAAAGTGCTCAAACTTGCAGGTTTTGTATCTCCAAACGGATATAAGATGCTTAATCTTAACAACTCTGTTGCTGCTTCTGTAAAAGCAGAAACTGGAACAAATTATTTTGTATACATCACATACAATATCGAAAAAACAATTGTAACTGGTGTTGCAAAAAATGGTACAATGACAGCATGTGTTACAACAACAATTCAGGTTGCAGATGCTAATGGAAAGAGAATTGCATTAGCTCATGGATATGCTTCAGGAAAAGATAAAATTGCTTCAGTTGGAGGCGTATACGACGCAAAAGCTTTATATGCTATGTATCCAGCAGTAATTAGAGATTCATTAAATGATGCTTGCAAAAAATTAAAGTAAGCAATAATTTATAAGCACTTCAAAT
The DNA here is from genome assembly GCA_016293915.1 of Treponema sp. GTDB lineage: Bacteria > Spirochaetota > Spirochaetia > Treponematales > Treponemataceae > Treponema_D. The sequence goes on along the minus strand of JAEDCY010000054.1, from coordinate 9,873 downwards.
AGCGTAATAAATGCTACAAACAAGCATCTATTACGCTATTTCTTTTTAACCCCTTTCATCATTTTTTTAGCAGCCATTTTCATTCCCTTAATTCCGCTGTATAATGACTGAAACACTAATTAATAGGAAAGCAATATGATTTTTTCACCAAATGAGATTCAGGAAACTGTAAATATGTTTATGCGCCAGAAGCTGGATATCCGCTGTATTACAATGGGTATTTCTCTTCTGGATTGTGCTGATTCAGACAGCAAGCGTGCCTGCGATAAAATCTACGACAAGATTATGAAAAAGGCTGGCAAGCTTGTTCAGACCGGTCAGGATATTGAAAAGGAATTTGGTGTTCCAATCATCAACAAGCGTATTTCTGTAACTCCAATTGCCCTCGTTGCAGGTGCAAGTGAAGCTAAGAATTACGTTCCATATATTAAGACACTCGACCGCTGTGCCCACGAGCTTGGCGTAAACTTTATCGGCGGATTTTCTGCCCTCGTTCAAAAAGGTATTACTCCTGCAGACCGCATTTTGATTGATTCAATTCCGGAAGCCCTGGCTACAACTGATTTTGTTTGTTCATCTGTAAATGTTGGAAGCACAAAATCCGGAATCAATATGGATGCCGTAAAACTGATGGGCGAGACAATCGTTAAGACTGCAGAAGTGTCGCGCGATTGCGAAGTAAACGGCTGTGCAAAGCTTGTAGTTTTCTGTAACGCTCCGGAAGATAACCCATTTATGGCAGGGGCTTTCCACGGCCCCGGAGAAGCCGACTGCGTAATCAACGTTGGAGTTTCTGGCCCTGGTGTAATTCTTGCCGCTGCCCGCGAATATAAAGGACAGCCAATCAACGTACTCGCAGACGGAATCAAAAAGATGGCCTTTAAGATTACCCGCATGGGCCAGCTTGTTGGAAGCGAGGCCGCAAAGCGTCTTGGCGTTCAGTTTGGTATTCTTGATTTGTCACTCGCCCCTACTCCGGCAGTCGGTGATTCTGTTGCCCGCATCCTCGAAGAAATTGGTCTTGATGGTTGTGGTGCTCCTGGAACTACTGCCGCCCTCGCCATGCTCACTGATATGGTAAAGAAGGGCGGTGTTATGGCTTCTACAAACGTTGGTGGTTTGAGCGGTGCCTTTATTCCTGTTTCAGAAGATGAAGGTATGATTGAAGCGGCAAAGAAGGGTTCTATCTGCCTTGAAAAGCTTGAAGCAATGACTACAGTCTGCTCTGTAGGTTTGGATATGATTGCAATTCCGGGTGATACTTCGGCTACAACAATTTCTGGTATTCTTGCTGATGAGTTTGCAATTGGTATGGTAAACAATAAAACAACTGCCTGCCGCCTTATTCCAGCCCCTGGCAAAAAAGCCGGTGAATGGGTAGAGTTCGGCGGACTTCTCGGTGGCTGCCCTGTAATGCCTGTAAGTAAGTTCGGCTGCGCAGATTTTATCAACCGCGGCGGCCGCATTCCAGCTCCAATTCATTCGTTCAGAAATTAATTGATTGTGGTTTCGACCCTTCGACTGGGCTCAGGGACCGTACGTCCTCCGGACTACTCAACCACCGGAGATTGTATATCCTTATAAGACGATTCGGTGGTTGAGTGCCAGCGAAGCTGGTATATCGAAACCACCTGGTTACGGAGGCCTTATGAAAAAAATTATTTTAATTGCGAGCCTGCTTCTTGCAACAGTCTTATTTACTTCCTGCGTAGTTCTTCCGGATGGAAAAGGGGGAACCTACACCTATGCCCTCGGTGACGATGAAATTGAATACAAAAATCCGGACGGTTCCAAAACCATAGTGAATCAGGATGGAACTGTAACACATAAAAGATGAAATTAATTCCAGTTGAAACGCCGCAAGATTTTCTTGCGGCACAACAATTTATAGCCCCATACGAAGAAACCTGTGTTTCGCTTGCCTCTCTTGTGCGCCGCAAATCTGACAAGCTAGTTTTTCTTGTAAGTTCCGACGAAGCGGTGGTTGAGTGGCCGCGAAGCGGCTGTATCGAAACCACCGACCTGCTCGGTATTATTAATCTTGATTCTACCCTCTACCACTGCATACCTGACCCCAGCCGTCTTGAAGCTGAGTTTCTCAAGGCCCAGCTTCCCTATTTTCTGAAAAAGCCGGTTCGCTGCATAAGCGGAGAAAAAATTGCTACGGATTTTCTGATTAAAATAGTGGACTCAATAAATTGTAGTTTCGACCCTTCGACTGGGCTCAGGGACCGTACGTCATCCGGACTACTCAACCACCCGGCACAGATTTATGATTATAAAATGATGCAGTGGTTGAGTGCCGGCAATGTGGTTTCGATACGTCCTTCGGACTACTCAACCACCGGCCTTTCAGGTGGCGAAGAAATAATCCGCTGCACAGAACACGATATGGAAATCTTGCATCCCCTTCAAAAAGATTATATGAAAGATGAAGTTGCAGTTCCCGGAAGGCAAATCTCTGATGCAGAAGTAGACATCACCCTGCGCAATCTCCTCAAAAATCAGCTTTGCTTTGCGCTAACTTTTGACGGCGACATAGTAGCCAAGGCTAACACAAATGCGATTGGAATTAATTGCGTTCAAATTGGTGGAGTTTACACTCACCCGCTCTACCGTCGAAACGGCTATGCAGGAGCCCTCGTCCAGGCCCTTTGTAACCGCTCTCTTCGCGCACACAAACATCCGGTTCTTTTTGTAAAGGAAAAAAATATGCCCGCCTTCTCACTCTACCAGAAACTCGGCTTCGAAGAATGTGGGCGATACTCTATCGCGTATTATTAACACGTCATCCCGAACTTGTTTCAGAATCAGCATGACGTAAGTTCCTTAACAGTCTCCGCGTAATGATCATCAAAAGTTGCGCGGATTAGTGGCCGCGCGGCAATTACCTGGTTGGCGCCATAATAAAGCGCTGTCTGGACATCCTGCTTTGTACGGATTCCTCCGTCTACCCAAATCTCTTTACAGTATTTCTTAAGCTCTGAAGCTTTTTCTGCAAGGAACTGTGCCGTGCTTCCAATCCGAGTTTCAACACGACCACCGTGATTAGAAATATAAACTACATCTGGCTGAACTTCGCGAACAAGAGCCAGATCATCTTCTGTAAACACACCTTTAATTACAAAGGGCAGTTTTGTATGATTTCGAAAGTCTTCGAGCTGAACAGCTGTTTTGCGCTCCAGGTTTACCAGATTACGCATCGTTACAATATTATAAGAATCAATATCAATTCCAATATGAGAAGCGTAAGGACGAATCCATTCAATACGTTCAAAAAGTTTTTCCTGCGGATAAGGTTTAAGAAAAAAGGCAGCTTTTACGGTGGTCGACTCTGCTGTAGTTTCGCCCCCTCCTACAAGCTCAGGAACCGCAACCATCGTATGATTCAGCTCTTTCACTGCAGCCACCCCCAGCTTTAATTTTTCGTCGGGACAGCCATCTCCTACACAAAGGCCAAAGCCTGCCTTCGCTGCATTGCTTAAGTAAGGAAGATAAAAATCTGCTTCTCTGGCATAGCCAATGTTTTCAACAGCACCGGTAACCGGGCCACAACGCAGCTGCTGCGGACAAACTGAAATTGCACGTATTTCATCTCCCAGTCCACGAGCAAGTGCCGCATCAAAAAGTTCATGCCAGCCTTCACAATTTAATTGAAAATTTTTTCCCTCAAAAACACCGCCGAGTCCGGGTAACATACCAGGACAACCATAACCATCGCAAACAGCGCAACGGTGGCATTTCAGTTCACCCATCTTAGTCACCAAAACAGATTCCCAATTCACGCGCTGCTTTTAGCACAGGATCTTTTTCCGTAATTTCTTTTACACGGCCTGCAACTACAGAAAGTGGAGTTGCAACAATACTGCCGTTTTTTACAGCAACAAGATTTCCAAAACGTTTTTCTGCAAGAAAATCTGCTGCCGCATTACCAAGCTTTGTTGCAAGAATTCTGTCATAAGGAGCAGGATCTCCGCCACGCTGTAAATAACCGAGCACGCTGGTTCTTGTTTCAATTCCTGTAGCCTCTTCTATTTCTTTTGCAACCCGGAAGCCAACCGACTGAGGCATAGACTCTCTGGCTTTTTTGAATTCTTTTTTACCAAGCTTTGCTTCATCCAGATCAATCGCACCTTCCGAACAGGCAATAATAAAATAGTTCTGGCCCTTGGCTTTTTTAGCCTTCATGTATTTTGCAATCTTTTTAATATCATAAGGAATTTCAGGCAGAAGAATTACATCTGCACGGCCGGCGAGTCCTGCATAAAGTCCCAGCCAGCCAACCTTGTGTCCCATAATCTCAACAACCATTGCTCGGCTGTGACTCTTTGCTGTTGTTCTGATTGCTTCAATTCCATGAGTTGCTACATCAATTGCTGTATGAAAACCAAAGGTTTCGTCGGTGCCTACAATATCATTATCAATTGTTTTTGGCATACCAATTACATTGAAACCAGCTTCTGAAAGCAAAGACGCCGTTGTATTTGTTCCGTTTCCACCAAGACACACAAGTGCATCAAGTTTATTTTTCTTGAAAGTTTCTTTGATTCCATCTACCGGCAAAAGTCCAGTTTTTGAATCTGGTACAGGATTTTTAAATGGCTTTACGCGGGAAGTTCCAAGAATTGTACCACCCTGCGAAATCAGCGGCTCAAGATCAAGCTCATCCATCTTGAACGTGTCGTTATCTATGAGCCCGCGGTATCCGTTTCGAATACCAATAAACTTCATTCCGTAATTATTTTTTCCAGAAATACAAAGCGCACGAATTGCGGCATTAAGCCCTGGCGCATCTCCACCCGAAGTCAAAATTCCAACAGTTTTAATTGTAGAAGCTTTCATGCCTTTAATTATAACCTTTTTTGCACGTAACGGACAACAAAAAAATGAAAGAAAATCTCTCTTAAAAATCCTAAAATCTTTTTTTATTATTCCGATAATGGAAGTATGAGAGCATCTAATAAGTCTAGTTTCATAACCGGAGTCGCTTTGCTGATGCTGGCGGCTTTATTTTCAATCAGTTTGATTCTTCTCCCTTTGGATTACGGAGTTACCGGGCCAGGGCATAATAATATTTTGTATTTACTCGGAGATATGCTGTACTCCGTTTACGGCTTTTGCAGCATTTTGATTCCGGGATTTCTGCTGGTAGCCGGTCTTTCGTGCTTTGCTTCTAAGTGGACTGCCCGTAAAACACTTCGTCTTTTGACTGCGCTTGTACCATTTTTTACCTGCGTAGTTACAGAAAGCATTGTTCGTTCTATTATTAAGGTAGATCATTCATCTTTCGCAATTGTAAAAATTCTTATTGCTCTTGTAACAGGTGTTATGCTCGTTATTATCGAATTTTTGGGAACAGGCATTATTGCTGATCGTTTGCGAAAACCTAAAATGAGACCTCTTGTTTTGCCGAAAGATGAAGAGAATTCTGAAACTGTTGCTGAGGAAGCGGAAAATGCAGAGAATTCAGAAAGTGAAAATCTTCCAGAATTCAATAGGCTTTCAAAAATCAAAGTTCCTAAAGAATCTATCTTTGACAAATTAAAGAATAAATTCAAAAAATCAGATGACAGCGATTCAGATGAATATTCTGATGATGAATACGAAGAAGAAGACAACAAGGAAAAGAAAGCTACTATCTTTGATGAAATTCTTGATGAAGTTGATTCTTACGAAGAAGAGCCAGAGGAAACTGCTGTAGAAGAAACATCTGCTCCAACAGTAGATGATGAAGTTTATGCTCTTGCACAAAAGCCAGAAGCACCATCTCTTACAAATGAAGAGTTTGCAGCACTTACTGCACCACAGGAAGAGCTTGAGTGGAATAATCTTCCTCCAAAACCAGAAAATCTTCCACCTGAATACGATGCTGATTTTGATGAGAATGATCCTGCATTAGAATTCCCACCAAAAGATGATGTAGAACCACAGACAGAAAAAACTGAAGCTGCTCCTGAAGATGAAACTGTAAATTCAGTTACACCAGAAGCAGAAGCTAAAGATGAAATTGTAGAAGATGTTGTATACGAAGAAAAAAATGATCCTTACGCAACAACCCGCTATATTGATTCAGTTGTAGAAAATCCTCTTTATCCTCACAAAATTGTTTTAGATGATGGTTCTGATTCTGAAGATACAGCGGAAAAAAAAACTCCTGAGCAGCCGATAACAGAAAAACCAAAGTATCCTGTAAGAATTCAGATTAAGGATGATGCAGTTTTTGAGTCTAAGCCTGAAGCAGAAACTGAAAATGATGATTATGTAGAAGATGAAACTCTTCCTTTCCCTTCTTTTGATATGGAAGAGCCGGCCATTAATACCAAGCCAGCAATCCTCACTAAGCAGGAAAAATCAGAAGCAACAGAGAACGAAAACTACCGTTCGGTAGGTTCATACTTCAATAATGAAGAATCTCCAAAAATTGCAACAAAAGAAAATCTCTATAATTATTTTGAGAATGTAGATACAAAGAAAACTGCTCCAAAAATCGAAGACCCTTATGAAGCAGAAAAAAAATCTGATTCTGAAACTGAAGAAGAATACGAAGACAATCCTCAGATTTTCGACCAGCTTGCCCAGCAGCAGGAACAGATTGAAGAAGAGGATGAAGTAAATATTTCAACTGCAGCAGCTAATGTTTTCAAAGACATGGATGCAGATATCAGAAAAGAGATGCCTGCAAAAGCACCAGCTGCAAACGGGCCATTGCATGGTGGCGCAACAAATCTTACAAAAGACGAACTTTCTGATTTTTTTAATGCACAGCAGGAAGAAAATCGCCCTCATACAAAAGAAATTGCCGCAAATCCACCAAAGACAAATCGTGCCACAAAAAAAGGCCCTTATGTTATTCCGTCAGATTTGCTCACAGCATATAAAGATGACCAGTACTGGATTATCGATGATGCAACAAAACAGGCATCTCTCAACCTTAAGCAGACTCTCTCAGAGTTTAATATTGAAGCTGATATTATCGGAATCAAAAAAGGTCCGGTTGTTACAATGTTCGAGATTCTGCCGGCACCTGGCGTAAAGCTCAGTAAGATTGTTGCCCTTCAGGATAACATCGCTCTCAGCCTTGCCGCTCAGTCTGTCCGCATTGTTGCTCCAATTCCTGGAAAACAGGCTGTTGGTATTGAAGTTCCAAACCGCAACCGATCGGTAGTCGGCTTCCGCGAAATCATCGAAATGGACCTTCCTGAATGGAAGAAGATGGCCGTGCCTGTTGTGCTCGGAAAAGATATTCTCGGTAAGGCCCAGCTGATTGACCTTGTAAAAACTCCACATATGCTGATTGCCGGTGCAACCGGTTCCGGAAAGTCTGTTTGTGTAAACTCACTCATTCTTTCGATTTTGTATAAGAGAAGCTTTGAAGATGTAAAGATGATTCTTGTTGACCCTAAGGTTGTCGAGCTCAAGCTTTACAATAATATTCCACATTTGCTCACACCTGTAATCACAGAGCCAAAGAAAGCCCTCCAGGCCCTGCAGTGGTGTCTTTGTGAAATGGAAAGACGTTATGCCCTGCTCGATGGTATGGGTGTACGTGATATTTCTAACTACAACAAAAAAATTAAAGAGCAGAAAATCTGTACAGAAAAGCTGCCATACATCGTTGTTATTATTGATGAGTTTGCCGACCTCATGGCAACCAGTGGAAAGGAACTCGAAAATATCGTAGCCCGCCTTACAGCAATGAGCCGCGCCGTTGGTATTCACCTTGTTCTTGCAACTCAGCGACCTTCTGTAAACGTAATCACAGGTCTTATCAAGGCAAACATTCCAACCAGAATTGCCTTCATGGTTGCCAGCCGTACAGACTCTAATATCATTATTGATACAGTAGGTGCCGAAAAACTTCTTGGCCGTGGTGATATGCTTTACGCTTCTGCAGTGGATCCGGCTCCAATCCGAATTCAGGGAACCTTTGTTAGCGACCAGGAAGTTGAAAATGTAGTTACCGCTGTAAAAGACTACGGTGAACCGGACTACATCGACGAAGAAATTTTCACAGATGATGATGACGAAGAAGGAGCCCGTGACCTCTTTGGTGAACCAATGGACGACGATGATCCATTGTACGACCAGGCTCTTGAAATTGTTGTTCAAAGCGGCAAGGCCAGCGCAAGTTACCTGCAGCGCCGCCTGAAGATTGGCTACAACCGTGCAGCCCGCCTTGTTGAGGAAATGGAAGAACGCGGAATTGTCGGTCCTGCAAACGGAGCAAAACCTCGCGAGGTAATCCACGTTCCATGATAAAAGTGTAAGGTCATGCTGATCCTGAAACAAGTTCAGGATGACATTTCAGCATCTCCCGCCTTAGGAAGTTTATATGATTCTGATAATTCTTTTCTTTATCGCCGGTCTAGCATTTTGCGCCGCCGGTGTATATTTTCTCTTACCAAGTTTTCTGGATAAACTCAACGAAGCCGCTGCAGACAAGTCCCCGGAAAATCTGCGCAAAAATCAACTCCGCGCAAAATCCAGCGGTTACGTTGCATTAGGTTTAGGTGCACTAACTCTCGTCCTGGGCTTTATGCTCATAAGCTTCCCACAGATAGCCTCTCCGCTTGTACTCGTATATATGGTTTTCCTGCTGGCTGCAGTCAGCGTGCTGCTAGTGATGTATAAGTAATTCTATTTATTACTCTTAGTATTATTACAAAGCCGACAAAGCATCTGCAAATTTTCATAAACAGTTTTTCCGCCACAACTCCAGGGAACAATATGGTCTCCCTGCATTTCAGTAAATTCATAATGCTGACTACAAAGAGGACAAATCCCTTTCTGCTCTTCATATTTTTTACGTTTCATCTTGTCATCAAATTCCCGCAAACTTAAATGACTTTCTTTCCTGTCAAAGAGATAATAATAAATGCCCTTATGATTTGTAACTTCTTCATTATCAATTAAAGAAACAATTTCCTTTTCAAGAGCAGCCGGGTCATAATCATTTTCGTGATACTGATTATAAAGCATGCCCCAGTCAATTCCCTTCATCTCCTTTCTGTAAGTTGGGAATAAAGCTTTAATCCAGGCAATCACAAATTGAAAATAAACCCAGAGCTCATTTGCATTAGAATCGTTCTGATGCTTTCCCATGTAAGTACATATCAGCTTATCATCTTTTCCAACATACCAGCCCAAAACAGTTTCAAGAAGCTCCTGCCGAATAGGATTACCATTTACATATTTATCGCCCAAAAGCTTAGCCGCGCAATTCGATTTAGAAAAAATCTTTTTAGCCTCAGCCGTCCACGAGCCCGCATAAACCGCATTTCTAATTTCCTGTTCAGTGAGCTTTTCTCCCGCAATGTTTATAGTTTTAAACCAGCTCAATTTTTCGCTGTCAGTTCCTTCGCAAAAATAAACCTGCAAATCATAATTCAAAATCTGCTCTTTTTCGTCCGGTTGCAGGTTTGTAAAGTAGCGCATATTATGAGAAAAAGTTCCGTTCACATAGCGGCAAATCGAAATAGTTCTCTGCTGCCCATCCAGAACTTCATAGCGGCCATCTTCGCGAACAACCCAGTACATCGTGTTCAGAGGAAAACCGTTCGTCAGCGTATCCATTACCGCCTGCTGCTGATTATCGTTATAACAAAACTCCCGCTGATAGGGCGGCCTTATATCCAGCTTGCCGTCAAAGCCAACAACCCCAGCCTCATCATTATCCTGATATCCATTTACAAGCTCGCGGACCTTAATTGTGTGCAAAGTAATTTTCATAATCTTTTTTTCTCCTTGGGGGCTCCCCTCACTTCGTTCGGGTCGGGCCTTCCGCCATTCCGCTATCGCTCCAGCCTCCTCACTTCATTCACTAACTAACGTTAGTTCATTTCGTTGCGGTGGCCGCCTTCGGCGTGGCTCCAC
>JAEDCY010000091.1 GCA_016293915.1 Treponema sp. | reverse complement strand
CCCAAGTCATGCACATATTTTTGCTATAGATCGGCTTAAGTTAATGACATTGGTAGTCTGTAGATACAGTTTCTGGGTTACAGTTTACGATGATTGTTTCATATCCAAGTTCTTTAAGCTGCATTGCGGCATGACAACAACAGTAGTCGAATTCAATACCCTGTCCGATTCTGTTTGGACCACCGCCCAAAATCATAATTTTCTTTTTGTTGTCAGATGCTTTTGAAGTGTCTTTTGCATTATATGTTGAGTAGTAGTAGCAGGCATTTTCAACACCGCTTACAGGAACGCGGATTTAAAGAAAATATATAAAGGAGGGGAAAGCCTTCCCCTCGCTCCAGCCCGCTTCGCAGTCTTACGCTACCCCTTCTCCTAAGGGGCTGGCCCCTTAAAATCCCCAATATAATTCCCGCGAGTTTGCTTGCAAACTCGGTAAGCACGCTTGCGTGCAACCAATGCCCCGGTGAAAGGTAAATTGCAGAAGCAATTTGCTATTTACTTTTGTATTCTCTACATTTTATTTCAAGTAATTTAAAATCATTGCAACGCTGGCTCAACTTTGATTTTCCGTCGTTTGTCATCTTGTGTTCATATACGGCTTTTGCATTGCTTAGAATTTGTTCAGATTTTTGTTTAATAATACGATATTCGGCTCTTATAAGATTTCTATAATGTTCGTTCTTTATGTCAGAAATAAGAACAAGTTTACAGAGTTTTATAGGAGCAGGAAACATATTGTTCAGGTTTATAACTGCATAAGCTCCAATTTTTATAAAATCGTCAGTTTCGCAAAGTCGTTTATGTTTAGGCTTAAATGACGAAAGGGGGGCAAAATACTTAAAGCCATTTATTTCAAGAATTATGCCGATATACTTGCGAGAAAAATCCTGAGTTACCTTTTTATTCTTGAAAAGGTGTTCTTCAAAAGTTGAAAGATACTCTATGTATGCTGAATCGATTTCGTAGATTTCTAAGTCTGCCATATAAAAAAAGCGCCGAAGCAATAAAAACTGCCCCGGCCGTATAAATTTCGCGATTAAAGGCGCGATATCCTTATGCCTTGAATATAATGCAGAACCAGAGAGAAGTCAAGTGAAGGTTTAAAGTTTGATGTTATTAACATTCTCAATCAAAAATCCCATTAACTCGTTTTATCATAGCTTCTACCGTCAATTTCCAGTTATCAACAAACCAATCTGGAGAAATAGGAACGGCATGAGAGCCTTGTGATAGAATCCATTCCATCACTCTGAGAGTTTGAGTTGAAGAAAACTCTACACGAGTTCTCTCTTCTTCTTCAAAATTCGTGACTTTCTGATTATCTGCTAAAATCCTTTCTTTGACGATTTCTCTGGCGTCGTTATATAAATCAATTACAAAATCTACAGCTTTATCGCTCATAAAGATTCCGAACTTACCGCCACCACAACGAGATGAGAAATCAAAATTTTCCGGTAAATCAAAGTGTTCTGAAGTAACTTCAAGATTTTTGATTCTACTTAAAGAAAAAATCCGCTCTGCATTTCGTTCATAAGAATATCCAAAAATGAAGCATGAACCGTCATCAAAAAGAAATTGATAAGGAGCAAGTTTTCTATGAGATGTTTCAGTATTCCAGCGACCGTTATAATCAAACTCAACTACATAGTCATTGCGGATTGCTTCAAGAAATTTTTTCCAGACTATTTCATCAATATTTACTTTTGGAACTGGTGCAACAGCAATTCGTTTTAAAAGTGAACTTTTTCCAATTCCCTGTGTATCTGTTACGAAGTTGATAGCATCAGAAATCGAGTTGTAAATCGGGCTTCCCTCAAAACTTGAAAGAAGCGTCTTGGCGGCAGAAAGATAAAACACATCTTCCGTGGAAATATTATTCAGGGCAAAATCCCATTTTTCATCAAAATAATAATACCCGCCTTTCTCCCTGTCAAACTCGAGCGGCGCATGAAAATATGTTCGGAGCAAATCAATATCACGGTAAATTGTTGCTTCTCCAACCTTACTATAACCAGTCTGTTCACAGTATAGCTTTTGGAGCCTTGGAACATCTGGATACATTCCAGCCTTAATTGCGTTGTGAATGATAATGAGACGTTCCAGCATCTTTTTATTAAGAGTACGTTCTGGGGGATTTAACTTCTGCTTCATGATTAGATTATACCACGATTTACTATCATTTAGTGATAGTGAAAAATAAAAATGATTTCAATCTGTAAGTGTAAAAAGTGTGGTATAATAAAAAACATGGATGAAAAAGAACTGTTTGAACTGCAAAAAGAAATGCATGATAAAATCTTAAAACACGCCCAAAACAATAAATTGATAAAGCAAAAACCCTTGCTAATGCCAATTTTTGATGGAGTAGCTGGTATAAAGGAGTATTTGGCATCGACTCCAAAAATTATGTGGGTTTTAAAAGAACCTTATGATGATTTTACAGCAAATGGAAATGCTCGGGGCGGAAACTGGTATTTTACAGAACACTTTAAAAACATAAATGTTTGGAAAGACCAAGATATGTGGAAGCTTATGATTCAAATAAATTACGCCATTCGAAATGATCTGAAATGGAAAGAATTGGATTACATAGAAAATAATTCAGAAATGGCAGCAGAATTAAAGAAGACTGCTTATATAAATATCAGTAAAATGCCTGCAAATACAATAAGTCCTAATGACCATATGTGGGCTTGCTATAATATATGGAAAAAAATCTTATTCGAACAGATTGATATATATAAACCAGATGTAATTATTTTTGGTTATACTTTTCAGTTTTTTAAGGATGATTTTAAAATAACTGACAAACCTATCCCAACTGTTTCAGGTCAATGGAATGCAGATGTATATAAAAAAAATAATATGATTCTTATTGATGCATTTCATCCTTCAAGAAAAGGTGGAGAAGATTCTGGACATGATTATGTTACAAGCATTATAAATGCATATAAAAAAGCTTCTAAAAAATAAATAATAAAAAATCCTTTCCTCCACTATCGCGAAATGATAGCAGCCTGTGTTATAAGTGAACTAACACTTAAACATTGCTGCTAAAAAGTAGTGATAGGAGGAATTATGAAAAAAATTATTTCGT
>JAEDCY010000053.1 GCA_016293915.1 Treponema sp. | reverse complement strand
CTATTTAGTTTGTGTTTCCCACTTTTAGCAGAAGATATTTTGAACAATCCAGCATATATTGCACAGTTAGGCTATGGTTCAACAAAGGATTCTGCTGAAAGCAAAGCACTAGCGGCATTATCAAAATTTTTTCAGATGAATATTTCTGTTCAAGCTAAAGAACAAACAATATTGAATGATTCAAATTTTGAAACAACTCTTTCCGAAGAAGTTTTTGTTCAGTCCTATACAGAATTGTTTGCAGTTCATTATACAAAACCTAAATATGACAAAAAACAAAAGCAATACGAAGTGATTGCATATATAGAACGAAAAGAAGCATGGATAATATATGAACCCAAATTAAATGACTGGATCTCTCAATTTGAACAATTTTATTCTGATGCAATTTCTCAAAACGATGCGATTCTAAAAATTGCAGGTCTTTCAAAGGCATACCAAAATGCACAAGAAAATAAACTTTATAAAAAACTTGACTTTGCACAAATATTAAATCCAAATCAAGCTGAAAAGTTCAGTGGAACAAGAAATCATCTTTTAGAAATTGAACCAATGCTTAGAAGAATAGCAAAGCAATGTTCTATTTCTATCTTTTGTGAAAATGATTTTGAAGATTCTGTTTCAAGGGCTATTCGAAGTTTTTTTTCAAATTATGGAATTACAATAGTTGATAATAACTCTCAATATTTCTGTTATATAAAAGTCATCGAAAATTCAAAAGTTCTTCCTGCAGGAATATTTTATTCGCCATCATTTTCTTTAAAAATTGAAACAAGAGATACTGTTCTTTTTTCTGGAGAAGGGCAATTTAAAAGAATTGGTGCAAAGAATCCAACTGTAGCACAACAAAGGGCTTACACTTCACTATCTCAAGAAATATTAAAATTATTACAAAAGGAATTTATGTCTCTTTAGAGGCAAAAATATATATGGAGGAATTTTTATGAAAAAAAAATTAATTGGAAGTATCATTTTTGCGACACTTTTTATTACAGGCTGCGGAACTACAAACGCTATTAAATCAGATACGAATGTAACAAAAGAATCAAGAGCAGAAAGCGACTATGAGGTAAAGGCAAATAAAACTTATCTTCGTGACTGGACTGCACGTTCTGTAGGTGGCGAAGCTCGTCCTACTTGGTTGGCTCCGCTTTTTCTTGGTGATTATTCACAATACAAAGCACAGTTTGGTATTTCAGATGATGATGTCATAAAGGTTTCATATATAAGTGCTTCAGATGTAAGAAGTGCACAAATGAGAGCTGATATGCAGTATGCAAGACAAATTGCAAAAGAACTTCAGCAGTCTGTAAATAACTATGCCACTGAACAGTCTCGTTCTGGTGCTATAGATTCAGCTACAAAAAGTGCAATTATGGAAGTAACACAGGCTCAGTCTTCTGTAGAAATAACAGGACATGAAAAACGTACTGAATTTTATCAAATTGTAGATGAGGAAGATGCTCTTACAGGAAAAATTAGTCGTAAATGTATTATGTATCAGGTATATGTAATACCACAGACAACCTGGGCAAGAACAACTGCAACATATTTAAAAAAGGTTCTAGGAGAAATGCCAGAAGAACTTTCAATGGATGAAAAAGCAGTAATGGATATGGTAAATCAGATGATGTATGATGCTCGCCATCCAACTGTTATGAGCCAGCAGGAAAAAGAACAGGAGCTTGCTTATAGTGCTGCAATGGCACAAGTACAAGTAGAACTTGAACCAGAAAAACAGAAAGCAGCAGCTCAGCAAGAGCTTGTAAAAATTGTACAGGACAGTAGAACTGAACGAACTAAAATTATAACCGATGCCCAGACAAAACAGGTTCAGAGTCTTGCTGATGCTCAGACAATGGCTTCACTTTCAGGAAATCCTGCTGTACAATCTGCTTCGACAGTAACTCCTGCAGATGCCAATTCAATCGATGCACAAAATATTGCTTATAATATTCTGTTTGGAAATTAATTATATTTATATGCTACCTGAAATACAATCTGTATACAGGTGGTATATAAAACATGTGGAGGATTTATGAAAAAATTTTATTTATTATTTTCTTTATGTCTTATTTTGATTTCCTGCAGTACTACTACTCAAATAAAGAAAGAATCAACTAATTCTGAAATACCTTTAAAAAAAGAAAATAAGGTGTCAAAAAATTTATATAAAGGAAAAGATTTAGTTATTGCTGTAACAATTCCTCAGGGAAGAGATATAGATCAAAAAGAATTATGGATTTTGCAGTATTTGCAGGATTCTATAACAGGAAAATTTGCAAAATATTCTAAAATGACCGTACTTGATCGAAGCAATGAAAAACTGATAAAAGCAGAACAGGAACTCTCTGAAACAGGGTTTTACAGTGATGAAAATGTTGTTCAATTGGGCCTGATGACAAATGCAAGTCTTGTAACTGTAGGCTCAATTCAAAAAATAGGCATGATTTATGAAATCAATTTTAGAATTAATGACATTGCAACAAATGAAATAAAATCCAGTCTGTCAAATCGCTATACATATTCAGAAATTGAAAACGGAAAAGCAGTAAATGATATTACTATGAATTTGCTTGAAGGTCTAAAAATAGAATTTTCAGACGGTGAAAAACTTTCTTTGTCCACAGTAAATGAAAAAGAAGACTCTTCCATACAAAATCTTGCAAAAGGAGCAAACGCAGAAAAAGGAAAAGATTATATATCTGCCCTTATTGCTTACAGTAAGGTTGAAGGCTTGCAGAAAATAGAAGCAGAATCAAACATTCACTCATTATTAGGATGTACATTTGATTCATCAAGCATTCAAAATCGGGTTTCTTATTATAAAGAACAAATTGAAAAATGGAATACTATTTTTGATCAGCTTGAAAAATACATGAATGAAAATGCTATATATATAGTATATGATTTTTCTGTAGTTCAAGATGAAATTGATATGCATCATAATTCAGTAGACTTTGAGTTTTCTCCTGGAATAAAGTGCGTTGCAAATAAAACAGCTATGGATGTTTTTGCAACAGTAATTAATGAATGGAGAAAAATATATTATAACAAGGAAAATGATATTTGGAGAAAAGAAGTCTCAGAACCTCGTTGTGGGACTCTAAGTTCTTATGCATCTCGTGTTTATGCATATAATTTATATTATCAATACTCGGTTTCACTTATATTGGAAAATGGTAACGGTGATGTTATAAACAAAAAGAACATAGATGTTTCTTTTAATGGAGAGCAATTTTATTACGATGATTCCAGAGGTTTTATGGAAGTAGAGGTAAAATCCCAGAAAAAATATTTTGAAGAAAATGATTTTAAAGGCATTCGTTTTTATCGAGAAGTAAGTCTTGATGATATTGTTGGTGATATTAGTTTAAAAATAAAGTCTATAACTTCTCATAAGTGTTCTGAAAGGAGTCCATTACCCAAAGACAGGTGGGAAAAGTGGGAACGTAAAGTTGTTTACAGAGAGCCAGCAGGCATATTTTCTATAGACGAGTGGAATGAATTTGTAAATAATAATTAACAGGTGTTAAAGAATCTCCATTAACCTGCGGTTTCAATCCGTAAAGAGATGAAGATTAAAGACAGGCTGCTTGATTTTCAGGCAGCCTTAATTTTTGGGAAAAAAAAAGAGCGCCGTCGCAACGCCGCTCTCGTAAGGAACACCAAATAACGTGCCCTTCAATCTGTTAAAATTATACAGTAGTAATGTAGATAGAATGGGAGATTTAATTGATAATGTCAAATTCGAGAATAAGAAAGGTGAAGTATTTCCTTACAAAAAAATTGCCACTTAAATAAAATATGATTATATTTTATTGCAAGGAGGTAGTTATATGTCTGATGATTTAACAAAAAGACGTCCACAGGATGCATCAACAATAAATCTTTCACAGCAATGGGAAATTGATTATTGGACTAAAACTTTACATACGACCGAAGCTAAACTTCGTATTGCTGTTTCTAAAGTTGGGTCATATGTTTCAGATGTAAAAGAATATTTACGGAATCATTAATTTGAGCTTGCTGTTTAAGAAATATTAGACAGCAAGCCTTATTAAGTCATTTAGAAATCCTTTTCTTTTTTGATAAACCCATTTTGATTTTATGTTCTTCTTCAATTTTATCAATATCGATTTCAGAGAACAAACCGCCCTCGATTGGAACTTTAACTTTTTTCCACACATAATTATGTAATTCTTCTAATTTGTCTGAAACACTATCAAACCAAGCAGGATTAGCAATTGTATCATAATAATGCTCATCTAGAGTTCCATTAGAATGAAATGTTTTGTATACTTCAACCAAATAGCGATTTTCTATTGAAAATGAAATAAAGTCTGTATTAAGAAATTTTTCACACTCCATTTTTTCTTTATCAGGCAAAATATCTAACAATGACTGTAGCGTATGTGTACAAATCTTTTTATATATAGCATTTACATCTTCTCGTAAAGTTAGAAATACTAATGCTTTTATACTACATTCGGCAGAGAATAACAAATCAACTAACAGCTTGCTTCGTAATCCTTGATGTCCAGCAATTGAACGTTCTTTTAAAATATTGAATCGAATCAAGAAATCCTTGCTGTCCGTTAGAAACTCCTTTGCAATTTGTTCATTAATATCTGAAGTCTGGAACATTATATCCCCCTAACATGTTGTTGTGCATATCTCACAAAATTGCTTGTGAGATATGTGTTTTGGTTTAATAACCGCAGGTAGAAGCTCTACTGGCAGGTGCTAAAGCACAGGCTCCAATGTCAAGAATTGTTGAACTTGATTTGTTATTACAAGCTTTGCAAAGAGGTACGATGTACCACTTATTATCAAAACTCCCAAATTTCTGAACATGCGCTCCGACTTCCACAGAAGGTGAACCACATGCAGGACAAAGATATGGTTTACTCTGCCCGGTAGAATTGAACTTTTCCCAGTGTTTTAACCAGGAACCACAGGAACAATCATATTCACTTGTTCCATTGATGTTTGTAACTTTCATTTTCGAAAGTCTCCTGAAGCATATGCTTCTAGATAGAAATACCTCTCATTTTGACTGAGAACCAACAAAAGACAATCTTTTGAGAAGCATTGCATGTTTCAGGAGAAAATGCTAAGTTATCTTATTCGACTGATAACTTTTTGCTAAACAAAAGGTATCTATTGAGCATAGGCAGCAACCTATGCTCTTTCCTTTTAAAAGATAACTATATATTTAAAAAATGACAAGAAATTTCGAATAAAATAAGCAAAATTAATGTAATATTTGCATTTCTTTGTCATATTTACTCTCAATTTATAGACTTTTACCGATAATTAAAGTAAATTAATAGAATAGGAGTAAATATGATTCTAGAATATTCAGTTACTAATACTTTTTCCATAAAAGATACACAAAGCATTAGTTTTGAGGCAGTTTTATCAAATGAATCCGATTCTTATCACATTAAAAATATTGGTGATAAACGAATCCTAAAAACCGCTTGTATATATGGTGCTAATGCTGCCGGAAAAACTAATATGGTAACATCTTTAATGTTCTATTTAGATTTTATACTCACTTCATTTACAGATTTAAAACCTGATGAATCAACTCATTTTATTCCTTTTTTGTTTGATAAGAAAACCTCAACACAGCCTGGTATTTTTTCCATAATATTTTTTGCACCTGATTTTTCAGATGAAACAAACCTTATAAAATATGAATACTCTATAGCTTTAAATAAAAATGAAGTCTTAGAAGAAGTACTTTATTATTCTCCGAAAGGTCAGAAGAAATTAATCTTTGAGCGAAAAAAAGACATACCGGTAAAATGGGGTAGCACAATTACAGGTGCAAAAAAAATAATTGCTGATGCAACTCGACCTAATTGTTCATTAATTGGTGCTGGAGCTCAAGTTAATCATCCTGTATTTAGTTCCATATATAAACATTTTTCAACACGGGTAAAACCAATGATAATGCCTTCTCATGATGGCTTATCTGATTTTATTCTAAGAAAAATAGAAAAAGATGATTCATTTAAAAATAAAGTTATTGGATTACTTGAAGCTTCGGATTTTGGTTCAATAAGTGATATTATAATAGAATCTCATGAAATACCAGATACTGTATTGAAAATATTGCCAAAAGAAGTACAAGATGAAATTGCAAAAAAAGGAGAAAAACCAACTAGACGAGATGCAAAATTCGTACATCATTATGATAATGATTATGAATTACCAATTTATTTCGAATCTGCTGGTACAAAAAGAATGCTGGAATTAACTCTTCCTCTTATTGAATTAGCCAATTCCTCAGTACTTATGATTGATGAAATAGAGTCGTCATTACATCAGTCGTTATTAGAGACATTCCTACAACTTTTTCTTGAAATTTCTGATGATTCTCAATTATTATTTACTACTCATAATTTGGATTTACTTGATTCTGATTTATTACGTGATGATGAGGTTTGGTTCTGTTTTAAAACTGATAAAGGAAACAGTATTTATAATTCAATTACAGATTATAAAGGTATTAGAAAAGAAGCTTCTAGAAAACGACTTTATATGGCTGATAAATTTGGGGCTTTACCAATTATCGATATGCAGAAATTAAAGGGGCTTTTTAATGCCAAGAAAAACTAATAAGATTCAGAGTCATACAACAATTTTATTAGTACTCGAAGGTCAAACAGAGCAATTATATTTCTCAGAAATGAGGATAGTCGAAAGGATTCCTGGTATTACTATAATCCTAAAAATGGCTCAACATAGCGATTTATATCATGTTCTAAAAAATGCTAAATCAGAAAATGAAACTGGTGTTTATGATTCTATCTGGTGTATTTTTCATACTGATACATTGAAAACTAATAATATAAGTTCAGAACTTTCAAACCTTATCGAAACTTGTAAAAAAGATGGAATAAAATTTGCAGATTCATTTCCGGCTTTTGAAATATGGTTTTTACTCCATTATGAAATGCCTAAATTAACATATAATAATCAAAATGAAGTAATAAGAAGTCTGTTAAAATACATATCTGATTATTCAAAAGAGAAAAAATGGCTCGAGGCAAAACATTTATATTTATTTCTTAAGACTTTACAAGAATCAGCGATAAAAAGATCTAAAGATTTAGAAATGAAGAAAAGTGATTTAGATAATGTAAGTTACTCAAATGTTTATAAGGTAATAGAAGAAGTGATTTCCCACAAGAAATAAAATAGCAAATTGCGATAGCAATTTACCATGCGGGTTTTAGGGGCGGCGAGCCCCTAGGAGAAAGGGGTGTGGTGAAGGCACGACAAAGCGGAGCAAGGGTCAAAGCTTGCTTTGGCACTTGTGTAGCGACTCGTGACTGACCCCAGGGGGAAGGCTTTCCCCCTCCATATAATAAATTTCTACACATTATTCAAAATCATCGGAATAAAACCTGGATCTAGTATGCTAAATCCAAAACATTTTTTGCCTAAATCTTTGAGGCTCGCTCCAATGTGATAAATCGTTGCATTATCAATAATCAAAAATCTGTCGTGGGTTTTTGTTGTTTGATTTACAGTAAGAGTCGGGTATTGCATATTAAAAGTCTGAACATCCTGAGATGTGAGTTTTGTCTTGGGGTCTGTGTAGATTGTCACATTAACGCCTTTCTTCTTTTTTGCAAGACGCTGCAGGATAGATAAATCGACATAATTATCTATGAGGATAATTTCTTTTTTAGCGGCTGCAAGGAAACTTTCGAATTTGGCGTAGGCGTCAAATATCTGCCCCTGGAAGAAGATTCCTTGTGTTTCTTTTATGTTGTATTTGTCCATGAGGGAGAAGAGTTCTTTTATCTTTTTATCAGTTTCCTTGTGGTGTAAGTACGTCGAGTCAAGGCACGCTAACGCTTAAAGCCTTGACTTCGCCGTTTTGAGGGTTTGTAATAAACCCTCAATCAGATTCCAAGAGATGATTTTTGATATTATCCAGCTCTGAAAAAATATGAGAATTATTCTGAATAAAATGCTTCATTTCTTTAAAGGTTCTGATTAACATTTTACTTTGAGTGACTGCAAGGTCACCTTTGAGGACGGTCATTAACATATAAATTCCCTGTTCGGTGAAGGCGTAAGGGGCATACTTTATGTTACTACCACGCCCTTTGTTCAAGGTGAAAATTTTGCACCTTGAAAGTTCTTCTACTTCCGTATCAGATAGTTGAAACATAAAATCAGAATCAAATCGTTCAATGTTGTTTTTTACCTGGCGATTAAAATTCTTTGTTTCATATCCATAAATCTGAGCAAGATCAAAATCCAGCATCACCTGCTGGCCGCGAATGACATGAATCTTTAAGCGAATTGAGTTTTCTTCCAGAATTGAAATTTCATTTTCCATACCACGTACCTCATGAGAAAATTGATTTTTCAGCGCCAGTCCAGCTTCAGGCCTGAATTGTGGTAAAGAAAAAACGAAGATAAAATAAATGTGTCATTGCTGTGTGATCCCCGAGCAGAGTCGAAGGGCGAACACGGCAATCATATAACCGCACATACTCATTAATCTAAGTTGGTTACTGGATACATTCTTCTGTGCAGCAGGCTTTACAATCTAAATATAATAAACTTTGATTTAATTGACAATAATTTTATAAGCTCCGTGCCCTAGCCGTAGCTTCCTGTGTCAAATCTTTTATGATTTCGCTGGCGATGATGAGGCCGGCTACTGACGGGACGAAGGCGGTGCTGCCGGGGATGTCGCGGCGTTCGGTGCATTTGTGCTGGGCTCCGGGCGGACAAATGCAGTGCTGACGGCAGCTGATTGCCATGTCTTCAATCGGGCGCAGAACTTTTTCTGTAGAAAAGACGACCTTTACGTTTTTGATTTTTCGTTTTTTGCATTCCTGGCGCATTACGCGGGCGAGAGGACACACGGAGGTTTGGGAGATGTCTGCAACTTGGAATTGAGTGGGATCCATTTTGTTGCCGACTCCCATGCTGCAGATGATTTTTGTGCAGGCTTCTTTTGCCTGCAGTATCAAATTGATTTTTGCTGTGACTGTATCAACTGCGTCTACGACATAATCATATTTTGTAAAGTCAAAGAGGTCGCGGGTTTCGGGAAGATAAAAACACTTGTGAACGTTGACCTCGGCAGAAGGATTTATGTCGAGAATGCGTTCCTTCATTACATCAACCTTGTATTTTCCGATGGTCGAATGTGTTGCAATAATCTGTCGGTTGAGATTTGTGAGGCTGACTGTATCATCATCTATGAGGTCAATATGCTGAATGCCTGAGCGGATAAGGGCTTCAACAGTATAACCGCCCACACCGCCGACTCCAAAAACTGCAATATGAGCCTTATTCAAAATCTCCATAGCTTCTTTGCCAAGAAGAATTTCTGTTCTTGAAAACTGATTTAACATTTTATTTCCTATCTGATTGATGGGTTATTATAGCAAAATAATTGATTCTCCTCTACCTGCTGAAATTCTCCCCAAAATCTAATATACTGAAAGAAGGAGTATATTATGACATTTATTTCTTGGAACATAGATTCAATTAATGCGGCGCTGACTTCTACTTCGGACA
This sequence comes from Treponema sp., assembly GCA_016293915.1. Taxonomy (GTDB): domain Bacteria; phylum Spirochaetota; class Spirochaetia; order Treponematales; family Treponemataceae; genus Treponema_D. The sequence continues at coordinate 5,876 of JAEDCY010000053.1, read as the reverse complement.
GGGCGCTATTGTCGCAGGCTGTGCTTAAAAATCTTGGCGGCTATAATGCTGATGTAATTGCAATTCAGGAAACCAAGCTGCCGGCAGAAGGACCAAACCCAAAGCACCTGGAACTGCTAAGCCAGTATTTTCCGGGCTATAAGATTGAATGGCTTTCTTCTGTGCCGCCAGCAAAAAAAGGTTATGCAGGCACCATGATTTTATACAAGGAAGGCATGACAGCCAGCCGCGAAGAGCCACGACTTGGCGCTCCAGATACAATGGATGACGAGGGCCGACTCCTCACTCTGGACTTTGGTGCCTTTTATTTTGTAAACGTTTACACTCCAAACTCGGGCGACGGTCTTAAGCGCCTCACAGAACGCCAGCAGTGGGACGCTCTTTACGCTGATTATCTTGCCAGCCTGGATGCGAAAAAACCGGTTATTGCCTGCGGTGACTTCAATGTTGCCCACAAGGAAATTGACCTTGCAAATCCGGCCAGCAATCATTTTTCTGCCGGCTTTACCGACGAGGAGCGCGAAGGCTTTACAAAGCTTCTTGCCCGCGGCTTTACAGACAGCTTCCGCCACATCCATGGAGATGTAAAAAATATTTATTCCTGGTGGGGTCAGAGAATCAAAACCAGCAAGATAAACAACTCGGGCTGGCGTATTGATTACTTCCTCGTCAGCGACCGCATCAAAGAACAAATCAAAAAATCAGAGATGATAGATTCCGGCCCGCGCCAGGACCACACTCCGATTTTGCTGGAAATTGATTTAGGCTTGAAAGAGTAAAAAACTTTTTAAGCAATATAAAAACAAAAAGGGGGCGACTAATAAGTATCGTCATGCTGAACCTTTGCAGCACAGCTGCTCGGAGACTCGCTAAAAATAGTCCACTGGACTATTTTTGCCCTGCTACGCAGTGCCGCTCCCTATGTTTCAGCATCTACACTACATTTAGATTTATAGATTCCGAAAAACACATTCGTAGCAGGTGCGTGCGAATGTGTCGTAGCGTTCGGAATGACACCAGGAGGTAAACTTATTAGCCCCCCCCTTCATTTTATATCCTTTATTTCACATTAACTGTTGATAAAGAACAAAGAAAAGAAAATATAAACGCTTCCAAACAACATAATGATGTTGCTGAACAGGTGCATAAATTTAATTTTCTTAAGATTATAGAAGATGATTCCCACGAGATAGAAGACAGCACCAAGAACAAGCATGCTGAAACTTTTTGAAGAAAGAACTTCAAAGAGATTCTTTGCAACTACAAGACCAGAGAAGCCAGCAAGAATGTAAAGAATAATATTTAACTTTGCATATTTCTGACCTGAAATTGCATAGAAAAGAATTCCTACCAGAACAATTGCCCAAACAATTCCAAAAAGAATCCAGCCTGTCGTTCCCTGAATCTTAGTGATTGTATATGCACTATAGCCAAAGCCGATAATCAGGAATGATAAAACATGTGACAAACGATCAAAAACCTGTTTTGCAGTAAGGTTTGTAAGTGCATGCTGAAGCAGAGAACTGAGATACATCAAAATCATTGAAATACCAAAGAACGAATAAAATACAATCGTTGTATTAAAGAAGCTTGTAACATTTCGCATTGCAAGAGTATCAAGAATTGCAGTTGCAGCAATAAAGAGAGAAGCTCCTATTCCCTGAACAATTGAACTTGCAATTTCTTCGCCGGTTGTTAAACGACGGGTATTTTTTGTAAGCTCCAGAATACGTTTTTCACTTGCAATTCGTCTTTCTGCACGCTTTTTTCCTTTTTCATTTTTTGCGTACTCAGCTGCAGCGTATTTTGCTTTGAGACGTTCCGGGTCTTCGGCATACTGAATCTGGATCTGCTGAACAGCATTTTCATAATCAATTTTAAGCTGCTTGAGTCTTGAGCGCTTCTTTTTCTTTAATGATTTGAGAGTTGATTTTCTAACTGCTTTTTCAGCAATATCATCTTGTCTGGACATAAGAATACCTCATTTTTTTGATTTAATTTATTATGACATTTTTTAGTGATTTTGTCAAAGTAAATCTATAAGGTATAAACCTATCGGGTACAGAGTTCGTATAAAAGTACACCTGCTGCTACAGAAACATTGAGGCTGTCGATTTTGCCGCAGGTTGGAATTGAGACGATTGTATCGCATTGTTTTTCGAGGAGTTGTGAGATACCTGTCCCCTCGCTGCCCATGATAAGAACGGATTTTTCAGGGAAGTCAATTTTGCGGCAGTTTTCTCCACCGGCATCTGCACCGTAAATCCAGAAACCGGCTTGCTTTAGCTGTTCAGCCGCACGCACAAGATTGTTTACAATTGCGACCGGAACCCAGGCGCTGGCTCCTGCACTAGTACGACCAATAACTTCGTTGCCTGCAATATCGCTGGCAGAATTGTGTTCTGGAATAATTACAAGAGAAGCACCAAACTGGTCGCAGCTTCGAAGAATGGCACCTACATTATGAGGGTCAGTAATGCTGTCGAGAATTACGATGGTGCAGCGGGATGCGGCATCGCCGTTTGTACCGACATCACCGCTATGAGTTTTCACCCAGGAATCAAAGTCTACAAGATTCGCCGCCGGCTGCTTACCACCGCCAGAAATCTCCATTACGATACCGCGATGGTCTCGCAGAGTTTCGTCCAGACCGCTTACAAGCTTGTCGAGTTCGGCATCATTTGTCTGCTCGCAGGTAATTCCCACTTCCTTTGCGGCAGCAAGAATCTTTTTTACACGAGGGCCCGGCTTGCTGAAATATATTTTGTAGCCGGACGAAGCACCAGCCTTTGAACCAGACTGGCCGGCTTGCGTATTTTTTTTCTGAGAGCGAACCTTTTCTTCGATTGAGTGAAAACCTGTTATATACATATTAGTCCACGTCTGGTGGTTGAGTGCCTGCAAAGCAGGTGTATCGAAACCACCTTGCGTTCCTGTTATCTACCGCAGCACTGCTTATATTTTTTACCGCTTCCACAAGGGCATGGATCGTTGCGGCCAACTTTTGCACCAACGCGCTTTACTGTTGTAGGAATAACGTTTCCAGCAACATATTTCCAGTCATCACCAACCTTTTTGAAAAGAGAAATTTCGTGATGAATATCGTGCATATTGTGAAGAGTATAATCAGCTTCGAACTCTACAATTTCTTCGCCTTCTTTTTCGCCCTTTTCTGTGCGCAAAATCTTAAGACCGTTCCACTGTGACTGCTTGCTCCAGTCTTCTGTTGCCTTGCGGTCAATTTCGCCGATTCCTTCGCCTTCTTCGCAAGAGTTAATGATGTAGTCAATTTCGCCAACTACATAAGAAGTGTAGCGTGCGCGCATACATGCTTCTGCACTAGGAGCCTTAATTTTTCCTTTAATAATTGGTTCACAGCATTCGCCATATTTTTTGCCCGAACCACAAGGGCATAATTCGTTAGTATTACTCATGTTGAATATTTTAATGAATTTCCCGGCGACCTACAAGATTTATTTTTCAGGGATTTTTCAGGGATTTTTCCGGGCGTTCCCGCCCGCTCCGCGGTCGGTCGGGCTTTCTGCCATTCCGCTATCGCTCCAGCCTCTTCCCTCGTTCGTTACGTACGGTGGTTGAGCCTGTCGAAACCACCACAGAACTCCGTTTCCTGATTACCCACCGAGGTCTCATCACAAACTCGCTCAGTCCAGTGGCCGCCTTCGGCGTGGCTCCAATCCCTAACGCAGCGTAAAATTACGAGTTTCGTTTTGTAAGTTCCTCGTACATTTTGAATAATTCTGCGACACATCTGCTTTCAAGTTTCATTACATCTTTGCTAAAACCATAAGCCTGACAAACTGCCAAATCGTTGGCTCTGTGAGCTTGCCTGAGTTCTGGCGGCATTAATGTTTCATCATAAAGGTCTGCAAGCGATGAATTTGGATATAATGCACGAGCATCCAGAATTGCCTGAGCAGTTTCTTCTATTTTCTTTTTCTGTTCTTCTGAAGGATTTGGCCATGGGAAGTTGTTGTAAACGATTGTATTGGAATAACGATAATCACTCTTTAAGCGGCCACAAACAACACGCATCCATGCATTATGTACATTAGATGTTAGAATACCAAAATGATATAAAGAAGCATTTGGTACTAACAAATTTGCATTTCCACAGATTATATCAGGACTTACAAATCCCAAAGGAATATATCGCCTGGTTTCAGAAGAATGCGATGGTATTAAAATATAATTCGATTCAGGTTGTCTTATTTCCATAAAGCGAGTTGGATAATCTGCAAATTTTCTTGTTGCTTCTTTTGTACTTGCGAGTCGCATTTCTTTAACTTTCTGTACACGTTCCATAATCAATGGACATTTTTTCAAGTCGGAAGGATTTGCTCCAAGTAACCAAAGACAATATCTCTTTTCATTGTGTAAAAATTCATGAGCTCCATAAAATTGTTTTATAAATTTTTTTGCTTGAGGTTCCTTCTTGATAAAATCATCATAATCCGCTTCTTCAATAATCAAGTTTCCACCATCAACAGGAATACTTCCTTTTACCATTTCTGGTACTTCACAAATTGATTTCTTTGTATTTTCTATAAAAATATTCGGTGCATCAATTAAATATCCATTGATATTTTTTGCTGACATCTTCTGCCTTTCATTTAGATAAATCACTTTTTCTTTTTTAGATTCACAAGAACTGAATCCTAAGATTACACAATGAACGTGAGCCTTAATATTCGCTTCACTATCCCATCTGAAAGTTCTATAGGCAAAATCAAAATGAATACCAAACTGCTCAAACAAGGGCTTCCAGATTGCAGCAACTTGTTCTCCCTGAGTAATTGAATTTGTAGAAACAAGAGCACATTTTATATTTGTATTTTGAATTAATTGTGAGGCTTTGTAATACCATCCGGCAACAAAATCTATGTTTTTGCCAAACCCCTTCATAAGATTTTCTAGGTCTTCCTTCTGTTCTTTTGATTGATATGCATATCCAACAAAAGGTGGGTTACCCATTATGTATGTTAATTCCGATTTAGAGATAACAGAATTCCAATCAACCCTAAGAGCATTGCCTTCAATAATGCTTGTATAATTATCTAGTGGCAAAAAAGATGTTGCAAAATTTGTTATCGAATTTGTTTCCTGGAGCATCTGGCATTCAGCAATCCATAATGCTGTTTTTGCGACAACGCAGGCAAAATCATTTATCTCAATTCCGTAGAACTGCTGAATATGAACTTTTACAAAATCATAACCAAAAAGCTCTGTAAGAGTGCCCTGCCCTTCTCGTCCACCAATCATTAACTGAAGACATTTATTTTCCAATCTTCTTAATGACAAATAAGTCTCTGTCAAAAAGTTTCCAGAACCACAGGCAGGGTCCAGAAATTTCAGATTACCTAATTTTGTCTGGAACCGAAGAAGCTTTTCATTTCTCGTTGAAATTTGTGGAATACTTTTTATCGATTCATATTCTTCATAAAGTTCATCCATAAACAAAGGATCAATTACCTTATGAATGTTTTCAATGGAAGTGTAATGCATACCACCTGAACGCCTTGTTTCCGGGTTCAATGTAGACTCAAATACGGCTCCAAAAATTGTTGGAGAAATCTGAGACCAGTTAAAATCTGCACTTGCCTTATTTACAAGTAAGTCTTTTAATTGCTCTGTAAAATGAGGAATCAATAAATCTTCTTCTGTAAAAAGTCCGCCATTTACATAAGGAAAGGCTGCAAGTTCTTCTTTAAGAAAAGGGTCACGTTCTTCCGGCTTCTGGTCTAAAATCTTAAAAAGTTGAAGAATTGCTTCTCTCAAATCCTTTGCTTCATACTGTTTAAGCTAGCCCGAAATTCGAGTTTTCTAAATTAACCGTAATCTGAAAAAGTTTTGATAAA
>JAEDCY010000052.1 GCA_016293915.1 Treponema sp. | reverse complement strand
AGCGGGTGGTTGCTTGTGCGCCTGCAAGCAAGCGCACCGGCTCACGAGCCGTAATACGTCTGGTCAAGGCACGCTTCGCTAAAAGCCTTGACTCAGCCGTTTTGCGGCTTTTAATTTCATTATAAAGCCGCAATCCGTGTGCCAATAAAAATCATTACAATTCTTGTTCTTTAGTTTTAATCTGTTCACCGAGATTTTTAATTTCTTCCTGAATATCATTCAAAATCTTAATATCATCTGCATTAGAGCTTGTGATTGAAGCACCTTCGAGAAGCATTTGAGAAAGCTTTAATCCCATTTCTTCGTACTTGCAGTCTCGTTTTGTTTCAAGCTTATGAATTTCTATTTTGGTTACGCTTTTATCGGTAAAATCCTGAACCTTATCTCCCGCCTTTTCAAGAGCTTCTTTTGAAGCTTTAGTTCCTTTTGAAAACAAATCCTTAAGTTTGCTGCCTAATTCTTCCATATTCATATCGTTTACCTCTTTTATTATTTCCTCTTAATTGCAAGCAAAGTGAGATCGTCAGACTGTTCATCTTCCAGCATCTGATCATAATCTACATAGTTTGAGCCCGACGCATCATCAGTTTTATGTGCTGCATAATAATCATACATATTAAAGTACTTAACAAGGAATTCGTCAATCTTTTTATCAATCTTTATATAATCAGTCTGCTGCACAGCAGGAGATTTATAAAGACGGAATACCTTTTCCAATGAAGCAAGAGCAAGAATTGATTCCGAAACGGTTCCTTCACATTTTGTAAAATCAAATTCAAGATTTTCCCCGACTGCCGGATTATCCTGTTTAGTCAGGATAAACTTCCTCTTATTATAAACAGCTTCAATAACCTGCTTAATTCTTTCCGGACCGAACTCTTCTTTTGCGTCTTCCATTTTAAACTCAGATTCTTCTTCGTGAGTTTTTGGATTCATCTTTTTAACTTCAACTTCATTCTGGCGGACAGAATAATCAAGTTCACGAATTCTTCGGGTAGATTCTTCTATACCGTCAGTATAAAGATATAAAATATCTCCGTGATTCAAAACAGTTTTCTCAACCTTAAAGCCGCCTCGCATTGCAACAAGATCAGAAGTAAATACACCGGCTGTTGGAGCAGAAGCAAGAGTAAGAAGTTTTAATGTATGTGTAGAAGCTTCATAAATGTGAACAAGATTATCACCGGCATTACACATATAAAGTTCACCGTTCTTTACATTTAAAAGACAGATAATGAGAGTTGCAAACTTACCTCTTAAACCAAGTCCTTCAATAAAGTCATTAATCTGTTCTACTAATTTTTCAAGATGTGTTCCATTTTTAGCGTAAGACCACTTTTCAAAGTAGCGACGGAAAATTGTTGCTACAACAGTCATGATAATCGCAGCAGGGATTCCATGACCAGAAACGTCACACTTTATTATTCCAAACCAGGTATCATCGAGACGGCGGTAATCAAAATAGTCACCGGATACACCAGATTCACCTTCATAATAACCAAAACATTCAAGATTATTATCTGTATATTGAGCAAAGGTATTCTTGTTATTGCCTCCTAACGCTTCGAGCGGTAAAAAGGCTTTTTGAACAGCTTTACCGTCCATTACAAGAGCTTCTTCTTCAGCATTTTCAATAAGCTCATGAGTCATGTTATTAATTGCATCTCCAAGACGCCCTACTTCATCACGTGATTTAATCTCTACATCTTTTCCTTTGAGGTTAATTTTGTTTTTTGTCTGTCCAATCATAATTACATGTTTTTCAAGTTTTTTGACAGGACGTACAATAAGAGAAGCAAAAAGATAAGCGCCGGCAATTCCAAAGGCAACGGCAGCAACTGCTACAATCAGAGAGAAAAGAACAATCTTTTTGATCTCGGCATTTAAGCTGTCTATAAGGCTTTGAGTTGAAAGCTCAAGGTAAATTACACTATGAATGTAATTTCCTGTAGTTCCTTTACGATACATTACAGGGCGATAGAAAATATAATCAGTATTTGTCTGGTCAAGATTTTCTGTATCAAAAGCAGGGAAAGAACCAGCCGCACCTTTTGAGTATTCGGCAAGCCTTGTATCAAGCTGATTTCTAAGTTCAACTATAACATCAGAAAGCCTTTCTGCTTCAGCTGCATCTTCTTCTACAGGAGATGCATAAAGACGTTCAGCTTCTCTTGAAAGGCTGTCAATTTTTTCTGATAGATCGGCAAGATCTTTTTCAATTACATTGTCGAGTTCTTTTAATTTTTCCGTAACATCCAGAATAACTTCTTCTTGTAATTCTGACTCACCATAAATCAGCGTATAGCTTCCAGTTTTTTCTTCTATATTAGGATCATTCGTTGCCCAGATATAATTCAACTTTTCTGCCGAATTAGCATCCAGCTGCTGACCAATTATAGTTACATATTTAACTTCATCCATAGCATCTTTTTGAGCCGGAAGAGCTGTAAGCTCAAGAAGGTTATTTGCAGGGAAGAAATTCTTTACGCCAGAATGAAGGCTTTCAAGAAGAACCTCTGTTCGGTTTTGCAGACCGGCTGCCATAGTCTGCTCCTGAAGTCTTATAACCTTATATCCGTTTTCAAGAGAAACAGCTATAACCACCGCTATAACAAGTGAGAATGCAAATGCAATGAGTTTTTTCTTAAGACTCGGAAGCCTTTTGAAATTTTTCTTTAAATCTTTTAACGGCATGGCAGTTCCTGTGAACAAAGATTTTAATTCGTTCTGTGTAAGATTTTTTTCATATATATTCTGATAAAGATTAATTACAATAAAAATTATGACTACTGCTACAATCAATATAATTACAAATACAAGAATCAGACTGACAGCAACTTTGTATTTATACTGCTTGAAATGAGCATTTAAGCGACTTTGAGGTGTATACTCTGCTTCTATTTTCATAGTTCCAGTTTGAGAAATCGTAAGTACAGTACCAGTAAAGTACAACCCGCGGTCAGTGTGAAGAAGACCGATTTTATATTTACCTTCATCAAGCTCTGTACCAAGCTGAACATAAGATATTCTTGAATCAGATTGAACCTTAAACTGTCCTTCTGAAGCAGAAAGTGTAAGGTCATACGGAGCCTTACCATCAGCATCGATATAAATTTCTTTTATAGTTCCATCATAAGTAAATCCACCACCGGTAATAGACAGGAGACTTTCTCCAGAATCATTCTTTGTCTGTTGAACTCCAGTTATATATGTAGAAGGCTGAAATTTATTTAATATGTAAAGCACAGATGTCGGCTCGCTGATATTTCCAACTTCATCGACTGCAGAAACTGAAAGCAGATAAACACCATTCGGCCGATTATAATAACGAACGGTTGTTAGTTTATGTGTAGCAGTAGAATTTGACCTGGTTAGATGTCGTTCTTTTTTGAGCTGTCCGTCATATCTTTTAAAAAGACTTTCTTTTATTTCCTGAATTTTTTCAGAGCTTAGTCTCACAGGATGTTTTTTCGAAACGGTAATTGATTTCGGTATAGCGCCCAGATATTCAATTTTATAAAGATATTCAACTGCATCTTCCGAAAGAGAAGCCTTCCAGTTAAGACTGTAATTATTTGAATTTACAAAACCATATTCATCCAGATTTTCCATTGAAATATACGGAGCTTGTGGTGGCGTTAAATCAAGATGATAGTTTATACTAACAGGCTCTGACCAGTTTCCCGCATAATCTGCAACTCTTGCCCTGAGAACATAAATACCGTCTTCCCTTGCTTTGAGTTTAATTACATTTTCTTTTGTAAAATGTTCAATCTGCATTGGAGGAAGAGCATTATTATCTTTACCCCAGGTATAAGAATAACCTGAAATATTTGAAGAATCTGCTGGAAAGTTTATCTGGATACGAACATCTTCTGAACGTGAACTTTTTCCTTTTTTATAAGACAAGGGAGTAAAAGAAGGTGGCAGAACCGATTTATCTGGAGAAAGAATTGCAATAGAATTCTTGGATGCAGAATTAACCTGCTGCCATATAAATGAAAGTATTTTTGAATTTATATTTTCTTCATTATTTTCTGCAGCAGACTCAGTTATCAGAGGATGTACAAACATATTAGAATTACGGTCTTCTACAAGCTTTGTTTCATTCCAGTAGCTTCCATCTTTTTTTACCATATAAACTGATTCCCGACCTCGTCTTGTATCAAACCAGGTCATATAAAGAGAATCATTATACTCAAAAAGAACAGGACGACTGGCATTTCCATTATCAGAAATTTTTTCTGCACTACCTGAAGAAACTCCATTCGCCGTAATGTTTTCTATCCATATTGAAGAATTAACAGTATCCGTACGTTCCCAGGCCATATATACAAGGCCTTCATATTCATAAAGAACAGGCCTCTGGTTCTGATATTCATAAAACTGTTTTCCACCGCGCCCCTGCAGCGAATTCCGGTCTGTAACTAAAACCGGCTGGCTCCAGCTTCTACCATTTGAACCGGCATCTACAGTCATATAAATCTGATAAGAAAGTCTGTTTGTTTCAGCTGAAGTATACTGAGCCTGAAAAACAACAATATCTCCAAAGGAAGTATGAAGCAAAACCGGAATAAAAGGGTTTCTGTAATTTGCCGCAGGCTGAAACTGACTGAAACGCGGCCATTTAATTCCATCAGAAGATTCTGCTGTAAAAATTGTAAACGAGTTTTCTTCACCAACGGAAGTAAATATTCTGAAAGTATCCGCGCCCGTTGCATAAATACGCGGTGCAACTGTAATCGAAGAGGTTGATGGCAGTTTTGTTTCTGTGAAATTTTTACAAGCATCTGTAGAAACATAAACCGCAAGATTCGAAAGCCCAGTCATTACAGCAACTCCAACCGTTCCTTTTTTCAGAACTGCTGCTGTGTAAATATCTGGAACCTCATCACCTGAATAATCAAAAGGACCGGCAAAACGTCTTGTTTCTGTATATTCTTTAAGGGTACTATAGGACCTCGCAGAAAGATAAATCTGTCGTGTATTCACATCAACTTCCTGCCAGAAAAGATAAGTAGATTTTCCATCAGGAGCTGAAATTGTAACAGGGAATCTGGAATCAGTGTTTGTTATAACTTCCGGATTTTCCCAGTAAAAATCTGCGGCAAATAATCCGGTATAAAAACTTATAAAGAACAAAAGGAGAAAGAATAATTTTTTACAAACTGCTGTACATCTTTTCATAAACTAACTTCGTGCCTCAATCTTATTCTTTAAATCCTTAATTTTCTGCGAATTAGCGTTCTGCTGCTTTTTCAAAAGCTGTTCTACAATTGCATTCGCACCTACTACATTATTATTCTGAAGTCGCTGAATTGCAAGCTGATAAAGTCTTTCATCTTCTGTAGAAAGAACCGTAGAAGTATTACCACCAATTTTTGTTGTAATTTTGTCTTTTAAATCCATTGCTTCTTTATTATCAGAGACAAGAGCAAGTGCTTCATCTATTTTTGCAAGAGCATTCTGAAGTTTTGCAGTATCGTTTCCGGCAGTACTGTAAATTTTCTGTGCATCAGCTACAAGCTTTTTAGCGCGGCTGGCACCAGTATTGCTTACAGGCTTCTGACGAATTCCGATATCAATTTCAACCTGATAAATTAAATCCTTAAGTCCTTTGTAGGCTGGATCCAGCTGATAATAATCTAAAAGATTTGCATAGCCTTCCTGCTGTGTTTCCTTATTCTTACACATCATTCTTGCCATTTCTATTTTTTGCGAAAATTCTTCGCTGAATTTTTTGGGGTCCAGCAGGCGGTTTATTCTCAAAGTTAAAATTGATGCTTCCTGATTCAGCGGATATACATACTGAAGCTTTTGGATACTCTCAAGAGCAAGAGCAAGTTCTGCTTCACCACCGGCTCTATCTCCTTCACCTATTTTTCTGCTTCCTTCATCAAAATACTGGTAAGCAATATTCAAAAGCTGAGACATCTCCGGATACTGAGGTGCAGAAGGAAGAATCTCTCGTCCGGTTTTCATTGAAATTGCAGTATTTACAAAGTTCATAAGATTTGTGATTTCTTCATCTTCATTTACGTTTGTAACAGCCCAGCGGATTTTTGCCTGATTCAGGTATTTTTCTGCATCATCAAAGCGTCCGTTAAAATATGCATCTTTTGCACGGGTCTTAAGATTACGAACTTCACGAACTACAATTTCATTTTCTGCCTTTGCTATACTTTCACCAAGAACCTGAAGTTTTCGGTCTGTTTCTGCACGAAGTTCTTCATCATTCTGATTCATAAGAGCTTCATCATATTTTGTAAGTGCATCCTGAAGTTTTTTACGGGCAGTTTCAAAATCTTCTTTACGAAGGGCATTCTGAGCTTCATTAAAACGAAGATCAGCCTCATTGCGGGCAAGCTGAGAAGCTGTCATCTGTCTCTGGGCAAGAGCTGCCTGATTTTGAGAATCTGTAATTAACTGATTAAGCTTCTGACGCTGAAGATCTATATTTTTCTGAGCTTCATTTACATAGCTCTGGATTTCACTGTTTTCCTTCTGCTGCGGATGACTGTTAAAATTATCAAGAATTATATTATCATAAGTACCAAGTGTTGCAATTCCTTTTTCTGCAAGATTTCTTGTATATTGCGACACTTTATATGAAATATCCGGATAACTGTAGATAATTCCAAAATCAAGTTCCGGATCTGAATTAAAAGTATCCTGGTAAGCAATTGATTTAGAAATATCATGATTCAATTCCCTGATTACACTGTCTGAAATCTTTGTTAAAAAGCCTTCGCGATATTTATCTGCTGAATTATAATAAGCCAGTGCGCCTTCATAAATGTGGACAGAATCGGCAGAATAATAATCTGTAATTTCAGACCAGGAACCTGAAAGGGCCGCAGAAGCCTTTTCAAAAATATCATCAAGTATACTTTCGTAAAGTTGAGAAAGACCGGAAAAATCTGCAGTTGCACCGTCAGCCCAATCATAGGAATTGATATGCTGCTCTTCTTTTATACCGGCAAGAACCGTAATTCTATCATTTGAATCAAACAAACCTTTAATAAGGGCTGCTGCATTTGTTCCAGCCTTTATACTTGCTATATCATTTTTCTGATTTTCTGTGACAGTAAGAATTTCATTTCTAACCTGAGTAAGCCGTAATGCATTCTGACAAAGGTTCTGTGCATAATCACAAAATGAATAATATCGGGAATATGGATTTTTGAGTGTATGAGAATCATCACCTTCAATCGTTGCAATCTTATAAATATCAAGTACACGACGATCCAGCGCGCAGTATCTTCCAACTTCAGAAACTAAAATATTATCAATCCCCGTCTCATACCCAGAATATTTTTCCAAAAGCACAGAATACACAGCTTCGTTCATACGGCCCACAGCTGCATTCCACTGAGAATCAACCGCGCCAAGAATTCCAGAGTCCTCTACAGATTCAATTCCAAAAACAAAACGGAACATAAAAGGCAGGAAGGAAGCATCCGTAGAATCAGAATCAAGTTTCTGAATCTCGGAAAACTGAGATTGAAGCTCCTTACCAGCCTGAACAATTCCCGTTCGAAGACGATTATAATTTCTGAAAGAAACTTCAACTTCAGCAAGCCTGTTCAAAGACTGTTCATACTGCTCATTTTGAACAGCTTTGATAAAATCATTTATAATATTGTTTAAGCGCGGAAGGTAATTCTTTTCTTCGAATTCTGCAAGCCTTAAATCCAGATTTGCAAGAGTTTTATTTACGGCACCTGTAATTTCCGGCTGATTTTCCCACTGTTCATAAAAATTGTCACGGTAAAGCCAGAAACCTTCTTTTGCCTTTTCTACCGCCGCAATATATTCACCGGCTTTAGACCTTGCAGCAGTTTCATTCTGAATCTCCATAAAAAGAGCACGGAAGTAGTTGAACTCTGCTGATTTTTTAAGGTCTGCAATAAACTGGAGGTTCTGGTCAGAAGGATGCTTTTCGAATTTTTCAAGCTGAGCTGTAATCTCGTAAATCTCCTTGTTATTACCCGGGTCTGTCTGAATCAATTTGATAAGGCGTTCTGCGAGAATTGAATACTGATTACGGGCATGCATAATCCTCTTGATACGGCTTTGAGCGCTGTCGAATTTCTCGGGATTTTTTTCTATGTAGATATTCAGCTGCCTGAGGGCTTCGTCATATTCTGTGAGACGAATCAGTCTGTCAATTTCAAAAAGAGACAAATCATCCTTTTCCTGTGATTTCTGGGCAAAAAGACAGGAACTTGTGAGAAAAATCAGAATTGCTGTAATAAGGACAATTTTCCTTTTCATCATTTATATTATATTTTATTTTCGGCAAATAAGATATTATACTTATAGAAAAGAATTAAGATTCCGAAAAAGAAGTAAGTTATGAAGAAAAAGGGGATTTTTTCCCGTGCTTTAATGTTTATGATTTTCCTCATTTTGCCTGGTATGCAGCTGAAAGCTCTGTCGCTTACAGATACTACCTCCACAATCGGAGATTTATTTACTTCATTTCTTGATCCAAACGAAGGAACTACTTCTTTCCGCTCCCTTCTTATTCCCTTTGGTGGCCGAACAGAAAGTCTTGGCAATGCTTATACCGGGCTATGTGATGATATAAGTTACCTGCGTTTTAATCCTGCTGCAGGAGCCATACAGAAAGAAACTCAGATTTCTCTTTTTCATAATGCCTGGATAGCAGATTCCAAGCTTGAAACTCTTGCTTTTACTACCCGCTTTAAAAATATTCCGCATTTAAGTACCGGAGGCTATATTTCCTGTTTTTATATGCCTTTTACAGAATACAACTTCTTTGGAGAACGTGTTGCCGGAAGTTATTACACCGAAAGCTTGGCCGCTTTTAATCTTTCCTACAACTTTCTTGCAGGTTATGATTTTAAGGGACTTGCGGCAGGAATAACATTGAAAGCCGGCTGGCGGGGTATGCCTGATTATACAGATAATAACACCGGAGCAATTATTTCCGGTTCTGGACTCGCTCAAAGTGCCCTCGCCGTTATGGCTGATCTTGGAATTATGCTTCAGTTTAATTTTTTGAAGTTTTATTCTTCTAGAGACCCGAACGTACGAATAGGTCTTTCGGTTCAAAATCTCGGACTTTCGTTTACAGGCTTCGGAAACGATATAAAAACTGATGACCCGCTTCCAACTACCATTGGAGCCGGCATTTCTGTAAAATTTATTAAAGCGATAACAGTTTCTGCAGATTTTATACAGCCGATAAATCTTGTAACACCAGGAACCTATATCTTTCCTTACTTTAATACCGGCGTTTCAATTCAATTTACATCATTTCTTTCGCTTCTGGCAGGTTTTTCTCTCAAAGGTGCAAATCCAAGAATCAGTACCGGGCTTGAATGCGAAATCAAAAAAATCAGAATTAATTTTAACTATACCCTGGACTTGACTACTTCAGTAGCGCCACTAAACAGAATTAGTCTTTCTGCAAAAATCCAGTTAGGCGATAAAGGTCGCAGCATTATTGATGCCCAGGTGGATGAATATTATAAGACAGGCCTGAAATATTATGCAGATGCTAAATGGGAAGATGCAATTATAATCTGGCAGGAAGCCCTTAAATTAAATAAACGCTTTGATCCTGCTATACAGGGAATTCAAAGCGCTCAATATCAGATTGATATGTTCAGAAAGATCCAGGAAAGTCTGATGCTCGACTAATTATCGCTTTTTACAGAAAATTCTATAGTTCATCCATGGGAAAATAGAATCGCGAGCTTCAAGCCTTGTAAGCCATTCTGTACTTACGGTATTTGAACCAAGAGAATCAAAAACTGCTGTAAAAGCTGCAATCGATTCCTTAAAACGCTTTTCTGCAAACTGAGGAAATTCCGAACGGTTTATCATCTTTGCAAGATTAGAACTCTGGGCCAGCATAAGCTCCTTAGCACCAAGATTCAAAAGACGTGTCTTTAATCCTGTATCCATCGGGAAACGACCTGCAAGGTCTATCATTCTTTCACAATTTTTCCGGATATATCGCATCATCCAGCAATTGCGGCTGGAAAGAAGATTTTCTCCATATCCCTCACCTATTCCGGCTGAAAAATATGGTTCAATTTTTTCAAGATTATACTGATCTGCACAAAGAGAGTCGCAGGAAGCAACAAGAAGACCTGCATCAACAGCTTTTACCAGAACATTTTCAAGCCAGTACATAGATTCATACCAGGTATTACTTAACCTTGAAATATCAAGCACACAAAGTTCTGAAACAAAAGAATAATCAGGAAGAAGACTTTCTGCCTTTGAAAGAGTTTCCAGGCGTTTATTTACAAAAGCTTCTGCATCACTTTCGCACTGTTTTTTTGCTTCTTCTTCGTTATAAAGAGCATGCTTTTCGTCGCTGAAATGTCTGTTCCAGTATTTATATCCTGTAGAATAACGTATTCCGCCTTTTTCCATAACAAGCGAAAGCTGCTCCATAGGACTTTCATATCCGATATCTCTGTTCTGATTTCTATAGCATGAATTGAAAATGATTCCATTTTCTCCAAACAACTCACCGTCTATCACACGGTTACGTGCAAACACAACAAGTGAATTATCAGTTCTGCATGGATAGAAGATACCAGAAGATGGCACCTTTTCTGCAAGAAGAACACTGCGGGAATCAAGAATTGTATAAGTATAGCCGTAAGCACGAATAAACTTTTCAACTCCAGGTGCATAACCAAGCTCTGGAAGCCAGAAGCCTTCCGGTACAATTCCAAAATACTGTCTGTATGCATGAAGTCCGCTTTCTATCTGTGCACAAATAACCTCTTTCATATCTGCAAAATGAGGCATAAAAATATCTGTACCACAGGTTCCCAAAAGTTCAAGATAGCCATTCTGCATATATTTTGCAAAAGCGGGAATCAAACTGCTTTCATATTTATTCAAAAAATCAGCTTTACGTGCTTTGTTTTCTTCAACGACAGAACGAATTACATTGCAAACAGCTTCTTCCTCATTATTTCTTTTAAGCTCAGCCTTTCCCAAATCAATTCTCTTATCAAGCCATTTTACATAAGCTTCCTTTAGATAATCATCAGAAAGCATATTACAGAGAACCGGAGGCAAAACAAGGCCTATGCGTATCTTTTTCTCTTCTTTTTCAAATCTCTCAAGCATATTGAGAAGAGGAATATATACATTTGTTATAGATTCATAAAAAGAATTTAGAACAGGGGCATTCTGTCGAACATCATCATCTGTATGTCTGATAAAGTCCTGACTTGCTTTTATTATAAGACTAAAATATTTTTGCATAACTGATTTCACCCGTCATCATGAAAAAGAATGTCTGTGGTTTCTATACTGTTCAGCAAGGATTTCTTTCATTCCTGAAAGTTCCATAATCGGTGAGAATTCTGTATCTCGTCCCGGCTGAAGATCATTTACAAAAGTTGATCCCTGTGGAATAGAAACAACTGGAGAAAAGGCTAAAACCTCTCCCGCTCCTGCTGACATAAATACAAGCTCTACTTTAATAAATTTAGTTCCTTTTGGAATAAGAATATATTGTTCCTGACTTTGCGTTGCTGTTTGAACCTCAAAGGCTTCATAAGGTTTAGGATCATGGGCATCTGCAAGAGAGCAGATTCTAAGTTTGAGACTACCATCCGGACTCTCTTTTACGCGGGCAGCATCTCCATCATTAATATTCCAGAATACGAAAAGCCAGGCTGGATTTCTTAATACACAGGAAATTTGAGTTTCATTAAAATTTCCAGAAAGAACAAGAGACTGTTCTTCTCCATTTTCTGAAGATGAGATTAACATTTCTTCATCCAGACGTTCAGACTCTTCAGACAGTTCAAGCAATTCCGCAATAAGAAAACGCCTGTCCAGGTCTTCGGGAACATCTACGCCATATTTATCTGCAAGCCTTACAAGTTCTGAAAAAGGAAGCTTTTCAAGCGATGCACAGTCTAAAGATTCTTCATTCATAGTTACATCATAATCTAAAAAAATTTGATTAGTGTCAATCTTTTTTACAAAAAAACTAAAGTCAAAATCACATATTCCGATAATATTAGTGTTGGTGATAATATCGGGTGGGTAACGACATCCAGACATCTGATAATTAACTCCTATGTTTGCTTTAAATAAAGATGAAAAGTGTGTGAGACTTTTCATCTTTTTTTTGTTTAAATAATAAAAATTCAAGTTTTCTCATGTATCTGCCGATATAATGAATGGGTAATAATCGAAAAATGGAAACAATTAACATCGGTGCCTTGCGTCAGGGTATAACCTACACAAGCGACCTCATGATAGACAACGCATTCCTCCTTCTGCCTAAAACGGCCGAAATGACAGAAGATCTTATCAAAGCTCTCAGACAATGGGGATTTGAAGATATTCTCGTCGACGGTTCAATCAGTCTGGGTGGTGGCATCGGTGTTAATAAAGAGGAAGAACCGGAAGAAGAAGTACCAAAAGAAAAAATTGGTGACAATTTAAAGAAAGCTATTGAAGATTCAAAAAATACTGCCATTGGAAACAGCGATCAGGCAAGGATGGAGCTTGTACATTCTGTTTATGAAGAGTACGTGAATTACATTGAATCTGTATTTACCCATTATGCAACTCATAAAGAAATTGACCAGGAAGAACTTTCTGATACAGTAAAGGAACTTTGTATTTTTATAAAGGAACATCGCCGTTATATTCTTAGAGTTAATGCAACTATTGAATCTCAAAACAGAAATTTCCTTATCATTCATACAATGAGAACAACAGTTCTCTGTCTTGCTATCGCATTACAGCTTCATCTTCCACTTTCAAAAATGATAGAACTTGGAGTAACCAGTATTCTGCATGAAATCGGTATGCTCCGTCTGCCACCTCAGCTTTATATGACTTCAAAAAAGCTTTCTGTAAGAGAAAAAGCACAGATTTCAAAACATACACTACTGGGCTATACAATTATAAAAGATTTGAACTTCGGACTTTCTATTCAGCTTGGTGTACTTGAACATCATGAAAAAGAAAACGGAACAGGTTATCCGCGCCGTCTCACAGGAGACAAAATCTCTTCAAATGCAAAAATTATCGCAGTAGCCTGTACATATGAAGCCATCTCTTCTCCGCGAAGTTATAAAGATGAAAAATCAACTTTTGATGCTCTCCTTGAAATGCTTCAGAACAAAGAACATGTTTATGATGGTTCTGTAATCAAAGCTCTTCTTTACACAGTTTCGCTCTACCCTATTGGAACCTTTGTATATCTTTCAAACAGAAAAGTTGCAGAAGTTATCGACACAAATCCAGACAACCCAAAGACTCCAATTGTACAGCTTCTTACAGAAACTAATGCAGATGGTTCATTAAAGAAAATTCAGATTGGAGAAAATAATATAAATATTCTTCGTATTCTTACAAAACAGGAAAAAGAAGATATTATCAAGATTATCCGCGAAAAATATAAATCTATTGAAAAAGCCCAGGCAGAAGTTCAGGCAGCACAAGAAAGTAACGAAAAAGCTGAATCAAAAGTTGATGCACAGTCTAAGGCACAGACACAAACTCAGCCTAAGTCTGCCCCTGTTGAAACTCCTGCACAAAATAAAAGCAGTGCCAATTCACCAGATGGCACAGAAGAAGTAGATATCAGTATATTTGGTTGATTTTCGATTGCAGGCTGCTCGCTAGTCTTGCAGCTTGAGCCATTTCGATCGATAATCCTAAAACGACCCGCTGTCGCAGCTCGTTTTTTAACGGATTTTCGATTGTAGGCTGCTCGCTAGTCTCGCAGCTTGAGCCATTTCGATCGATAATCCTAAAACGACCCGCTGTCGCAGCTCGTTTTTTAACGGATTTTCGATTGTAGGCTAATTAAAAAACATTCTTATCTTCTCTACATCCTCGTGGAATTTTTCGTCGATTACCGGCGGATGTTCGTTGAAGTATAAAATTTGATTTAACTCGTCCTGATTTTTTACTCCCCAGATAGGAAGTACACTTTCATATTGATGAAGAAAGCCGAAAGCAAGCGGAATATTTTCGATTACACCACCACACAATGGCTGCATGGCAATAAAGCCTACATCGTGTTCTTCGCATAGCTTTACAAGTTCGATTGTTTCTTCACCACTTATCATACTGAATGGAAACTGAAGAGTTTCATAACAGTCAGAAAGCACGGCTTTTTTTGCAGTATCAAGATTAGTAGTAACAATACCAATATGACCGGCCATTTTCTGTTTTTTAAAATCAGCTAAGGTGTCGTATATTTTATCTGCCCCACCGGGCAGCGGCAAAAATTTTTCTGTTTCAAGCTGATACAAGTCTACAGTGTCACAGTGTAACGTCATCAGACTTGTTTCCATGTCACGCTTAATTTCATCAGAAGTTTTTGCCGCAGTAGTCGTAGAAAGAAATACGTTACGCCGGATATCATAAAGCGCATCACCAAGAAGCTTTTCGCTCTCGGGAGTTTTTCGCGATGTATCAAACAGATTAAGCCCTGCCTCATAAGCCTTGCGGACCAGCAGTGCAACATTTTCATCACCACCGGCCTCAGTTAATTTCATAGCCCCGAAAGCTACACGAGAAATCAATAAATCGGTTTTTCCAAGTCTAACGTATTCCATTTTCTAAAGCTATTAGCTTCTAGCTATTAGCTTATCCCCTAACTACCGGCTTGTAATTCTTAATAGCCTTCTGGATAAAGAATACCAGATCGTCGAGAGCAACACGTTCCTGCTCCATAGAGTCGCGGTAACGTACTGTTACTGTGTTGTAAAGCTCGTTTGCAGAACCGTCTTCTTTCTTTTCCTGAATTGTATCGTAGTCTACAGTTACACAGAATGGAGTACCAACTTCGTCCTGGCGGCGGTAGCGCTTACCTACTGTTCCAGATGTATCGTAATCAGTTACAAAGTCTTCCTTGAGCATGTGCTGGATTTCCTTAGCCTTTTCAGCAAGTCCGTCCTTCTTCATCAAAGGCAAAACTGCAACTGTAATAGGGGCTAAACGTGGATCCAGATGAAGAACTGTTCTGTAGTCCTCCGGCTCGCCAGCCTTTGCAACATTCTGCTCTTCGTATGCTTCGCAAAGGAACATAAGGAAGTTGCGGTTAAGACCTGCAGAAGTTTCGATTACGTATGGAACATACTTCTTGTTTCCGTCTTCCTGGTCGATGTAAGACATATCCTTCTTAGAGTATGTCTGGTGCTGTGAAAGGTCAAAGTCTGTACGGCTGTGAATACCTTCAATCTCTTCAAATCCAATCGGGAAGTTGTAAGTAATATCGTAAGCATCCTTTGCGTAGTGAGCCAATTTGTCGTGGTGGTGCCACTTGAGCTGCTTTTCTGGAATACCGTACTTAAGATAGAAGGCCCAGCGGTCTTTTCTCCAGCGGTCGAATGTTTCGTCTTCTGTACCAGGCTTACAGAAATATTCCATTTCCATCTGTTCAAATTCGCAGGTACGGAAAATAAAGTTCTTAAAAATAATTTCGTTACGGAAAGATTTACCAACCTGAGCAACACCAAAAGGAACCTTCATAC
>JAEDCY010000090.1 GCA_016293915.1 Treponema sp. | reverse complement strand
GCTGACCACGGAAACAGTGATGATATGTACGAACACAAGAAAGACGGTTCTGTTGCAATGGGCGCAGACGGAGAACCAAAACCAAAGACATCTCACTCTTTGAACCCAGTTCCAGGAATTATCTATGACCCTGAATATAAAGGGGAATATGAACTTGAACTTAACAGCGGACTCGGTATTTCTTCTTGGCCAAGCACATTGATGCAGCTCATGGGTTTTGTGCCACCAAGTGACTACGATAAATCAATGCTCAACCTGACAAAGTAAACTTTGCAGGTTAGCATTATCATATCTGGACAGCTTGCGCTGCCAGATAAATTAGTTTCGTGCCGACGCTTTGCGTGGCACAAACCATAGCGAAATACGCCTGTATCTTTTTTTGGAAACGGACTTTTTTTTTTGCGAGTCCTTTATTGGTTTTTGCGAAATGCGCTCGTTCTCATTTTGAGGGCGGGTGTTTTTTTTGAATTATTCTTCAAACCAATTCTCCACCATCAGGGAAAATTCTCTTTGAATCGGTTCAAAATGTTTTTTATTCCGTGTAACTACAATAAGATTATTAGCAATGGCGGTGGCAGCAATCTGCATGTCTAACATAGAAATATGAGTTCCGTTTTTCTGCATACGTGCATAAATATCAGCCTGAACATGTGCACAGTGGGAATCATAAGGAATAATTGGAAAAATATTCTGAACGTAATCAAGAGCATATTTATTTAACTTGTACTTTCTTTTTCCTTCGGGTAAAACATTTATACCTTTCAATAATTCATACCATACAGAAGCTGAAATCACAGAAAAATCAGTATATGCTTCCATCTTTGTTATTACCTTTTCTGCAGGCAAAGGTTTAATTCCCTCAGAAACAATATTAGTATCAAGCAAATATATTTTTCTTAATCCCATGGGTTAACTCCTGAGAAAAAATTCTTCATGTCTTCTTTCCGTTGCTCCTCACGCAAGCGGTCCAATGTATTGCAATACTCATCTGCCTCTTCCTGGGTAAGCCCACCACATTCCGCCCTCCACTTTCTAACACTATCCATAAAACTTGGCCGGTGATTTTCTTCATATTCATTCTTAAGCTGGTTGTACAATTTCATGCTGATAATAACAGATGTTGCAACGCCATGCTTTGTAATTTCCACAACTTCTCCCTGTTCCGCCATGGTCACATACTCACTGAACTTAGCTTTAATATCATAAAGTGGTGCCGTCATTTCCGCCTCCTGAATATAGTCATAATATAGTCATTTCTATTAAAATTATATGACCATTTAATAGTCATGTCAATATTTATTTGTTTTATAAAGGTGTTCCCTGCTTGCGCAGGTCGGCTGTTCCGCCCTTCCCTGACGGTCATTGCCAGCAGGCTGGCAACTAAAGGGGCTCCATAGCCTAACAGGGGAATAAAACTTAACTACTCGTCATCAAATCTTTTAGCCACTAAATTTTACAAAGCCCCAGCAAATTCTCAATCCCAGATTCAAGCAAAGTTATATCTTCCCTCGTCAATTTTGAAACCAATTCATCAAGTTGATTTTTATCTATTGCAGTTATAAGCGGAACACATGCAACGCTGTCTTTGGGCAACCCTGTTTTTTCTTTTGGGAGAAACAAATTATCTTTATGTTCCGCCAAATCAACATTGCTTGATAAAGGAACTACAACTGTTGGGTATATTCTGCTGGCATTGTAATTATCGTTTTGAACAATAATTGCAGGATGCCTGTATCCCGCTTCACTTCCCTTCGGAACACCAAAATCCACCCACCAGATTTCACCACGAGTCATTTTTCAAAGCCTCGCACACAGCTTTTGAGCCAGCTTTAACAGACTTCACCTGTTCTTCCCTGGAGATTTTGTCATAGACAGCATTTATCTTTTCTACTTCAATAGGGTCAACATCAGCATCATAAGATTTATTTGCTCTATTTGACGATATTTCCTGCTTCAATAATTTTATATATGCCATCACTGCCAAAATCTGAATTTCTGGCAAGCATTTTATTTCATTAATCGCTTTAATCTGCAAAACAGACGCTTCATTCCTGTTTTCAAAAGCCGCGCCGGGAGATGCAACACAAATGCCATCTTCCGTATTTTCAGAAAATTCAACATCTTTTTTTATCGGTCCTAATATCGTTGAATAGGAAACTTTGTATAGTCTACATAATTCCTTCACTATTTTCACAGGAGGTTCCACTACACCATTTTCGTACTTTATGTACATCTGCCTTGAAACCTTTAGATATTCAGCAAGATAACTTTGAGAATAATTGTTTAAAATCCTTAATTTTTTTAATGCCTCATGCATATAAATCAATATAGAAAACAAAGATCAAATTGTCAATTAAAATTCACCATGTCAATAAAACTTAACACAACTATTTGAGGCCGTTCCCTGCTTACGCAGGTCGGCTGTTCCGCCCTTCCCTGACGGTCATTGCCAGCAGGCTGGCAACTAAAGGGGCTCCATAGCCTAACGGGGGAAATACATTTTGACGGATACCATACGGCGATGCTTCAACTTTTAGGCGAAACAAGAATTACTATCTATTTTAGGAAACCGTATTCATAAACTTTCTGTTCAATTTTTTTTGCAAGAATTTTCTGTCTGGCTCGTAATTCTGCTATAAGTTCGTTATAATGTTCGTCGGTGGAAGTGTTATTCATTTTTCCGCTAACACCGGCAACGACAGTTCCCTGAAAAGCAGCACGAATGTCGTAAAAAGACGCATTGTTTGCTTCTTTTGTTACATGAGGTTTGGAATAGTAATATTTATAAAGTTCTTTACCGGCTTCAAAAACTGCATTTGCTTCTTCTGAAAAGATGATTTTTTGAGAGCCGTCGTAAATTGAATTTGCCGCCTCTATTAATCCAAGGTCAGTTGAGTTTTCCTTTTTTAGGCGACCTTTCAAAAAATCTATCATAAAGGTAGACTCAAATGCCTGCTTTGCGTTTACTTCCGATTCGGTAAATGGGATCCAGTGGTTAATACCGTGAGTGGCGGAGATTCTGTTTTGACCGTGAAGCAAAGTATACGCAAGACAATCCGACTGAAATTCAAGGTCTGTTTTCCAGCCATCATTTGGATAAAGGAATTGGTCGCGATCATT
>JAEDCY010000018.1 GCA_016293915.1 Treponema sp. | reverse complement strand
GTTTTGAATGCTATCATATCAAGCACAGAAGTATCATCGAATCCGACTGGGGAACGCTGAAAAATAACTTTCAGCTTGAATATCATAAGGCACGAAGTATTGTCGGTATGTTCCGGCACTTTTTCTATAGCATTGCAGCTTATATGATTAACCGCAATCTGGACTTTTATCAAAACTTTTTCAGATTACGGTTAATTTAGAAAACTCGAATTTCGGGCTAATTAGTTTTGAGAGGAGAAAATAAAAAAACAATTATCTGTATTGGTTATCCTGACTACTTGTGTAAACTTATTTGCGAAGTCTACAGGATTTGGAGATTTATCAAAAAGCTTAAAAGATTTGGATATGACAAAAGTTACACCAGTTACTGCTGAAATTCCAGAAGGAAGAGAATTATTTCCTATTATTTGGGACTGGACTCATGGAGAAATCCCAGTTAGCGGAAGAATTGTAGCTGCAGATTATCATCTTGATGAAATGAATGTAATAGATGATGAATATCATATTACTGCGAAGATTTATACAAAATCACTCGGAACAACCTGTTATGAAACAGCTCTTGAAGTCACGGGAGATAAAAAAACATTTTCGGTTTCAGTAACGAAATATATTGCATATAGTGTTGATAAGAACGGAAAACGAAATGGCGAAATCATCGAGCAATCAAAATCTCAAATGAATTCACAGGCAAAAGGTTTTGCGGATGGTTTTATAAAAGACTTAACAACTCTTTCAGATGAAGAATATAACCAGCGCTGTGATGCTGCATATTATAATCTTGAAACTCAAAATAGTGTAAAACGATATGCAGCAAATAAACTAAAAGCAAAAAAGTGGTACGAAAAATATCCTTTAGAAGGTCGTACAATTTCAATTACTTTCCTTTTTACTGATATTAAAGAAAGCAAATCTAGTGAATTTGAATATGAACTTGATGGATTGTTTGGTTTAGACAAACCGATACTTGTAAACGTTCTTAGTAACAACGATGACTATATAGATTTAAAGTCTGAATCAAGCCTTACAGTACAGGGTGTTGTAAAGAAGGTTGATTATACAGATGAATATTCAGTTTCAACAACATATGGAATTGAATCTATAATTATTGAAGAACAATAAAATATTTTTTTTGTAGGATAAATGGCAGATTCTTGATATTTTTGAATCTGCCATTTTTTCCCAGTAAAGTAGAATAATCTTAAATCTACATTTGAAAACAATTCCAATTTTTTTATCTTCTCTCGCTGCCTGCCAGGTAAAGTGTATCGCAGTACTCGCAGCGGTAAACACCTTTCTTCTTATCTGTAAGAATGAAGGTAGGTTTTACGTAATGCTCTGTCTGTGTAATGCAGCGCGGATTCTTGCATTTGAAAACTCCCTGCACACGGCTAGGAAGCTCCATATTGATTTTGCGCACAATTTTTTCGTTTTCGATTACGTTTACGCAGATGCTTGGATCAATAAAGCCAAGTACGGAATAATCAATATTGATGATGTTATCAATTTTGATAATATCTTTTTTCCCTGATTTTTCTGAGTGCACATTCTGAATCAGGCAGGAAGTAAAAGGAGCCTTGTCCAGACCCAGCCACTGGTAAATTTCCCAGCCTGATCCGGCACGAATATGGTCAATTACAAGTCCGTTTTTTATTGTGTTTACGTTTAACATTTTATTCCATCCTTATACAATGTGGTTTCGACAAGCTCAACCACCGGTGGTTGAGTGATGCGAAGCATCGTATCGAAACCACCAGTTAATCAATCGCTCCAGTCAGTTTTGCAATAAGCGCCATTCGGGCATACATTCCGTACTTAACTTGCTTAAAGTAAGCGGCGCGTGGGTCATCATCAACTTCAGGTGTAATTTCGTTTACGCGAGGAAGCGGATGAAGAACAATCATATTCTTGCGGGCAAGCTTCATTTTTTCACTGTCTAGAATGTAGCTGTCCTTAAGGCGGATATAATCCTGTTCGTTGAAGAAGCGCTCCTTCTGAACGCGGGTCATGTAAAGCACGTCGAGCTGGTCGATTACGGCGTCGAGGCTTTCTACAATTTCATATTGAACACCGGCCGGCTCAAGAACATTTGTAATCAGATAGTCCGGAACGCTGAGCTCCTTAGGACTGATGAAGATGTATTTATTTCCTTTGAAATGGCGAAGGGCTTCGGCAAGGGAGTGAACGGTGCGACCAAACTTAAGGTCGCCGCAGAAGCCTACGGTGTGGTTCTCAAGACCACCCAGCAGCTGGCGGATTGTTACCAGGTCTGTGAGTGTCTGGGTCGGGTGGTAGTGGCCGCCGTCTCCCGCGTTGATAATCGGGCAGGCAGAATACTTGCTTGCCAGCAGTGCCGCACCCTCTTTTGGAGTTCGCATTGCAATTACATCGGCATAGCTTGAAACTACGCGGATTGTGTCGGCAAGTGTTTCGCCCTTTACTGTGGAAGTATTGTCGGCATCAGAAAAGCCTTCTACCGAACCGCCCAGTCGCAGCATGGCCGCCTCAAAGCTCAAGCGCGTTCTAGTACTCGGCTCAAAAAAAAGTGTCGCAAGAATTTTCCCGCGACACACATCTTGAAATGATTTAGGATCAACAATAATCTGCTCAGCCAAAGAACAAATTTCTTCGATTTCCGAAACCGAAAGATCATCCGGCTGAATTAAATGACGACCAGTTAGCATTGGTTACCCCTTTTTGATTTTTGTTAGTTTACCAAAAAAATCGGGCTTAGACAATAACGCCGTCATTGCGAGCGAAGCGAAGCAATCCATTCAGGAGGGGAAAGCCTTCCCCTGGCTCGCACTTCGTTGCTCACCACCCCTTCTAACGGGGGCTCCGCCCCCATAACGCCCCCTTATTTTACCCGCCCACCCGCCCCCTACAAAAAACAATCCACAAATCTACTAAAAAATGTTATACTATAGAGAAAATTGATGACAGGAGGCAATATATGACAATTATACATGATAAAAAAAAGCCTCTTCAGAATTCCAAAACTCCAGAAGAACGTGAAAAAGCAAAACAAGCATTAGACGATTTATTTGCTACGGCCCGCCCGGCAAAACAAGAGATTAGTCTTAATGGTCAGAAAGAAGCAGCTGAAGCAATTTGGAAAAAATATGAAAGTCTTAAATAAGCAGGACTTTCTTATCATCTCATTTCTTCGAATTCGCTTGTTGTAATTACCGTATCAAATCCACCAACATATTTATCAAGTTCTGAGTGTTTATCAATTCCTGTATAACTTAAACTTGAATCTTCATAACTTCGGAATTTGAAAATTGCATCATTCATAACAGAACCGTTAAATACATTTAAACTTACAAGTAGTTCAAAATCTTTAAGGCTTAATCCTGTTACTTTCTTAAAAAGGCCTGGTTCAAGTTGCGTTATTACATCTCGTAAACAATGTTCTCTGTAATCTGTAAGATACATAAATACAGGAATTCGTGTTGCAAACTTAATCAGTTTTTCCTGAATCTGCTTTCGTTTACTCTTGTATTCTTTTTCTTCTTCGCTAAGTTCACGCTTTTCAGCCTGATTCATTTTTTCCTGCTTTTCTTTCTTTGCTTTTTTTACCGCTTCACTCTTATTGATGATTGTTTCAATATCACTATTCAAATTACGGAAACCCTCGATACTTTCCAGAGCTTTCATTGCTTCTGGATTTGCCATAAGACGCGCAAGAGTTTCATTATCAACATTAACAAGCAATGCACTTTCCCAACGTTTTGCAAGAAGTGTTGCACTTGTACCACTCATTGCCATATCAAGAATTTCAGTGGCATTTATCTGTTTCATTGTTGAACCGTCATAAGCGAGTACAGGAAGATATGATATAAACTCTTCCACAAGTTTCTGCGGATTATCTTTGAGTGGGTCTGTATTTAAGTTACGACTATAATCACTGATTTGCTTTAATGCCCTATCAAGTGCAAAATCAAAAATATAACATTCATTTTTTAAGATTATACTTTTTCCAAGAGAATCTTTTACTTCCCAAGGACTCTGAACACGGAATGCACTTTGAAAATAAGTTTCAGGACTTCTTAAATTACAGAGCATAAAAATACCAGTCCACGGTTTTACAGTTACACCAGTCATCAGTTTACCGCAGGAAAGTGTTATAGTTTTTGTTTCAAGTGGATTCTGCATAGAAATTTGTACTGGCTCAAGAGCAGCCATTCCAACACCTGCCCCGGATCCTGCACAAACTATTATTTCATAATCATGAAAGAATGCATTCTGCTTTTCCTGTAATAAATTAGCCATAGCAAAACACGAAGCAACTCCCGGTAAAAGCCAGACTGTATGACTTAAAACATTTAGAAGGCGTGTATCACTGAATGGCATAGGAGGCTTTTTACCCTCTCCCAGTTTCATATCATCTATATTTGAAGGAAGATAAGAACCACGAATCAAATCAAGCCATTTTTGAACATGTTCTTTGTCTTTGAATTGAGCATCTTTCCCTGTACCTTCTGCTTCAAAGAAATAATTCAAATCAAACTCATTATTTTCACCGCGCCGAGCAATTTCTTTTATGCTTTCTGGAATCTGATAAGTCATCATTACCATTCGTGGAAGTGAAGCATAAGGATTTGGTTCTGGCTTTTTCCAGTTTTCTTTTTCTCTCTGTTCATCAGAATATGTCCAGGAATAGATTTGCTCTTCTATAAATTCTCCGCTATTTAATGCACGGAAAGGTGTACCACTCAGAAACAGATAATGTTCAGTTGTAATCGGAAGAGAATCCTCGTTCTGAACATTTCCCGCTTCTTCTTTTATATATTTTTCTTCATCAAAGGCATTAAGATTTTCTTCGTCTTCATTTTCAAAAAGACGTTTTGCATTTTCTCTCCATGCGCCAAAATGATATTCATCAAAAATTACTAAATCCCACTGCGTTGTATGAACCCATTCGTTACGTGCTTTGATTCCACCATTTTCATTTGTACCTAAATAATCCTGAAAGCTTCCAAAACAAACTATTGGCTTTTTCTTATCGCATTCCTCATAAGTCAAACCGCCGCGACTTACAAACTGCCAGCCTTCAAACAAGACATGATTTTCCAAATCTTCCTGCCAGGCACTTTGAACAGCAGGCTTAAAAGTAAGAACTAACACTCTTTCTGCTTCCATTTTTTGTGCTAGCAAATAGGAAGCAAATGTTTTTCCAAAACGCATTTTACAATTCCATAAGAATTTTGGAGTAAATGATTTTGGGAGGATTCCACTTTCTTTTTCTGACTTGATTTTTTCAAAGTATAAGAATGTTTTTTCTACAGCATCATTTTGTTCTGGACGTGGTTCAAAGTTTGCATTTCGAGTTATTAAATCAATGTTACCAGTCTTTACTGCCATAATTGCAGAAAGCACTTCTTTTACAGTGCATTTGAACCATTCGCTTTTACTGTCATTTTCGTCGCGAATTGCCTTTATTCCCCAGTGTTCAAGAACACGGTGAACATCATGATCCGAAAAAGCCGAACCATCTTGTTTCATTGCACTTTCTACAAGTTCAACCTTCCAGGACTGCGTTGGCGTCAATGTCGGATAGTGCTCTTTCATACGTTCTTCTACCGGACGTTCTGTATAACCAACCTTTAACATTTCTGGAAAGCGTGTGTCAGAATATGCATAGATTATTGGATTTGATTCTGGTCGCTGTGGAAAGAAAGACTGCTTCATAATTTCACTCCATTGGGCGAATCATTGATTCAATAAAGGCTATTTCTTCTGGAGAAAGGTTGTACTTTGCGTAGAGTTCTTCATCTGTCCATGGCTTTGAGAAATCTTGGAGTGGGACAAATTGATAAACACCACGAGGACCATTTTGGGTTTTCTTTTTTATACTGACCAAATATCTAAAGAATCTTGTTTGGATATACGTTATAATATTTTCACATTTTTCTTTTGATAAATTATGAGATTTATCATAACCAATCACGAGATAAGTTTGAGAACATACGCTATTTGGCTCACCATAAAATGGTTTCCCTAAAACTATATCCATCGAACCATTTGCAGCAGGAATATACACTTTATGAAAATCTTTTGTTTCAAGATTTTTAGGAATATCATTTTTAGATATCCATGCAAAATCCATTTTATGTATTGCCTTATTTAAATAATATTTTACTGAATGCACAGAATCTTTTTCTTTTGAATAGTTTTTCCAACTAGACATTAATTTTTGCTTGTTTGTATAAAAATCTTTTGGACTAATAAGGCCTGAAAAATTATTTTTCATATCAACAAAATAATTTCCTTCCACAGAAACTATTTTTTCAACAATAGAATATGATTTTGGATCACGAAGAACTATCCCTGCATTTTTTGAATCAAGATAGTCATTTCGTTTTAATACTTCTTTATCAGATTCTAGATGATAAAAATATTCACATTTTCCTTTATAATTTGTTTCATATAAAAAATAATTTACACCTCCCATTATTGATACTCCAGGAAAACAATCTTCAGAATTACCAAAATCATGTATAACTTTGTAATGATTTGAATGAATCTGATTTTCAACCCATTCATCAGGAATTCCTTCTGTTTGTTTTGTCATCCAACGGCTTGGCGTAATCATTACAAGATATCTTGGTTTTAATTTAATAGATTCAGAAATAAAATGATGATAAATTGCTTTTGCCTTTGAACTATTCCCACCTTCATTTCCGACTCCCATCTGATAAGGAGGATTTCCAATAATAACATCGAACTTCATATTTTCTAATTCTCCTGGTATTGCATTGTGAATAAACTGATAGGCGTGGCTTTCTAGACCATCACGATTCTCATCACCATATTCACTCTTGCTGGCACCGCAATGTAGACATTTATCGCCTACCCACAAATGTTTTGTATTTGTATAAAAGATGTTTCCTTGTGCTTTTTCAAACTTCGAAACACTATATTTACCACTTGCGTCTTTGGAACAATAAACACTACGACGCGCTAAGAGACTTGTAAGTTCCGTTATTGCGATAGCGTAAAGTTGTTCCTTAAAAATATGATTTATGCGCTCCTGTAAATCAGGTATTTTATCTGCCAGACCTTCTATCAGTCTTTTTGCAATTTCCCGCAAGAAGACACCGCTCTTACATGCAGGGTCTAAGAACTTAGCATCAGGATCTGTAAAGAGTTCCTGTGGCAACAAATCAAGCATCGCATTTGCAACTTCAGGAGGTGTAAAGACTTCATCATTGCTAAGATTTGCAAGACAAGATAGAACATCCGGATTATAATTATTCTGATTGCTCATAGACTCTCCTGTAGTGAACCAATGGATATTCTTTTACCGGTGAAAAAATTTCTGCTGTATCGCCAAGATCAGAAAAGAGACTTCCTTCTTCATTCGCAAAATCTTGGTTTACTAAATCGTTAAAAGCAAAATCGCGGCGTTTGAGCTTTTCTCCGACTAGGCTCCACTCGCTAAAGATAATTGGATTGCTTGTATCATTTTGGTTTTCATCTACTTCTTTTAAGGAAAGCGCATTACCGCATAAGATATTTCTATCTAATAAAAATCGTACTGTTCTTTCTGTTTCGGATTTTCGTTCTTCTGATAATTTCTTTCCACAATTCTTCAGGTACTCTTTGTTCCAGATTTCAAAAAGCCGATTTCTGCAAACCTGGGCGTTATCTGACAAAATATCGATTCCATAGATTGATGAAATTGCAAGAACAGAATATTTTTCCCAATCGTCAGGATTTTTAGAGTATTGTTTTGAAACAACTATAAGTTTTCGATTAATTATTTCTGCAAGGAAATTTCCATCTCCACAGGCTGGCTCCAAAAAACGGCTTTCTATTCGCTCAGTTTCGTCTTTCACAAGGTCGCACATAGCTTTTACTTCACGCTCCGCCGTAAAAACTTCGCCATGATTTGCAACACGTTCACGAGATTTAATTTGAGATTTAGATTTATCTATATTTTTAGTAGGTGTTTCCATAATACTTACTAATAGGATATTAACACAAAATACTCTTATTGGTAAGTACATAAATATCCAAAAACTTACTAAAAGTAAGTATGACCGAAATTGAATTGGCGAAGACACTTTCTTCAAATATAAAAAAATACCGTGGAAAAATGACTCAAGAGGCTTTGGCTGAAAAAGCAAATGTCTCTTTTCAGTTAATTAATGGAATTGAAGGATGCAGAAAATGGGTCAGCAAAAAAACACTTTCAAGAATAGCTGCTGCTTTAGGAGTAGAAGTCTATCAATTATTTATTCAGCAAGATACAACACCTGTCTTTATCGAAGAAACACCAGAAAACGAAAAAATCCGCACACAAATTACAGAAGAAGTATTAGATGAAGTAGAACGTTCTGTAAAAAAGACTTTAGAAAAAATAAGAAAAAATACAATTTAGTATAATGGTGAAACAATTTTAAAAATATAGAATAATTGAAAACTATTTTTTCACTCTATATATTTACACTATAAATACAAGTATATATAATATTCATATTGGAAGTGCCTGATTCAGGCGGCGTCTCCCGAGCTCAATCGGCTTTATGCCGAAATAAAGACAAGGGAGGCTTGCATATGACTTGTGAAAGAATTATTGCTTTAGTAACTTGCGTTGCTACAGTAATCCGCACAGTTATAGCAGTTCTCTCATATTTTAGAAATAAAAAATGAGTAGATAAATAAAGCCGCCCCAGTCTCGAAACACGGGCGGCTTTTTAGCAATTCGTGGAGATGGCCCAATGAATCGGGCATTTCCTTTTCTTTAATATACCACAAAAGAATTATGTCGTCAAATTTCAAAACCAAACTGAAAGTTAATTATCCATTTATTGAAATTCCACGGGCAGCCAGATAATCTTCAATATCATAAACAATAAAATCAGATACCTGAGTTTTGAAAATGTCATAATATGGAACAAGCAGTTTATCTATACAGTCTGAGTCTTTAAGTTTTTTATAAACAATTGACGGAAGCTGAGACCATTTGCCTGCGCAAACATGAATCATATAAATTACAAACTCAAATATATCTTTATCTAAATGTCTAAGATAAAATTTTTCTGCCTGTTCTGAGGTTACTTCAGGTATATCAGATAAATCAATTGGTCTGTTCTTTAACTCAGCGATTCTTTCTGGGCTCATAATTAAAGGTATTATATCATAATTCTACTTTATTGAATAATTTTAAAATAAATAAGCGATGACTATTACATCATCGCTTTGTACAGATTCCCGTGTCAAGCCTGCGACGTTTGCGTAGCAAACTCGGTCTGGGAATGACACTCTTTATAGATTGCTTCGCTACGCTCGCAATGACGAGGGCTGTATCCGCGATGACGGAGTATTCTCTTGTCATGACGAGTAGCTATAATTAAATCTGATCCATTCGTGCTACATCAGCAGTATAATCCACCCCTTCAACATCAAAACCGTTTGTTGCGTAGAAGTCGTGCTTGTAGCCGGCGAGGTCGCAAACATCCTTAATGTTGTCGTTGTTTACACTTGCCATGAGCTTATCAACTTCTGCCTGAACGTCAGCCTGCATTTCCCAGTCGTCTACACGGATGCGGTTTTCTTCATCAACCGGAACCTTGCCTGCGGCAGCATTTTCACCTGTGTAGAGACGTTCTGCAAAAAGGCGCTCCATCTGCTCGATACAGCCTTCGTGAGTTCCCTTAGCCTTCATAACCTTGAACAAAATCGACAGGTACAAAGAAATAATTGGGATAACAGCAGAAGAACGAGTTACGAGTCCCTTGTTTACAGAAACGTAAGCAGCACCACCGAGCTCATCACCCAGTTTCTTGTTCAATTCGTGAGCAGTAGCTTCAAGATGCTTTTTAGCCTGACCAATAGTTCCATCGCGGTAAATAGCATGGCTCAACTCTGGTCCTATGTATGAATAAGCAACTGTACGGCAGCCTTCAGCAAGAACACCTGCAGCAGACAACTGGTCAATCCAAAGCTTCCAGTCTTCGCCACCCATAACCTTTACAGTGTTAGCGATTTCTTCTTCGTTAGCAGGCTCTGCAGCGCTCTCTTTAAGAGAGTCTGTCAAAATATCAATACCAAGTCCGGCATATGTTTTACCGATAGGCTTAATTACAGACTTATATAAAACGTGAGCACCAGTCTCGCTGTTAGGATCAATCTTGTCAGGGTCAGAGCGAACCGGTGAAGCCAGAGAGTAAACAATAAGGTCAAACTTCTTACCAGCCTTCTTTGCTTCTTTAATAATCATTTTGCGTGTTTCGTGGCTGAATGCATCAGCGCTGAAAGTTTCTGTGAACAAACCTTCTGCCTTAGCAGCGCGGTCAAATGCCAGATTATTGTACCAGCCAGGAGTTCCGCCCTTTGTCTCTGTTCCAGCCTTTTCAAAAGAAACACCGATTGTGTCTGCACCATATTCGAATGCAGCAGAAATGCGCGATGCAAGTCCATAACCTGTAGAGCAGCCCAAAACAAGAACAAACTTAGGACCGTTTCCACCCTCTTTCAAAGATTTTGTTCCGCGCTTAGCCTTCTGAGCCTTCACGTATGCAATCTGATTTTCAACTTCCTTAGCGCATCCAATCGGGTGAGCGTTAAGACACATATTCGAACGAACCATTGGTTTGATAATCATTTTCCAAAACTCCTATTTATTTGGGCGCAACCCTCACTTCGTTCGGGTCGGGCGTTCCGCACTTCGCTAACGCTCACCGTCCTCGGCCACGGTGGTTTATAAACCACCGCGTCCTGCGGTCGGCTGCTTCGCAGGTGCTCCATGCCCTTGCGCATTTATAATTTATTTTTACACTTTATCAAAAAATGTCATTTAAAACAAGACAAGGGCCGCCCATTGGACGGTCCTTGCTCCTACGCCTTCTCCTTTATTCCCTCTTTCTTTACCACCTTGAAGTTTTCAAGACGAAGCTTGAAAATCTGCCTTACATACTGATTCTTAAGACCAGGAATATCATAGTTCCAATACCTCTTTGAAAGAATTGGCGGATCCAGGCAGAACTGTACATCACCGCTGTAGCTGAAGCCTGCATCCATATCCAGGTCCAGAATAATTACCGGTGCTCCATCAATACGGATTGCACATCCCAGATAAGCACTCAAAGGTGCAAAGAAATCTACCTTAACACCAAGTGTTACATCTGCACCAGCTCCAAGTATATTGTAACCAACTCCTGCCCCAACACGCAGCTCAAGTACCGGGCTGATTGTAAACTTAACACCACCACCAATCTTAAGTTCAGCACTGTCTACCGAAGTAATTCCAGCAAAGCCTGCGTTTTCACTATAACGATTAGATATTGCATATGTATCGCAGTAGAAGGATGTAACAACCGGAATACCACAGAACTTCTTTCTAAAGCCCCAGTCTATACCAGCAGCACAGTCAAATACAGTCATGTAAACTCCGCCTACAGTAAAGTTATCAAACTCAACCACTGCTGCAATCTTAAAAAGAATATCAAGTCGTGCATCAAAGCTAACTACAAATGGCAGAGCTGGAACAGGATTATAAGCATAATGCAAGCTCTTTGCATCCTTAGAAGGACGGATTCCTGTTACAGGAGATGACTTCTGCAGTTTTTCAGAAGCATTGAATACCCAGCTGTCAAGACCAAGCTCATCCTTAACATTTATACTGTCCATAGTGTCGATGTAATCTTTTACTTCTTCTGCTGTGTAGTGACCATCGGGGAACTTCTTATTGAACTTTTCCTGAAGCTCTGAAATGCTCTTCTTTTCTGGTGCTGAACTTGCAAAGAGTGATGTAGATGAAACATTAAAAGCAATCCTGTTTTCAAGCTCGAACTTAAGAAGGACTCCAATCTTCAAATCAACACTTGGGTTAGCGTTTGCAAAGCTGATATTACCACTTGCTCCAACTCTAAGATCTGTTTTTGTCCCCTTTACAATGTCCTTGAGCCAATCCTGTCCTGTCAAAGTTGCTAGTAATGGAGCAAAGTTGTAGCTGCTGAGTGTAGAAAAGTACTTTTCCATTGCATCACGTTTAATTTCGTATTCAATATATTCATCTACCTTCTTTCCATATTCATTTGCATGCTTCTTTTTTGCTTCCTCCATATACTGCTTCATTGTCTGGTCATAAGAAATCTGTTTAAGCAGCTTTCTGTTCATATCTGTAAAGATTGATCTTTCTGCTCCGGATTCTGCATTATTAGCTCCGCCAAACTCTACATAAAGCCATGGGAGGATGTTACTCAAAGTCTGTGAAAAAAGATTGATATCAGGACAATATTCCGGATAGATAAGGCTCAAAGCATGTCTTGCAAAAATCACTCTTTCTGCCTCGCAGGAAATAGGACTTGAAGCAAGCTCTGCCTTAATTTCAGCTGCTACTTCGCCAGGATTTGCATCTGCAATTTGATTGATAAAGTAAGGCTGGCGGATAAGGTAGTTAAGGTAAGCTACATTTTCTGCAATGTTGCGGCCAGTCCAATGTTCTGTAACAATGGCAGCAGGCATATGTCCAAGCAGTTCATTAACATCATACTCATCTGTAAACTCATTTGCCTTGAACTCAAAATCTTCTGGAGTTGAGTCAGAAGAAATTTGTTCTAACTCCTGTACCTCTGCATCACTAATAGAACGAGCTGCAGACCGTGAAGTTCTATTTTCTCCAACATAGCGGGCAAGAGTATTTGCTTCTGTATCAAGAACGTAGTCTCCGTAAGAAATATTAGAAACTACCGAACGATTGTTAGTTCCTACCTCATACATATTAATCACATACTGACCGGTAGTGTTAATTCCAAGCAGACCGTTTGGATAAACACTTCGGTTATACTGCATTGGAACAATTGAGAACATCGCTGCGTGGTCACCTGTATTTATATCACAAAGGAATGAGAGCCACATATTGCTCTTATAACCCCTGCGACCTGCATCTGGCTTACGGAACTGAACATCAGCAATCCCATCACCATTCAGATCAGCACTCTGACCTTCAGAAAGTGTAAAGCTTCCGGCAGAAATATAGTTGTCTGAATCAACAGAAGGGAACTTGTAATAGGTAAAAGAAATCTCTGCCTTAGAAATTGCATCTACAGAAATAAATCCAAGCTCATAATCAGTTTTTGAATTCTGATATGCATATTGGCCGCAGCCCAGATCCTTTTTAATAACCTTACCAATACGAGTTGCAACTATTGCGCCTTCAATCAGCTGATTAGAGTTTGAATCCTTTGGGCAGTAGAGAACAGAGCCACCCATGTAGAGCATTTTTTCTGAATCCGAACGATTCATCATAAAACGAATATTCTGAACAGACGATGAAGAAACTCCATTCCCCATTTCCATTTCATCCAGCATCATTGAACAGCTGAAGAAAAATGAAGTCATACATAAAACTACACAAGCTTTTACGGCCTTAATTATTGTTCTTTTCATAATTGACCTCCTTCTGAAATAGTTCAGATTACACTATAATTCTCATAGTTCTTCAGAAGGAAGTCAAATTTTCTAAACTTTCATTACTTTTTTAAGCAGGGGAAAAGGTTAAAAATTCCGTTTTTTTACTTTTTTATGTTTTTGAAGATTATACAGCCGTTGTGTCCGCCAAAGCCAAGAGAACAGCTTGCTGAAGCTGAAATCTCGCAAGGCACACCCTTATTCGGTGTATAATCGAGGTCGCATCCATGTTCCAGATCAGCTTCCTCAAGGTTAATTGTCGGTGGAACAAAACTATCCTGCATAGCTTTAATACACATAATTGCTTCAATAGCGCCAGCAGCTCCAACCATGTGACCAATTTCACTTTTAGTAGAAGATATGTGCAGCTTTTTTGCATCCTCACCAAAAACTGATTTTATCATTGCAGTTTCAGCAGAATCATTTGCCGAAGTAGAAGTTCCGTGTGCATTGTAATACTGAATGTCCGAAGGCTTCATTCCAGCGTCTTCAAAAGCACGTTTCATTGCAAGGGCACCGCCGCTTCCATCCTCACGAGGAGCCGTAATATGGTAAGCGTCAGAAGATGCACCGTAACCTGCAACCTCAGCATAAATCTTTGCACCACGTGCCTTGGCATGCTCATACTCTTCCAGAATCAAAACTGCAGAACCTTCAGCCATTACAAAACCGCTGCGGTTCTTATCAAACGGACGGCTTGCCTTTTCCGGAGTGTCGTTGAATTTATTTGTAAGTGCCGAAAGAGCCTGATAGCATCCGATATTAAAGCCTGTGATATTTGCATCAACACCACCGGCAAAGCAGACATCAAGACGTCCGCTTCGAATCATATCCATCGAAAGTCCAAGTGCATCTGTTCCAGAAGCACAGGCAGTAGAAAGTGTCCATGAAGGACCGTAAATCTGAAAGTGCATTGCAACGCCAGCAGATGCCTCATTATTTAAAACAAAAGGTGCTGTGAGCGGCGGAATACGGTTTACGCCGCTTGCAGGATCAAGGTATTTTTTATAAGCAGTTTCAAGATCATCAGAAAGTCCGATTCCAACACCAGTTACAATTCCGGCTTTTTCATCCTTAAGATTTTCAGCAGAAAGCCCTGCGTCATTTGCAGCTTCAATACTTGCACCAAGCAGGAACTTACTCATACGACTCATTTTGCGGGCAAGCTTACGGTCTACTCCGTAATTATTAATATCAAAATCTTTTACTTCACCTGCAATCTGAACCTGATGAGCAGATGCATCAAAAAGAGTGATTTTCGTAATTCCACTTTTGCCATTTTTTACATTTTCCCAGGCAGTATTAACATCGTTTCCAACAGAAGAAACGCAACCCAATCCGGTAACAACAACTCTACGCTGTGCCATCAAAAATCTCCTGATATTCATCGTCACTCTGAACAAGTTTTCAGAGTCTCTAAAATAAGATTTACAATTATACCATACCTTTCGAATAAATTAAACAGACATTTTTTTCGTGATTTTTGAACTTTTGTTCTTGCAATATCTCAAACCTATGCTATTATGGAGTTGTAGCCAAGAGCGAGATGAGGACGCACACCGGTTGCTTGAAAGGAGGCAATATGCAATTCCCGACAAAGAGAGATAACCTGGTCGAGGTTATATAATACGTTAGACATTTTGAAGCTGCCAGATGCTTAGTTCTGGGATAAATTATAGTGCCAGTCCATAGATGACTGAGAGCACATTACAGGCCGGCTGATACGCCGGCTTTTGTTTTTTTTAACAAAATGCTAGTATTAAAATATGAAAAGAATATTTGTTTTTTTAATCACCTTATTATTTGCAACAACTTTGTTTTCTCAGACTTTTTACAAATCACTTGAGCCCGGAAAAAATATGATGGCCGTATATGTCGGCTCATACGACTGGGGAGCCTGCATCAATAAAATAGTTATTCACACTGAAGAAAAGTATAAACCAGAATCACTTAAGCTTTCAGACTTTGAAGTAGAGCGGGTACTTTACCAGAAAGACACAGGACTTAGAAAAACAAATGGTGAACTTAAAGTTATCGACGTTTTCTGTTCTGATTCAAAAGGCAATAAAATAGAAGAAGAAAGCAGTTATATCACAATTCTTACAGATGTTTATCCGGAAGCAGAAAACTCAAGTCCTTTTCCGGGATTTATTTCAAACACTATGTTTGAAAACTTCTACAGCTATCAGGTTGAAAATGATGACCTTGATTTTAAGATTACAAAAGTTCAGGGCTTTGTAAACGAAGATGTTTCAAAATTCTCAAAAGGGCTTTTTACCTTCAAAGGTGCAACAGAAAAAAAAGAATTTGAAATCCCTATGAATTATATGTTTTACCTTCCGGAAACTAAATCTCCAGAAACAAAGCTTCCTCTTATTTTGTGGTTCCACAGCATTGGAGAAAGCGGCTCGAATCCTTATCTGGTATTACTCGGAACAAAAACCACAGCCCTTGCCGGAGAAAAAATTCAAAGTTATTTTGAAGATGGAGTTGCCATTCTTGCACCTCAATGTCCCAGCGGCTGGCTTGAAACAATCGAAGAAAATTCAATGGGAATCCGTTACTGGGCTCCAGTAGATATTGAAGGCTCTGTAAAAAAGTTTACAAATCCGCTTAAGAAGTTTTTTGATTCACTTACCGGAATAATAGAAGAAGAAAAGGAAGAGGAAAAAGAACCTTTTGCCGCAGTTTCCTTTTACACAGAACCAGTTACAGAACTTCTTATGGATTTTCTAAAAAAACATCCGGAAATTGACAGTGACCGTATTTACGTTGGAGGCTGTTCTGCCGGTGGTTATATGACAATGAATATGATGATTCAGCATCCCGAGCTTTTTGTTGCCGCATTCCCTACCTGCGAATATTATCTGGACAGTAAAATTACAAACAAACAGATTAAAGCTCTCGCAGAAAAACCTTTGTGGTTCACCTATGCAGAAAATGATGAAACTGTAAAACCTGCTTCATGCTCAATTCCTACAATAAAAAGACTTCGCAAAGCAGATGCAAAAAATCTTAAAGTAACAGTTTTCCCAAATGTTGTTGATACTTCAGGAACTGTCTTCAAAAACCGTAATGCAGAAGAAGATGATGATGACTTTGGCAAGCCTTATGAATATGACGGTCATTCGAGCTGGATTTACGTATTAAACGACCAGTGCTATGACGGAGATGAAAGTCTTTTTGAATGGCTAAGCCGCCAGCGTTAAAGCATTCTGTTGTAAAAAACGTTCCATAGTAGTATTCTAGAGATTGTCCAAGCTGGACAATGACACTTCATTATAATAGAGGAAAATATGAATTTCGTAGAAGACTTACTTAAAAAAGCTAAGGCTGCCAACAAAACTATCGTACTTTGCGAAGGCGAAGACAAGCGCGTAGTCGAAGCAGCTTCTAAAATCGTAAAAGATGGAATCGCAAAAATCATTTTGATTGGAAGCGACGAAGACATTAAAGCAAGCGGAAGCAATGCAGACTTAAGCGGAGTTACAATTGTTGACCCTGCAAAAGATTCAAATGCAGATAAATACGCAGAACTTCTTTTCAAGGCTCGCGAAGGAAAAATCAACAAGAAAACCGGCGCTCCAGAATATGCTGATGTAGCCGCTGCTAAAGCCGCAATTCTTAAAGACCACACAATGTACGGTGCCCTTATTCTTAAAGCTGGAGATGCAGATGGATTTGTTTCTGGTGCTTGCCACTCAACAGCTAACACACTCCGCCCGGGACTTCAGGTTATTAAGACCGCTCCTGGCTTCAAGACAGTTTCTAGCTGCTTTATCATGGTAGCTCCAGAAGGCGGAAACAAGTACGTTCCAGAAGGAGTTGCAGTATTCGGTGACTGCGCTATCAACATTGAACCTACAGCAGAAGAACTTGCAGACATCGCAGTTGCATCTGCTGACACTGCAAAGAAGATTGCTGGAATTGAACCACGTGTAGCAATGCTTTCCTTCTCTACAAAGGGCTCTGGAAACGATGCTAAATTCTACGACACAGTAACAAAGGTTCAGAAGGCTACAGAGCTTGCTAAGGCAGCCGCTCCTGATTTGGCTCTCGACGGAGAATTCCAGTTCGACGCAGCAGTTGCTCCAGAAGTTGGAGAACTCAAGGCTCCAGGAAGCAAGGTTGCAGGACACGCTAACACATTCATCTTCCCTAACATCAATGCAGGAAACATTGGTTATAAGATTTGCCAGAGAATGGGTGGCTGGATGGCTATTGGTCCTGTTTGCCAGGGCTTTGCAAAACCTCTCAACGACCTCAGCCGCGGCTGTAACGTAGACGACATCGTTGCAACCGTAGCCGTTACAGCTCTTCAAGCCTAACAGCACTTCAGGCTTAGTACTTTTTCAATACTTATCTGATACATAAACAAAGGTTGAATAAAAGGAATTGTTATAAAAAACTTTTTTTCAACCTTTTTTTTATATTTTTTTCCAAAATGAGCAGACTGAATCTTCACATTTGTATTTGTATAAGGTATTTTTAAATTATCTTACATAAAAGGAGTTAATGTATGAAAAAAAGACTATTATTGGGAGTGCTCATTAGTGCACTCGTTATTATTGGATTTACAAGCTGTAACCAGCCGACTAATCAGATTGTAGTTTACCCGCCTTCGCTCTTGGATTTAAAGTTTGTAAATGAAACTATAGATGGTGATAACTATTCAACAGTCACAGGTACAACAAGAATTAAATACGGAAAAAAATACGATCTTCTTATTAGTTTTTCTGACTTGGATATGAATACAAACGAATTGCATGTATCTCTTGATAATTTTACGGAAGATGACACATCTTACAAAATTGATCAAAAATTCGTAAATCAAATATCATGGTGGAATAAAGGTATATATATAACTGGCTCTAAAGAAGGTAGAGCAACTGTATATGCTTATGTAAAAGATAAGTTTGGCCTTACCAGTGCGGTACAAAAATACAATATCACTTTAACAAACTAACCATATAAAACATTCTTTTTTGTTTTTAGCAAGGGGCTGTCTGATAAGTTCTATTTTGCCGATCCTATTTCGGCATCTGTAAACTTATTTGCCAGTCCCTTCTTTTATTTTTTTTATTTATGATTTATAATTTTTTTAAGTATTATTAAAGAAAAACGCACTGTCATTTCGAACTTATTTCGGAATGACGCACAAAAGAGGAACAAAAATGCCTATCACAAAATATCTTGAAAGCAACGCAGAAAAATATGCAGACGACTGTGCACTTGTAGAATTAAACCCGGAAGTAAAAGACACCCGCCGCATGACCTGGAAGGAATTTGATCTTACCCAGCCGGAGCCTAATCTTCCATACCGCCGCGAAATCAGCTGGCGAATTTTTAATGAAAAGGCTAACCGCTGTGCCCACTACCTGCTCGAACGCGGAGTCCGCAAAGGAGACAAGGTT
The DNA here is from genome assembly GCA_016293915.1 of Treponema sp. Classification (GTDB taxonomy): domain Bacteria; phylum Spirochaetota; class Spirochaetia; order Treponematales; family Treponemataceae; genus Treponema_D. The sequence continues at coordinate 39,114 of JAEDCY010000018.1, read as the reverse complement.
GGTATTCTTTTGATGAACTGCCTTGAATGGCTGCCAATCTATTTTGGTATTTTGAAAACCGGTGCACTTGCCGTACCTCTCAACTTCCGCTATGCCTCAGACGAAATTGACTACTGTCTTAATCTTGCAGATATTTCTGTACTTTTCTTTGGTCCTGAGTTTATCGGACGTCTGGAAACAATCTCAGAAAAAATCATGAACCGCCGACTCCTCATTTACGTTGGCGAAGGTCTTACACCTACTTTCTCAGAAAACTACATTTCATCTGTAATGAACTATTCTTCAGAAAACCTGAACATAGAGCTTACAGATGATGATGAAGCTGCAATCTACTTCAGCTCGGGAACAACAGGCTTTCCTAAAGCTATTCTTCACAAGCACCGCGCCCTTATGCACTCTGCAGCCGTAGAACAGCAGCACCACGGCCAGACAAAGGATGACGTTTTCCTTTGTATTCCGCCGCTTTACCACACAGGTGCAAAAATGCACTGGTTTGGTTCTTTGATTTCTGGAAGTAAAACCGTTCTCCTTCGCGGAACAAAACCAGAAGTAATTCTCAAGGCCGCTTCTGACGAGCTTTGTACTATTGTATGGCTCCTCGTTCCATGGGCTCAGGATATTTTGGACAGCCTTGACCGCGGCGATCTTAAAATCGAAGACTACCATCTTTCTCAGTGGCGTCTTATGCACATTGGTGCTCAACCGGTTCCAAAAAAACTTATTGAAGACTGGAAAAAATACTTTCCGCACCACGCCTACGACACAAACTACGGACTTTCAGAATCTATCGGACCTGGTTGTGTACATCTTGGTGTTGGAAACGACCACAAGATTGGTGCCATCGGTACCCCTGGCTACGGCTGGAAGGTTAAGATTGTAGACGAACACCGCAAGGAAGTAAAACAGGGCGATGTCGGAGAGCTTGCAGTATTCGGTCCCGGCGTTATGGTCTGCTACTATAAAAATCCGGAAGCAACTAATGAAGTTATGGATGATGAAGGCTGGCTATACACCGGAGATATGGCAATGATGGATCCGGACGGCTTTATTTATCTGGTAGACCGTAAAAAAGACGTTATTATCACCGGTGGTGAAAACCTCTACCCTGTTCAGATAGAAGACTTCCTCCACAAAATGGAAGCAATTAAAGATGTTGCAGTTATCGGTCTTGCTGATAAGCGTCTGGGAGAAATCGCTGCCGCAATTATCGAAGTAAAGCAGGGCTATACTTGTACCGAAGAAGATGTAAATAACTTCTGTCTGGAGCTGCCTAAATACAAAAGACCGCGCAAAATCATTTTTGCACCGGTTCCACGTAATCCAACTGGTAAAATCGAAAAACCAAAGCTTCGTGAAATGTATAGAACAGAAGATCCGTTCAAGGTAATGCAGGCGGATTCCTAAGAAATTGATGCCTCTCCCGTAGAAAATGTCCTCGGCCAACGGGATGATGTTGTCCTCGGCCATTTTCTACTCCGTGTCAACAATTTCTTAATTCTCAGTATAACAATGAACATCAGTTCTAAACATTTCCCTTTACAAACGAGGAAAGCGTGGTATAATAATATATAGTGATATAAAATATGTTTACGAGGTGATGAGATATGGAAAGAATGCAATGCGATAACTGTGGACACGTTTATGATAAAGATGAAGGAGATCCAAAAAACAATGTTGCTCCAGGAACAGCTTGGGCAGATGTACCAGCAGATTATAAATGTCCTGAATGTGGAGCTGGTAAGGACAAATTCATCATTGAATAGAAATAAATCTTTTTGATTTATATAAATTAGGGGGAAAGAGCGTTTCTCAGGAAGCGCTCTTTTTTATTTAAAGAAAGAAATCACAAAAATCCAGATAAAAGCGAGAACGGTAATCATTTTTAGTCCTGTTCCCAGCAAAAAGCCCATAAAAGCTCCAAAGGCTGCCTTAAACACGCCATCTCCCTTTCCTTCTTTGTTTATCCACTCACCAATCAGAGCTCCAAAGAAGGGACCAAGAATAATTCCCCATGGGCCGGTAAAAAATCCTATAATCAGACCAACAGTTGCCCCAGTAGTTGCATATTTACTGCCACCAAACTTTTTAGTCATGGCAACCGGAAAGAAATTATCAGCTATAGAAACTACAACTGCAATTACCGCAGTAATAATGAGACATGCCAGCGTGATATCATTAAAATCAGAAAAATATGCCACCAGAAGTCCTGCCCAGGCAAGAGGAGCGCCCGGCAATACTGGAACAAAGGTTCCTAAAAATCCAACCAGCAGAAGAATGCCCGCTACTATACATAAAATTACACTAATTCCTGCACTCATTTTCCTGCCTTCCCAAAATCTTTTAATTCAGGATGATATTTTTTCCATCTCGCAAGTTCATCATCAAACTTAGCACCTTCAAAGGTCTTAAAATCGCGATCTATTATCATAATCTCATTTTTAAGAGCAATTACAGCATCCGCAATACATGGTTCAAAGGACTTTCCTTTTTCTTCGGCAAAAAACTTCATTGCCTCATCAATAGACATAGGCTCCTTGTAAAGTCTCGGACTGATTAAGGCATCAAGAACATCTGCTGCCCCAAGAATACGGGCACAAAGAGGAATCGCCTCGCCGGAAACTCCATACGGATAACCACTTCCATCCCATCTTTCATGATGATAAAGGGCCATTTCTTTTGCTATAATATTAAAGCTTCCATCATCAATAATTGGCATTTCCTCGAGAATCTTTCTTCCCTCCATAGGATGGGTTTTCATTATCTCATATTCTTCTTTTATATACTTTCCAAATTTATTTACAATATTCTGAGGAATTCGGATTTTTCCGGCATCATGTAAAAGAGCTGTAAGCATATAGGTTTCAATTTTTTCATCAGTAAGTTCATCTGCATAATAACCGTTTTCACGAAGTTTTTTACTGATTTCCTGCACATATTTACCGGTATGATAATTATGAGTAACCCCGAACAAATCAAAAGAACCAAAACTGCTTACTACAAACTCAACAATTTTATGCTGATTTTCACTCAGCCCCTTATTTCGGGTATTCAGTTCTTCATTCAACTTTTCAATATATTCATTCTTTTCCTGAAGCTCTTTATTTGTATTGAACTGTTCAAGAGTTTTTTCGTTCAAACGCTTATAAGCCCCATCCTTATCTGCATTAATGGACATAAGACGACGGAAGGTCTGATAGGTTCTCTTGGAAAGAAAGTCCGTTACCAGAAAAACAAAAATAAATTCAACAATGACACCCGGAACATTTTCTATAAACCAGCGGCTGGCAGTTTTTACACCGCTCAAAACCAGGGTAACTGCCGATGAACGAAGCCAGTAAGCCACAATAGTAAGAACAAAATTAATAATTGTAGTGATTCTGGTAAGACGTCGGTTATAATACAGACAGCTGATAAAAGGTGCAAAAGCCCAGGAAATAGTAAGAACAATTACACCCTTCATTCCCAGCAGAAATACAAAGCCGGAAATACCAATAAGTCCCAGATACATAGTAACGGACTGCAGATTTTTATTTCCTGTTTTATTCAGGACCATACATATAAAAGCCATTGCAAGGCTGTATATAAAAATCATAGCAGCATAAGGAGTTGGTACATACCACACACCTACTTGCGTAAGGGCAACAAAAGATACTGGCACAATAAGGGTCCAAAAAAGGATGATATATATTCTTTTATTGATATTAACAATATTTTCAGTAAAAAAAGAGTCATCAGTAACAGACATAAAAAACTCCTATAATATGGTAAAATAGCCTGTGATAAAAATCATCCATTACTTTTTGACTGTTCTGAGATTATAGCATAAATAAAACGTTTTCGCAAATTATTAACAATTAATAAATATTTACACTGTCATTGAATTATTGCAGATACTTCTATATACTGTAAAACAAAATGGTCATGCTGAATTTATTTCAGCATCTATAAGCAAAGATTCCGAAACAAGTTCGGAATAACGCTAAAAAAAGGAGTATGGAAAATGGACAAACTTAAAATTTTACTTGCAAAGGGCAGAATCTACGAGTCGGTTTATGAGCTTTTGAGCGACGTAGGTATTTCTATCCATCTTCCAGACCGCACTTATTTCCCTACAACAAATCAGGAAGATCTTGCTTTTCAGGTTGTAAAACCACAGATTGTGAGTCTTCTTCTTGCAAACAATAAGGCAGATATGGGCTTTTCCGGCAAAGACTGGGTATACGAAAACGGCTGTCAGGATGACGTTGTAGAAATCATGGATTTAGGCTTTGATCCGGTACGTATTGTTGCTGCAATTCCTGAAGCACGCGATTTTGATAAACTTCTCAAATCTCCAGTTACAATTGCTACCGAATATCAGGCACTTAGCCGCAAATGGGTAGAAGACAAAAAAATTGACGGAACAATTTTCCGCACCTGGGGAACCAGCGAAGGCTTTGTTCAGGACAATGAAGATTCAATCGCACAGATTCTGATTGATAATACATCTACAGGTTCTTCACTCAAGGCAAACCGCCTTAAGATTGTAGATACTCTTATGGAATCTTCTACAAGAATGTACGCCAGCAAAACTGCTATGGCTGATCCTGCTAAAAAACAGAAAATCATGGAGCTCAAAATGCTCTTTGAAACAGTTTTGAATGCCCGCAGCCGTGTAATGCTCGAAATGAACTGTGCAGAAGACAAGTTCGACACTCTCATCAAAGGAATTCCAAGCATGAAGAGCCCAACAGTTTCACCGCTTTTCGGTGGAAACGGCTATGCAATCAAAATTGCTGTTAAAAAATCTGAAGTACCTACCCTGCTGCCAAAACTCCAGAGCCTGGGTGCTACAGATATTGTAGAATATGAATTACGTAAAGTAATGTTGTAAGAATGTGGTTTCGATACGCCCTTTGGGCTACTCAACCACCGGTGATTGAGTAGCCCAAAGGGCGTATCGAAATCACCTTTCAGGAGATGAAAAAAATGAGAACCGCGACTGTTAAAAGAGAAACCGGTGAAACCCAGATTGAGCTCACCCTCAACCTCGACGGCACCGGCAAATACGATGTAGATAACCCTATCGGCTTTTTTGACCACATGCTGCGCAGCTTCTGTAAGCACGGCCTTTTTGATCTCAGCGGAAGTATAAAAGGCGACCTCAACGTAGACCAGCATCACACAATAGAAGATACAGGAATCGTACTCGGCGAATGCTTTAAGCGTGCCCTTGGCGACTGTGCCGGTATTTACCGCAGCGGTTTCTTTATTTACCCTATGGACGAAACTCTGGCTCAGGCAGCCGTAGATTTTGGCGGTCGCCCTTACCTTGTTTGCAATTCTCAGCTTTCTGGAATGCCTCTTGTGAGCCTTCAAGACGGCAAACAGGGGTCTTTCCAGACAGATTGTTTCGAAGACTTCTGGCAGGGCTTTGCTAATGCCGCTTTGTGCAACCTGCACATTGATGTAATCCGAGGTCGCAGCGATCACCACAAAATAGAAGCCTGTTTTAAGGCCGTGAGCCGCGCTATTCGTGCAGCCACAGAAATTGACCAACGCCGCGGCGGCACTGTTCCAAGCACAAAAGGTGTAATCATCTAAATGCTAACGGTGATTGAGTGGTCCCGGAGCATGTCGAAGGATCTGTCGAATCCACCAATTCTGAACTTATAAATCAGGAGAATAAAAAATGGATAATTTTTCAGTTGTAGTATTTGGAGATTCAATCTTAAAAGGTGTAATCACAAAACCAGACTCAAAAAATCTTTTTGATGTAACTCCAAACGATGCATTGACCTGGGCTCAAAATAAACTTAAGTTTGAACTTGATAACCGTTCTATCTACGGAAACATCAGCTCAAAAGGGCTTCAAAAAATGCAAAAATACTTTGAAAAAGGCGGACACGCTGATTTCTGTATTATTGAATTCGGCTCAAACGACTGCGACTACGACTGGAACATTTTTGCGTCTGGTGCAGAACTTCCTCCTTTCGACCAGATTCAGCCAAAGGTTCCTTTTGAAGAATACTTAAAGAATATCGAAGCTATGGTAAAGCTTTGCCGAGAAAACAAGGTTACACCGCTTCTTATGAATCTTATTCCTTATGTATGTGATGACTGGTTCAAAACAATTACTAAAGGACACGATGCAGATGCAATTCTCAAATTTCTTAACGGCTCTGCAGAAACTCTTGGTAAAAATCAGGAACGCTATAATACTGCCCTAACAAAGTTTGCAAATGATAACAAAGTAAAACTTCTGGATTACTGGCATCTTGCAACCACTATTCCAGACTTCAAGAAAAAATACATGGGTCCGGATGGCATTCATTTGAATGAAGACGGCTATGAACACCTTGGACTTTCCTGGTGGACAATGCTTTCTTATGCACCGGCAATTAAAGAGTTTTAGGAATTACTAATGAACGAAATTACGATTTATACAGATGGCGGTTGCCATGGAAACCCTGGTCCTGGTGGCTGGGCAATTGTAGTTATTGCAAAAGGGCTTGCAAAACAGCTTTCCGGCGGCGAAAAAATGACTACTAATAACCGCATGGAACTCATGGCAGCCATTACAGCCCTTACTGTTGTTCACAATACTCCGGATTTTGCAGGCAGCCACGTTATTGTAAACATAGACAGCCAGTATGTAAAAAACGGTATCACCACCTGGATAAAAAGCTGGAAAGCAAAAGGCTGGAAGACCGCAGATAAAAAACCTGTAAAAAATCAGGATTTATGGGTACAGCTGGACAGTCTTAATGCAGGCCTTAACGTAACCTGGAACTGGGTAAAAGGCCATGCTGGAGTTGAATATAACGAACTTTGCGACCAGCTTTGCCAGCAGGAAATCGCCAAATTCGAATAAACAAGGTTCCCATACAAGACAGAACAGCCAAAACAATCTGATTTTTCTCTCTTTTTTTATTTTTCATTTCCTGAAATGTTCATTTTGAATCTATTTATATAGTATGAGGAAATACTATATAAACAGACTATTCATTTTATTTGCTGTCCTTCTGCCTCTATTTTTCAGCTGCAGAATCTATACTGCCCTTTCTGATTCGGAAAACATATCAATAAGTCTTCCAACATGGCCGCCTCAAGAAAATTCCTTCTACCCTCCCTTATCAAGATGGAAAATTGTAGTCACCGATTATCGTCAATCAATTATCTGTTATACAACTTCATCGAACATTGAACTTGAAGTTCAAAAAAACTTTCCCTTGTGTATTCTTGCCTATCCAATAACGCTTTTAGATGATGGCTGTGAATGTCAGTATTTCTATCCGGCAGGTTATATTTACCCGTCAGAAAAAAGCAATAATGCTCTTTCCTGGGAGCAGGGATATCCGGCTCACATCATGAATGAACTGTATAAATGCTGTAAAAACAGTGGAGCATCTCCTTCGGAGGCTGCACGGTATGTCAGTACTTTCAACTGGGAAAAGGCAGCTTCTTACATAGACGAAAAAATCAATAAAAGTCTTTCCAGTTCAAAGTTTTATAATCCCTGGCTTTGTGATATGAGCCGGATAATGCAGAATCTTTCCGACCAGAATTTTATGTCATCACTTCTTTCACCAACATCCTGCTACACTCTTTCTACTGATTATATTTTCGAACAAACCGGTATTCACATTATGTCCCCTTTTATTCCCGAAAATCAAAATATCAGAATAAATCATCAGATTACCGTAAAAAAAGAAACTCCCCTTATTCTTTCCGATCTGCATAAAATCGGGATTTATGTTAATTTTGAGAGTGCAAAAAATGTTTTAATCGAGTATATTTATATACCGATATATAATGAAGAATCTTAAAGGAGAGGTATGAAAAAACTCCATTTAATCATTTTTACAGTAATTCTCATTATAAGCCTTTATAGCTGTAAGAAGCAGGATAATACAATTCAGACAAATAATACAATTTCTGTTGAGATAACAAAAAAAAATCATACCTGGTATTATTTTAATAATTACACTTTCCAGCACATTGAAAAACCACAGCTTGTTCCTGCTCAGGCAGAAAAACCATGGACAGAAGCAATCCGTATTTCATCTGCAAATAACGCTGCAGAAGGTGATTCAGATTCTCTTGCCTATGCTATTGTAAACAGACTTGGTGTAATAAAATTTAATAACGAAACAATTTTTCTTTCGCCAGACGTAACCCTTTTTAATAACAGAACCGCCGGTAATCTTGTTTTCTCAAACAATGTACCAGTCTTCTCTGTTTATAAAAGTTCTTTTTTCAATGACAGTATAGTAGATCCTGATTATAAGAAAGATGACTCTGCCCATCTTTTTCTGGTTCAGTTTGATTCAACTGCAAAAATCTCCTACCCTCTGATTAACTGTAACAATATTACAAAAAAAAGAAACTCAGAAATTACAGACTTTTTCTGGAATGGTTTTGAATGGTGCTGCAGTATAAAAACAATATCAGACACTAAAAACGAATTTTCATATGTTATTTTTAAACCACAGATTCCACTCCTTGCTATTTCTCCTGCAACAGCCGATAGTTCTATCACACTCTCTGACACTGATGCTGATTTTTTCAGAGATTGCAGAAAGCAGCTTGATTATAACTATGCCCCAGAACGAATAAAAAAACTTCTCTCTGGTTTTGACAAAAAACTTCCGTTTGAAATTGAAGTCAAAAATGCAGGTGGAACTTCACCCCGCTATTATACAAATAATATAAATGATACTTCTAAAAAAGAACTCCATGCAAAAGCAATTCTTTCACAAAGCTGGAGTGCCGCTCTTTTCGAAGACGGAACATTATTCCTTGAAGGTGCATTACCTGGTCGCCACATTCTGAGAAGCGGTAAGCCGGTTGCAATCCGCTTGCCAAAACTTCCTACAGGTTTTGTGTATTCTGATTTTGTAATTTCAGGAACTACACTTTACGCAGCCTGGGAAGAATCTTCATTTTATCAGACCGGACGAAGCGGTTTCCTTCAGGTAAATCTGGACCGCACTCTCTATAGCCGATTAATATAGGTGGCAGTTTTGAAAAAAATTATTACCCTTATTATAGCAGCTCTTTTCCTCACCTGTCTTTATGCACAGGAAGAAAAAACTCCAAAAAGATCATTACTTTCTTATTCCGCAGATTTTGTACTGGAATTTGAACCAGCAGTATATATAAATCCTGAAAGCACACTGGTAAGTGCCCCGTCTCCTGTTGTTTACCCTATTTCAATAGGATTTCTCTGGCCGGATGATACTATCTTTGCAGTACAGCCAACCATCAGTTTTTTTATGATGCATCACCTCTTTTATAACAATATGGCTCTGCCAGCTGAAATAGAAAACCGAACAACCACTACACTATCTTTTATGGTGAATATTCCTTTAGTCTTTTCTATTTTCCTTGCTAAAAGCCGTTTCCAGATTTACGGAGGACCGGGAATGTTAATTCGTTTCGGTTTGCTTTCGCCTGGTGTAAAAGATTCTGATACCGGCTGGACCGGAAGCGCTGGTGGAGATGCTGATTCAATTAATCAATGGTTCTGGAATGACATGCGCTGGTTCTATCTGAATCTTGGAGGAAGCTGGCTTTATAATTTACCGCATGCAATTAAAGCAGGACCTGTTATCAACTGCTGTATACCTATTGGCGGGCTCATAAGCAGTCAAAACGTCCAGGGAATGATGATTTCTGTTGGAATAAAGATTTGCAGATAGGTAGGTCGGCAGGCATAGCCTGCCTCTGAGCCGTTCTTTCGATGAACCTAAATCGGACCGCTGTCGCAGCCCGATTTTTAACGGTTCTTCGATTGTAGGCTAGTACATCATGCTTGGATCAGCTGCTGGTGCAGCAGGTGCCTTTGGCTCTGGAATGTCTGTAATTGCACACTCTGTTGTGAGGAGTGTTCCTGCAACTGATGCTGCGTTCTTCAAAGCAGAGCATGTTACCTTAGCAGGGTCGATAATTCCGGCCTCGAGCATATTTACCCATTCACCAGTGCGGGCATTGTAACCAACACCCTTCTTTTCTGATTTAGCACGTTCAGCAATTACGCTTCCGTCAAGACCTGCATTTTCTGCAATCTGGCGCATTGGCTCTTCGAGAGCGCGGCGTACGATCTTAAATCCAACCTTTTCATCTTCTGTAAGGTCAGCTGGGATTTCGTTCAAAGCCTTAGAAGCTTCGATGAGGGCAAGTCCTCCACCAGAAACGATACCTTCTTCAAGAGCAGCACGAGTAGCAGCAATTGTATCTTCTACGCGGAACTTCATTTCCTTCATTTCTGTTTCTGTGTTAGCACCAACGTTGATTACAGCAACACCACCAGCGAGCTTAGCAAGTCTCTTCTGAAGCTGTTCTTTGTCGTAAGATGATGTAGACTTTTCGATAGCAGTCTTGATTTCTGCAACACGGTCTTTAATAGCCTTAGAAGCTCCAGCTCCTCCAACGATTGTTGTGTTGTCCTTGTCAATCTTAATAGACTTAGCCTTACCAAGAACTTCAGTTCCGCAGGTTTCAAGCTTAAGTCCAACTTCTTCAGAAACTACAGTACCGCCAGTCAAAATAGCGATATCCTGGAGCATATCCTTACGTCTGTCACCAAAGCCTGGAGCCTTAACAGCACAAACTTTGATTGTTCCACGGATTGTGTTCAAAACGAGAGTTGTAAGAGCTTCACCTTCAACATCTTCACAGATGATTACGAGAGCCTTACCAGCGTTTGCTACCTTCTCAAGAATTGGGAGAAGATCCTTCATAGCAGAAATCTTCTTGTCGTAAATCAAAACGTAAGCGTCATCAAAAGCAGCTTCCATGCGCTCGCGGTCTGTTACAAAGTAAGAAGAAATATATCCGCGGTCAAACTGCATACCTTCAACAGTATCAACAGTCATTTCCATGTTCTTTGATTCTTCTACAGTGATAACACCGTCTTTTCCTACCTTCTCGATAGCATCAGCAAGCATCTTACCAATTTCAGAGTCATTGTTTGCAGAAATTGTAGCGATGTTTGTAATGTCATCAGCGCCTTTTACAGGTTTTGCATTCTTTTTGATTTCGTCAACGGCAAGCTTAACTGCCTTATCCATACCGCGCTTGATTTCGATTGGTCTCATACCAGCAGCTACAGATTTAATTCCTTCGCGCACAAGTGCGTAAGAAAGTACAGTTGCAGTAGTTGTACCATCACCGGCATCATCGTTAGTTTTGCTTGCTACTTCGCGTACAAACTGAGCTCCCATGTTCTCATAAGGATCCTGAAGCTCAATTTCCTTAGCAACAGAAACACCGTCCTTTGTAATTACTGGTGAACCGTACTTTTTGTCCATCATAACCATACGTCCACAAGGACCAAGTGTTGTTTTTACAGCCTTTGAAATCTGCTCAACGCCGCTCAAAAGCTTTTTTCTAGCATCTTCACTAAACAATAACTGTTTTGCCATTTTTTATACCTCTAAAAATAAATTACAATGTCATTCTGAACTTGTTTCAGAATCTTATTTAAAAGATATAAAAAAAATAAAAAAACGGCAAGAAAAATCGAATAACCGAATACTTAAAAATCTGAGCTGCTCCTGCATTATAAAAAAAATTCCGAAACGTTGGCTTCCGGTCACGGCTCCCTCGCGCCAACATTACTGAAATCATTTATAATGCGAAACCACGGCATCCTAACGATCACAGTTTTTTATCTTTTCGATTATAAAATTTTATGTTATCATATAAGAATGAAAAAGGTATTGATTGCAGATAGTCATCCATTATTTCGTGATTTTTTGAAACAGAAACTCTCTGAAGACCAGATTGAAGTTATTACAACTCAGGAAAACAGAGACATTTATACAAAGGTTATTTCAACCCTTCCAAATCTTATTATTCTTGATATGGAAGATGATAACACTATGGAAATGGAGTTCCTTGAAAAAAAACGTGTCGATACTAACTGTGCAGACATTCCTGTAATCATTACCGGTCCAAAACAGGACCGTTCAAATATTGCTGCTTATGCAAAATATGGTGTAATCAAATATTTTGAAAAACCAGTTCAATTTGATATGTTCTTCAAATCTATCGGACTCGTTGTTCGTGTTCCGCTTTCTATGGACACAACCCCATGTATTCTGGACCTTCACCGTAACAACAATATCATCTTTGTTGAACTGGCCCTCGGCTTAAATCGCGAAAAAATTGCACTGCTTCAATTCAAGCTCACAGAAATGATTGAACGCGAAAACCTTGAAAATCCTAAAGTTGTTATTATGCTCACAAACCTTGAGCTTACCTTTGTTGACGGCTACAACCTTGAATTTTTGATTGATAATGTCCTTGCCTGTCAGAAAATCCATGCTAAAAATGTAAAGATTCTTTCTCTCAGTAACTTTGTCCGCGAAATGATAAATGGTCATACAAATTACGCCGGAATAGAAATGGCATCTAATCTTTCCCGAGTTATCAACGACCTTGTTGATACTTCAGTAACATCAGACATCTCAGACCTTATTACCAATAGATTCCTTACACCTTCTTACGAAGCAGAAGATACAGCCTCAATTGCAACACGCTTTTCTTCTGATGGTTTTGAAGATTCGGAAATTCCAAAGAAAACAGGTACAGTTCTTACAATTGCTATCATAGACAGTGATGAACCTAGCCTTGAGCTTACAAAAAATTATTTCGAGCAGGCTGGTGCTACAGTCGCAACCTTTACAAAAGGTCAGGAATTCCTGAATTCTTATGAAGACGGCAAGTTTGACCTCATAATTCTGGATGTTCTTCTAAAAGATCAGACAGGGCTTTCCCTGCTTCAGAGAATGCATAGCATGCCTCATACTCCTCCAATCGTTGTTTACACTCAGAGCCTGCAGAAAGATATTATCGTAAAAGTCTTGAGTGCCGGCGCCGCAAGCTTCCTTGTAAAACCTCAAAAACCGAATATTCTCATTCAGAAATGTCTTTCTATACTTAAAACAAAGGAATAACAATGTCTGCCAGAAAATGTAATTTTCATACTCACACCCAGTTCTGCGATGGAAAAAATACCGCAGAAGAAATGGTTCTTTCTGCAATTGAAAAAGGATTTGATGTGCTTGGTTTTTCAAGTCACTGTTTACACCCCCTGAATCCGGAGTTTTATAAGCCTTTTGACAAAATCTGGCACATACCTGCAGAAAATATCAAAGACTATACAGAAGAAGTCCACCGGCTAAAAGAAAAATATGCCGATAAAATAAAAATCTATCTTGGTTTTGAAGCTGATTATTTTGAATCTGATATATATGGAACAGCAATTCCATCTAAATATAATTATCAAGTCTTTTCTCCGGATTATCTGATTGGAGCCGTACATTTTATAAATACAGACAAGGGCTTTTTTACAGTTGATCATAAGCCTGAAATCGTAAAAGAAAACCTGATACGTTTTTACTCTAAACCAAACGGAGAAATAGATGGCCGCGCCGCAGTGTGTGACTATTTTTCAGCTGAACGCGAAATGCTAAAAAAAGGTGATTTTGACATTATAGCTCACTGCGACTTAATAAAACTTAGAAACGGTCCTTTGAACTTTTTTAATCCCGAAGAAAGCTGGTATAAAGAAGAATTAAAGGCAACTGCAAAAGAAATTGCCCGTGCCGGTGTAATTACAGAAATCAACACAGGTGCAATAGGCCGAGGCATTATGGACGACACCTACCCTTCTCAGTATTTGCTTGAGTTTCTTTTTGAACTTGGTGTGCCTGTATGCATCAATTCCGATGCCCACACTACAGCTATGCTGGATGGAGCCTTTGATCGTGCCGCTGCTCAGGCAAAAAAAACAGGATATACCGAACTGGTATATCCTGGAAATAATATCGTACAATTGTAAAAGACAAATGTCTTGCTGATTCTGAAACAAGTTCAGAATGACATTTCAGCATCTTTCTGACAGCCCCTGAAACAAGTTCAGGGTGACGGCGCTAGCGATTCTTTCTTTCCTGAGCACTTGCACATGTAACACACATCAGTGCATATGGAAGAACTTCAAGTCTTTCCTGAGGAATCTCTTTACCGCATTTAACACAACGGCCATAAGTTCCCTGATTTATACGATCAAGTGCATTATCTATCTGCTGAAGTCTGTTTGCATCCTGTTCTCCAAGTGCTGTAAGCAGAGTTCTATCAATTACATCAGCAGCAACGTCAGCCTCATCTCCAGATTCTACAGTTTTCACCAGACTACGCATATCTTCACTCTGGTCTGCAAGAGAAGCCAGAAGTGTTTTTCTCTGTTCAAGAAGGTATTTCTTCATCTTTTTTAGAAATTCTTTATTCAATTTTGTAATCCTCCCGAAACGATTTTTACCTTGTGTTGTCAAATCGTGGTGTTTTGTATATAATAATTAATATAAATGCAAATCGGCAAAAAGACAAATTTTTTTTGCAAATTTTTAATTTTTTTTAAAGGATTCCTATGGCAAAAGAAGAAGCTATTGAAGTACAGGGTGTAGTAAAAGAAGCCCTTCCTAACACAACATTCCGCGTTGAACTCGAAGGCGGACACGTAATTCTCGCACATCTTTCTGGTAAAATGAGAAAACATTACATCAGAATTGTTCCAGGCGACAGTGTAAAAGTTGAACTTTCACCGTATGATTTGAACAAAGGTCGCATTGTATTCCGCGAACGCTAATAAATCAGGAACAAATAATTATGAAACACACAGTCCGTTGGGCACAGAAAATCAATTCCTCTACGTTGGCTTACCTTTATTATAGCTTAGATTTTCTCTGTTCTTACGGAAAACGCGGGTAATTCTGCGCTGTGTTACTAAAAGGTAATTACAAGGCTTTCCGTAAAAGGGAAGCCTTTTTTTTTAATTTGGATGACCAATACGGGTTATCCCTCAGGAGGATATAACCACTATGACACTTTTTGAAGACTTGAAATGGCGCGGACTCATTAAAGACATCGCAGGCGAAGAATCTGATTTACAGAAGGTACTGGACGGAGCCCCTTTTGCCTTTTACTGGGGAACAGACCCAACTGCCGATTCTCTTCACCTTGGCCACTACTCTTCTCTTTGTATGGCAAAACGCCTTGCAAATGCAGGACATCATCCGGTTCTTTTGTGTGGCGGTGCTACAGGCCGTATTGGTGACCCTCGCCCTACAGCAGAACGCGAAATTATTTCAGAAGAAGCTGTTAACAACAATATCACAGGAATCCGCAATCAGATTAAACGCCTTGTACCTACAGCAGAACTCGTAGACAACTACGACTGGTGGAAGGATCGTTCCTTCCTCGACACCCTCCGCGACATTGGTAAATACATCAGCCTTAACTATATGCTCGACAAGGATATTATCCGCCGCCGACTCGAAACTGGTATTACTTTTGCAGAATTCTCCTACATGCTCCTTCAGGGCTTTGACTTTGTTCATCTCTTCCAGGATAAGAAATGTATCATGCAGGTAGCAGGAAGCGATCAGTGGGGAAATATCACAACTGGTGTAGATTTAATCCGCAAAATGCTCGACGGCCAGGCTTATGCCTTCACAATGCCACTCATTCTCGACGCAACAGGAAAGAAATTTGGTAAATCAGAAGGAAATGCACTCTGGCTCGAAAAATCAAAAACTTCTCCATACGCAATCTACCAGTATCTTATTAATACTGATGATAATAAGGTTCTCGAGTACCTCAAAGTATTCTCTTTCCTCAGCAAGGAAGAAATTGAAGCTGTATGGGCACAGCAGCAGGCAGCTCCAGAAACACGTATTGCCCAGAAAACTCTTGCCTGGGAAGTTGTTAAAGACCTTCACGGAAAAGAAGAAGCTGACAATGCAGTTATGGTTTCTGAAAAGCTCTTCAAGGGTGATTTCAAAGGACTTTCTGTAAATGATATTATGATGGGACTTAAAGGTGTTCCAAACTTCCAGTTTAAAGAAGAACTTCCACTTGTTGATGTTCTTGTAAACAACGGTATGGCAAGCTCTAAGCGAGAAGCCCGCGAGTTCATCAAAAATAATGCAATTTCTATTAATGGTGAAGTTGTAAATGATGAAAGTAAAGTCATCACTAAAGATATGGCACTTGAAGGAAAAATAATAATCTTCCGCCGTGGAAAGAAAAAGTATTATATTGGTATGATTTAATTTTATAAAATAAAAAAATCTGCTACTCCCATAAAAAATCCCCTTCGTCAACGGGATGATGTTGCCGAAGGGGATTTTTTATTCCGTACCAGATTTTTTTTCGCGTATCATTTTAATCTACGTTTCTACGGAGATAATTATTTACCGAGTTGGTTTAAAAATTCCCTTCAAAGATTTAATTACACCGCTAATTCCATTCACAATTACACCAATGCAGATAATCGGACCAAATGGAATTATGAACCATGAGAATCTGAAGAATGTAAAGCCTACAAAAGTCTGTAAAACTTTCAAAAACAGCATTGAAAGATGATCGCGCTTTGTTTCAGGCTCATTTGAACGGTTTGAATAATCGTATTGATTATAATAACTGTTTGTATTCTGAGTCTGCTGATTTCTTGCACGGAACTGAGAACCATTAAACCATTCCCAGAAGTTATCATCACCAAATGGATTTGAGTATGTATACTGATACTGTCGCTGATACTGCTGATTTCCTGCAGACTGTGAACTTGAATAACTGTCTGTAGAATAGCCCATATCATACTGTCTGCGCTTAGCCTCATCACCAAGCACATCGTATGCGGCACTTATCTGCTTAAATTTCTCTTCAGCTTCTGCATTTCCAGGATTTCTATCCGGATGATACTTAAAAGCAAGAGTTCTGTAAGCCTTTTTAATTTCATCAGCGGTGGCGTTTTTTGAAACACCCAGTATCTCGTAGTAGTTACTCATATATTATAAAATAATGAATTTACCGCAGGGTTACAAGAAAAAAAAGATTATCAATCCGAACCTAGGGAGCGACGGCTGCAAGCCGATAAAGGGGGTGACCAATAAGTTTACCTTCTAGTGTCATTCCGAATTTGTTTCGGAATCTATAGATCTAAATGTAGTGTAGATTCTGAAACAAGTTCAGGATAACCTTATATTCTGTATGTTTCCGGAGCACCAAGATAAGACTTAGGCATTGGCTTGTTAGCTTCGTGAATTACAATCTTCTCAAGTACAATATTTGGTGTTACAGGGCTTACTTTTACAGAATTAAGGCCTGCATGGCAATCGGCATAAACAGTCGCAATTCGTATATTATCAGGAATATCTTTTCCCCAAGGGAACTGGTTATCACCTACTGCAAACTTTTCAGAGTCTACTGCATCTTTAAGAATTTTGTCTCCGTTTACATCTGCAACAAACTGAAGCTTGTTATCTTTATAAGCCGGATTTGACGGATTAATATAGAAATCAAAAGCCATAACCCCGCCAGTCTTTTCAACAAAATCTTTATCCAGGGCAAATGCGTACTCTACAAAAGGAGCATCCTTAGCATCTGGAGCAAAAGTTTTTATTGTATCAGAAGCCTTTACTGCACCCATAGTCTTTCCATAGCCTTCAAGTAAATCAAAACCAGAAGAACGTACAAAATGAGGTGCTTCTATACTTACATAATCTGTTGTCTGAACAAAGGTATTCTGCACACTGTCACCCTGAGCTTGAACACTGTCACCCCGAACTTGTTTCGGGGTCTCATTACCAGATGATGAAACAAGTTCAGCATGACGGGCAGGCTCAGCATAATATGGTACATTTGCATCCACATGAACCTTCACCAGAATCTTTGCCCCATGTCCATCATTACCCGAAATTGTGATTACATCAGTTTTATCGCTTTCTTTTGCAAGCTTTTCGCGGTCTATTGTAAGCAAAATTGTGTCTATGCAGGCTGTCTTATCACCAAGCCCTTCTTCATCCTTTATGATTTTTCCATTAATCCAGCGTTTTGAATCATCCTTGTCATATTTACCAAGGGTAACAGTATATTCACAGCCAGGCTCATTGCAGTTTGCAAGCTTTATTCGGGCTTCTGTACAATCAGGATTTTTAAAAGCATCAAGATATAAATCTCGTCTTGTCCAGTCCTGACCGGTAGTTGTGAACTCGTCACCATCAATCCAGAAGATATTGCGCTTTTTGCGGGTTGGCTCAACATAAGCATAAACAGGATAGCTGTTGGCTGCTTCACACCAGTTATTAAAGCCAAAGTGCTCTGACCAGGCCATACCAAAGAAGCGGCCGTCTCCAACCTTATCACATTCATCAACAAGCTCTTTATCCGCCTTTACGCACTCTCGAACCTTGTCCGCATAAACATTGGCAACAAGAGCATTGTGCTGGGCAAACCAGCGGTTCTTTCCACTGTAAAGCTGCATAAGTTCAACATTCATTGTTCCAACAACAGGAAGATAAACCTGGCTGAAGAAGCCGGCATCCTGCTCCATAGGAACAAGTGAGCGCAATGCCTTTGTGCGTTCAATCAAAGCCTTTGCACGACTGATAATATAATCAGCTTCACCAAAGTTTACCGGATGGAAAGTGTCTGGCTTAAGGGCTTCTGTACGACACATGCTTGTGATTTTATTTGATTCATAAACGATATCAGAAACTTCTTTCTGCTGTTCAGCAGTAAAGTAAGGGAAGGCAGCTGCAAACCAGGCATCGCTATAAGCCTTAGTATCAGAATTATATTTTTCGTAATCGTAAGCAAGATTAAGGAAGTAAGAAAGAGGGAATTCATTTGTAAGAATATCACCAACATTAACAATCCAAAGATCGCGGATTCCAAACTCATAGGCAGCAGACATCTGCTCACGGGCCTTTGGAAGATAGTTTGTATTGAGCCACTCGTAGCTGTAAGGCCATCCGTGGTAATCAAAATGGTAATACATACCATAGCCGCCCTTGTGGTTTCTCATAGCTTCAGTTGGAACGGTACGGAGGTTTCCGTGGTTATCATCGCAGAGCATAAGAGTTACGCCTTCAAGCTCAGGATCTCCCATCAAGCCTTTAGTATGCCTGTCGCCGTAGAAGTATGGTTCAACTTCTTTGTAGAGGGCCAGCATACGAGGAACCTTATCCAGATCCTGATTTACATTTTCGCGGATAAGGCGGTTCTGAGTTTTAAGAACATCACGCAAGAGATTGATGTTGTCGGCCAGAGTTGCGTTCTGCATGATGGCTGTATCAGCCTCGCCACGCATACCGACAGTAATTACATTTTCAAACTTACCGTTACGCTTGAGTCCGTCTTCCCAGAACTTTGTAATTCCCTCACGGTTTTTCCAGAAGTTCCAGGCATCACCGTAAATAGAACCAGGACCGCGAACATAGCGGTATTCCTCGCCGTTACGGCAGCATGGCTCGTGGTGGCTGGCCCCCATAATAACACCCATTTCATCAGCAAGCTCTGCATTTGCAAGGCCAGGACCATCCAGACTGAACTGAGAAGACCACATTGCAGGCCAGAGGTAGTTTCCCTTGAGGCGGAGTAACAGTTCAAAAACATGCTCATACATCTTTGCGTTAAAGCCGCCAAAGTTATGGGTAGTAAAGTTGCCGTAAGCAGGCCATTCATCATTGATAAAGAAACCGCGGAAACGTACAGAAGGCTCTTTTGTTACAGTCACACCTTCTTCAAGTTCTACATTGTCGTGGTGAGCAGGCAAAACTCCGCACCAGTCAACAAGTGGAGAAACGCCCATAAGTTCAGAAAGATGGAAAAGACCGTAAATTGTACCGCGCTTGTCGCTTCCGATTATGATGATTTTGTCTGAGCGGACACTAAATACGTAACATTCGCGCTTACCGGTGATTTTTGAGACCTCGGCTGTCAAACCTGCATCTGCTGCAAGCTTTTCTGCAAGAGGAGATTTTCCGAGAGTTGCAAAAAGAACTGCACCTGCAGCACCAGTATCGCCGGAAGATACAGATGGCTTCTTACCAGTCACCCGCTCCACATCAAGACATACTTTATCAGCAATTTTCTTTACACCAGAAAACTCAGCCTCATCACAAACAAAAGCATTTTTTCCATCAATTTTGAACATATTTACCTCATAAATAAAACAGGGCGATTTCAAATTGCTTCGTCATGCTGAACCTGTTTCAGCATCTCTAATATAGATTCCTCCCCCTTCGCAGCACAGCTGCTCGGAGACTCGCTCAAAATGCTCCACTGGAGCATTTTGACGGCTTATAGCCGTCGCTCCCTAAGTTCGGAATGACGTAACATCAAATCGCCCAGCATATAATTTAATTATATCACACAGTTACACACTAGTATACAACATAATGTCCACTTAAGGCTAAAATTGCAAAGAAATATAAACAGTTATCGTAGTAGCGGCGGCGGCCTGTACGCATTGGAGTATCCCAAAAGCGCTTTACAGCACGTTCAGCAGCTGCACGAGCCTCTCTGTCATCCATCTTAACCGCCGCCGCAGCTTCGGCAACAGTAGCTATGAGCCCGATCGGGTGACGCGCATTCTTCTTCAATTCAGTACCGTCAATCAGATAATCTTTTAAATCATCAGCTTCTTTACCATCAAAAAAGTTTATAATATTCGAGGCAATTTTTGAAAGTCCTGCATTTCCGCCAAACCACAAAGCATCAAGGCCAATATTAGCCGCAACACGGTAAGAATCACTAAAGAAAGTTCCATGATATTTTGGAGGAAGAGGAGTACCATCATCATTAGCATATTCTGCAGCAAGACCAGTTTCCGGATGACAAGCTTTTACAAGATACTTACGACTTGCTTTAGCCGCAGCCTTCCAGTATTCCTTATCAGCAGGATCAGCATATTCAGCAAAAAGCTCATAAAAATGAGGCAGATGATAAGAAGGATCTGTAAAAGGACAGTTTGGCACAAAACGGATATGGTGATTTTCCTCAAACCACATTTTGTTCTCACTATGGATAGCTATACGTAAAATCTCACGGGCCTGTTCTGTGTAATTAAAAATTCCTTCACCATTTCCCCAGCGACGTGCAGCAAAGAAAAGTGCCATAGCAAAATATTCTTCTCCATCTGGAGCAGGTCCATCTGCATTCTTAGTTCCATCAGTTTTATTAGACCAGCAGAAATAGCCGGCATTAGCCCCTTTTTCCATGAACATATTCTTTTTAGACCATTTCCAGATACGGTCAAAAATGTCCTTGCGGTTCATTTGAAGAGCCATCATCATACCATAAGACATACCTTCAGTACGGGCATCATCATTACCTGTATCTTCCATGTAGCCGGTATTATCTTCAGCTTCAAAATAAAAATGATTAGGATTCTTCTGGTCAAAAATATTATTCCAGCACTCAATTACACGGTTTTCGATATCAAATTTCGAATAACCAAACTCTTCCAGTATGCTTTTCATGATATCAGAATATCATTGTATTGGAATTTTAGCGATAAAGGATTTTTCTTAATATGGCAAAAGCAGCGCAAGCCCAGTGAACAGAAAATTAACGCGGATTTGAAAAATCAGAAAAGCGGAGCAGAGGCAGAAGCGAAAGTGCCTCTTGACGTATCTGGCGCTTAGCCACAAAAAAAAATACTTCGTTTTTGTTTACAAAAACGAAGTATTTTTTTCCAAAAAACGGAAAGCGAGCACTTTTTTTCTGTCGCAGCGGAAGCCACTCAGATTTTTCAAAGTTCGCTTTTATGTGAATTATTTACCTTTCTTCTGCTCACTTGGCTTGCTCTTAGCACCAGCAACAGCTGCAGCCATCTTTTCCTGAGCCTTAGCCATATCATTTACCATAAGAATTGGCTGACCAGTAGCATCCAGAGTATCACGCCAGAGAGAACCTTCAGGGTCTACAGCGTTACGGTGAGCAGTTACAGCCTTGATTGGAAGGTGAACAAACTTATCGTGAACAAGACCGATTACACACTTTGTTTTTCCGGCCATAGCAGCGTGTACAGCATTGTTACCAAGACGCTCACAGTAAATAGAGTCACTTGCTGTAGTAACAGAAGCACGAACCTGATATGAAGGATCAATATATTTAAGGTTGATTTCGATATTCTTTGCCTTGAAGTACTTTTCGATTTCTGATTTAAGGAATACACCAATATCAGAAAGCTTTTTGTTTCCAGAAGCATCAGTTGCACCAGTAGCCTGAAGAAGATCCTGACCAGCACCTTCTGAAACTACGATTACAGCGTGACCACGTTTTGCAAGACGGCGCTCAAGAGTAGCGAGGAAACCGTTTTCACCTTCCATTTCGAAAGGAACTTCAGGAATAAGACAGAAGTTTGTTTCATGGCTTGAAAGAGCGGCAGCAGCAGCAATAAAGCCAGCCTCGCGTCCCATAAGCTTTACAAGACCAATACCATTAATCTGGCTGGCAGCTTCCATATGAACAGCTGCAACAGTTTCTTTTGCACGCTGAACAGCAGTTTCAAAACCGAATGAGCGGTCAATAAACATAAGATCGTTATCAACTGTCTTTGGAACTCCGACAACTGCGCACTTAAGGCCGCGCTTTTCAACTTCGCAGGCAATGTCATAAGAACCGCGTTGTGTACCATCACCACCAAGAATAAAGAGCATGTTGATTCCGTCGCGCTCAAGGCAGTCTACGATTTCTTCAACACGCTGACCGCCACCACGGCTTGTTCCGAGGTATGTTCCGCCGATTTTGTGGATTTCATCAATAAGATAGCGGTCAAGTTCAAGTGGTTCATATCCGCTTTCAGCAAAGAATCCGCGGAAACCATACTGATATCCCTTAATTGTCTTTACGCCATAACGTGTGTTCAAACAGCGAACGATAGCACGAATTACATCATTCAAGCCAGGGCAAAGTCCACCACAAGTACAGATTCCAGCCTTTGCGTGAGTAGGATCAAAATAAATCTTTTCACGAGGACCAGCTTTCTCCATAAGATTTGAGGAATCAAGCACAACCGGCTTTGTTTTATCAAAAACATTTACTTCTGAAAGTACATATGAATCATCACTTACATAATTTGCAGTATAATCACCATGAACAGTAGAAAGCTTAATTGGAGACTGAATTGTACAAGGTCCCAGATTGTCTATTGTAAAATCGAACTTTTCCTCAGACATAACACACCTCAAAAAAATAGATATAATAGAATATAATGAAAACGTTTTTTTTTCAATATCATTATATAGGGGGAAGTCTCCCCCTCGCTCCAACCGCCTGCCGGCGTTTTCCGCTACCCCTTCCAGCGGGGGGAAGCCCCCGCAACGCCCCCTACTTAATAACCAGCTCAGCAAGTGCAACAAAGCCTGGAATTGAAAGCATACAGAAGATACTTGTAAACGAAACTATCAGACTGGCATAGGTTTCGTCACGGTTGAACAATACTGCAAACCCCGGAATTGTAGTTGCTGCAGGACACATAGAACAAATAAGCACAACAAAAACCAAAAGACGGCAATCAGGTATATTTGGGAAAAATTTATATACAAGAAAAAGCACCGCAATATTCATAAGCGCACACACAACATGACGAAGCAAAGTTACTTTCGCTATCTTCAAAGCATAAAGCTTTCCATCAGCCGGCTTAAAGTTTGCAAGAAGAATTCCAATCAAAAGCATACTCACAGCTGTATTAGTATCACCAATCATTGTAACAGGACGGGCAATAAATTCCGGTAAAGTCCACGGACTGCAGAAAATTGCAATACCAAGCACAACAGCAATAATATTCGGATTTGTAATGATTTTCTTAAGATTGATTGAGCCGCTCATAATATAATAACCATAAGTCCAGATTGTGATATTAAACACAACAAGATAGCCCATCAAATAAAAAACACCCTCGTCACCAAAAACGCCGCGAATCAGTGGAATACCAATAAAACCGCAGTTGGTAAAACAAACTGCAAGACGGTCTACCTGTTCTTTACTGGACAGCAAGCCCAAAAGAATCATAAGACCATGAATCACAAGAGCAACTACAAAAACAAAGCCCAGCTGTTCAAGTTTATCTACATCAAATTCCAGATTAAAAGATTTTACAACCATAAAAGGGTTAATAAAATACAAAAGAAGCTTACTCAAAAACTTTTGCTGAGAATCTTCAACCTTAAAAATTCTTGCAAAAATATAGCCGCCAAGGGCAATAAGACACATTGTAAATAATTGATTACGAACTAAAAGAGACATACGCAGATTATATTAAAATGCAACCGTCTTGAAAATATCCTTTTTTTCATATATAGTTAGAGCACTTGCCGGGATGGCGGAACTGGTAGACGCCCAGGACTTAAAATCCTGTGCCGAGCAATCGGCGTGCCGGTTCGACCCCGGTTCCCGGCAGGAAAGCCTCTCTGAAAACAGGGAGGCTTTTTTTTACGGTGGTTGAGTAGCCTGAAGGGCGTATCGAAACCACCGCGGATCTCGGCTCATATGGTGGTTTCGATACGGCACTTTGTGCCTACTCAACCACCGGATTATCAGGAGTTCTTATGACACCACACGTTTATCCGCGCCAGTGCGCATTCAAATCAGTTGAAGATATAAAAGGCAAAAAAGTCACAATAATGGGCTTAGGCCTCAATGGCGGCGGAGAAGCCGCTGTGCGCTTCTTTTTGAATAAGGGTGCCTTCGTTACCGTAACTGACATGAAAACCGAAGAACAGCTTAAAGCTACCGTAGATAAACTCAACTCCGACAAATCTCTCGACCACAACCATCTTACCTACCGTCTTGGTGAACATAAAATCGAAGATTTTGAAAATGCCGATTGCGTAATTAAAAATCCTGGCGTAAAAATCGAAGGCAACAAATATCTTGCAGCAGCCCGCGCCATAGAAACAGACCTCAGTATTTTCCTTCGATTCACAGACTGCCCGATTATCGCCGTAACAGGCAGCAAAGGAAAATCTTCTACAGTAAGTGCTATTTATTATGGTCTTTCACAGGCCGGTTACAAAACCTTTCTCGGCGGTAATATTACCGTAAGCCCCCTTACCTTTTTTGATGAAGTAAACAGTGATACTCCGGTTGTAATAGAATTTTCTTCCTGGCAGCTTGCAGACCTCCGGGGCCGAGGAGTTCTTCGCCCGCACATAGCAGTAATCACAAAAATTGTACCTGATCATCAGAACTGGTATGACAATATGGAAGATTATGTTGCTGACAAACGCCTTATTTATGCAGACCAGACAAAAGGTGATTATTCTATTTTTGATTCAGGAGAAGACGAAGCAGGAACAGGACCTGATTCAAAACTTCATCCAGAAACAAAGACCTGGGGTGACCTTTTTGCAAGTGAATCAAAGGCTACTGTTTTAAGATATGGCATAAAACCAAGCTGGAGCATTGATCTTGGAAAACTCTTAGTTCCAGGTATTCACATGAAAACAAATGCTCAGAATGCCGCACTTGTAATGCACCTGATGGGAGTTCCTGATGTACGTATAAAAGAAATACTCCAAAAATGGCCGGGAATCGATCACCGTCTTCAGTATTTTCACAGCTGGAAAAATGACGCAGGCACAACAATTAAATTTTATAATGATTCCTGTGCAACAGTACCTGAAGCAGCAGCTGCTGCAAGCCAGGCCTTCGAAAAACCGGTTATTCTCATGACAGGTGGAACAGACAAAGGCCTTGAACTTACACCGCTTATCAGACTTCTTACCTCACCAGATATCGCAAAGGGAGAAAAGCCTGTAAAAGATTTATACCTTCTTGCTGGAAGCGCTACAGACAAACTTCTGCCAGAACTGGATAAAGCAGGAGTAAAGTATCATGGTCCTTTTGATGGATTAGAGCCTCTTTTGAAAGAAGCAAAAAGTGCTTTCGATAAGCTCAACCACCAGGCCGAAAATGAAAACGCCGGGGAAGAAATATTTGTTTTCTCACCCGGCGCTACATCATTTGGAATGTTTGCCAATGAATTTGACCGCGGCAACAAGTACATGGCTGCAGTCAAAGAAATATTCTAAAACCCCGATTATACTGTACTTGTTTCAGCATCTATTAAATAGATTCCGAAACAAGTTCGGAATGATGGATTATACCTTAAACAAGTCTACCTGAGCACCAATCTTATTGATTGAATTTCTTACCTGATGTGCAATCTCGCTGAGAGTAGAACCTGTTTCATTGATCTTGCGAGCACCAACAGACATTTCTTCCATACTGGTGTTCATCATATCTGTAGATTCCTTAAGGATTGTCATATCCTTAACAATCTGTCTGTTGCGTCCAGACATTTCCTGTGAAGAATTACGAACTTCGCTTGTAGAAGAATTCAAGTGGAGCAAAGCATCCATAATCTGTTTTGAACCTTCATTCTGTTCTTCCATTGCTGCATGAATCTGAATTACAAGTTCATCAGTTTCCTTAATGCGGGTAGAAACTTCATTCAAAGCAGTACTTGCCTCATTAGAAGAACTTACAACATCTGTAATAGAAGTCATAATCTTACCAAGCTGTTCACCAATCTTCTTAGACTGTTCAGAAGAAGTTTCTGAAAGCTTACGAATTTCATCAGCAACTACCGCAAATCCCTTACCAGCTTCACCGGCATGAGCAGCTTCGATTGCCGCATTCATAGCAAGCAGGTTTGTCTGTTCAGCAATTGCAGAAATTGCAGTATTTGCTTCCTGAAGCATTTCAGACTGACCTTCAATCTGGCGTACCTTTTCGTTTACATCTTCCTGTTTAGAGAATCCGATTTCAGCATTATCTTCGAGAGCCTTGAAAGAATCAGACATCTTTTCAACAGACTTATTAACAGAATTGATGTTTCCAATCATCTCTTCAACAGCAGCAGAAGCCTGAGTTACACTAGAAGACTGATCTTCAATAAGGGCATCAAGGTCTACAATAGCATTTGAAATATGCTGAACAGAATCGCTTGTTTCACGAACACTCTTATCCTGATTTGTAATCTGTGCATGAATACTGTCGATATTAGCAATAATTTCTGTAATAGAACTTGAAGTATCTTCTGTACCTGCATCGAGGTTTTCACCACTTGTTCCAAGTTCAGCCTT
Source organism: Treponema sp. (assembly GCA_016293915.1). Classification (GTDB taxonomy): domain Bacteria; phylum Spirochaetota; class Spirochaetia; order Treponematales; family Treponemataceae; genus Treponema_D. The sequence continues at coordinate 12,190 of JAEDCY010000018.1, read as the reverse complement.
AGAATCCTTAAGATTCTTTACAATATCATGAAGCTTGTCCATAAATTCATCAAAATTGATAATCAATGCACCAATTTCATCACGAACAAACAGAGAACAACGCTTTGTTAAATCTGCATCTCCGCTTGCAAGATCTGCAAGGAAGACTGTAACGTTGTTAATTCGCATCATAATCCATCGTACAAATAAATATCCGGCCAAAGCAAGAACAAGAACAACAAAGGCTGCAACCGGAATAACAAAAGACAAGGTTCTGTTTCGGATATGTTCAATCATCTGAATTGGTTTGGCAATGAAAACCATACCAGAAACTGAACCATCTGAACAAACAAGCGGAGTATATGTAGTATAATAATCCATGCCGGCAATTGTATTTCCCCCAACATACTGCTGCCCACCATAAAGAACTTTCTGTACAATTGCATCGTTACTAAGCTCGGTACCTACCATATTTGCACCAAGAGTTGTTGCAGCACGAATTTTTCCATTAAAAATTGTACATTCTACAGAGTGATGGTTATGAACAATAGAAACATATCCATCAGAGTCCATATCTGTAAGATCATATGCTATAACAAGAGAACCTAGAACCTTTCCATCTTTCTTTATTGGAGAAACAGAAACAATTCCATATCCTACATTTCCATATCCGCCAAAAGCATAGGCTTTCTTTCCCCCAATAGCCGCTCTTACAGCCGAAAGTGTACTTGAATAACCAGGTTTAACTTCGTATCCGGCAACAACCTTACCTGATGCATCTGTAATTGCCAGCAAATCTACACCACACAAACCAGCCTTTTCTTTAAGATAAACGTTTGCATCATCAGTATAAGAACCATCAAGATAACCTTTAATATGGTCGGTTGAAGCGAGCATATCGCCATAACCACCCAGAGTATCAAGCCACTCCTGAAGAATCCATTCTACACCAGCTGTTGTATGCTCAAGTTCGACTTTTGTCTGATCCATAAGACCTTTATCAAAAACAGTAAGAGAAACAGTAGATGCTATTACGACACCTAAAACAGTAGCTCCTACAATCATAGCAATAAGCTTTGTCTTTAATTTTATGTTCTTTTTTGGATTCGGGTCAAATCTATCCAATTCTTTTGCCATAAATTCTCCTCTCTAGTATAAAAAATCGGCAAAACTTTTATTAATTATATTCTTTTATTATCAGCCTTTTGGATATAAAAAGCAAATTTTATCAATACTTAAAACAATTAATTTATTGTTTAAAATTTAATGCTGAAACAACTGCTGCAATACCAGCTCGTCCAACGTTTGAACTCTTTCCAACCCCCCAGGCCTGTTCTCCGTTTTCTTTGGTAATCTGAACATAAGCAATAGCCTGTGTATCAGAACCAGAACCTACAGAATGTTCATGGAAGCTTGTAATATTGAAAACCGGGGCCGGAGTCTGCTTCATTGCGCTTACAAAAGCATCCAGAGGTCCGTTACCATTAGCTGCAATCGCATAACGTTTTCCTTCCCACTCTATAGTTGCCATACCTGCAACCTGCTCCGGTAAATCTGTTCCCCGCTCACCTTCAATATGTCTTTCTGTAATTTCGAGTACATTAAGCGGTGATTTTGTATATAACCAGGTTTCTGCAAAAAGATCATAAACCTCTGCAGGGCTTAGCTCGCGCTGAAGTTCATCTGCCTGAGCTTTTACAAGAGCCCCTATTACTGGATGCATTGCTTTAGGTGCAATAATTCCATACATTGCTTCGAGAATATATACTGCTCCACCCTTTCCACTCTGACTGTTGATTCTGATAAGTCCATCGTATCCGCGGCCAATATCATGCGGATCTATCGGAAGATAAGGGTCGTCCCAGAGAAGCGGAGCTTTTCCGGCCAGGCGGGCATTCATAGCCTTGCGCATTGCATCCTGGTGTGAGCCGCTGAAGGCTGTAAAAACAAGTTCTCCCGCATAAGGCGAACGCGGATGAATAGGCATAGAAGTCAGTTTGCTGAATTCATCTGAAATACTTTCCAGATCTGAAAAATCCAGTTCAGGATCTATCCCCTGCGTATACATATTCAAAGCAACTGTAATTATATCAAGATTTCCGGTACGTTCGCCGTTCCCAAAAAGGCAGCCTTCTACTCTTTCTGCCCCGGCAAGGAGTCCAAGCTCACAATCAGCTACACTTTCTCCGCGATCATTATGATTATGAAGGGAGATTATGCAGTTTTCTCGTCCTTCAAAATTACGGCAAAAGTATTCTATCTGATCTGCAAACTGATTTGGCATGTTACATTCAACTGTAGCCGGAAGATTCAAAATCATTTTATTGTCCGGGCTTGCTCCCCAGGCCTTCACAACTTCACCACAAATCTGCAGTGCAAAATCTGTTTCTGTCTGAGTAAAATTTTCCGGCGAATACTCAAAACGGAAATTTGCAGGTTTCCTGCCGGCTTCCATATCGCTCTTTGAAACCGCATTAATATATTTTTTTACACACTTTACCCCGCCAACGGCAAGCTTTATCAATTCTTCTTTTGATTTACCAAAATTATACTTTCTCTGGGCTGGTGAGGTTGCATTATAAATATGAAAGATTACGTTTTTCGCACCTTCAATAGCTTCAAAGGTTCTCGCAACAAGATGTTCACGGGCCTGGCACAAAACCTGAATCCACACATCATCGGGAATAAGTTTTTCTTCAATAAGGCGGCGGACAAAATCGAACTCAGTATCAGAAGAAGCAGGAAAACCTACTTCAATTTCCTTAAATCCGATTTTGACAAGCATTTTAAAAAACTCAATTTTCTGTTCAATCCCCATAGGATTTACAAGAGCCTGATTTCCGTCCCGCAAATCTACAGAGCACCATACAGGAGCTTTTGTTATCGTATTTGATGGCCATTTTCTGTCTTTTAAAGGAATCGGCGTAAATGCCTTATATTTTCCATTCGGATTCATATATTCAATTTACAAAAAAAAACAGTTCCTCGCAACTCCTCGTCATCCTGAACTTGTTTCAGGATCTCTTAATAACAGATTCCGAAACAAGTTCGGAATGACACGGTGTTATTGAAAACACTGCTATTATATAGTAAAATTATGCATCAATTACGGAGGATTACTATGAAGAAAGTATTTAAAGCTTCATTGGCACTGCTCGCAGCTGCCCTTATTTTCAGCGGATGCTCAAAATCAAATGCAAACGCAAAGAAAGATTACATTCTTGCAACAGGTGGAACAAGTGGAACTTACTATCCGTTTGGTGGCGCAATTGCTAACATCTGGAACACAAAAATTGCCAATATGAACGTAACAGCTCAGGCAACAGGTGCTTCTGCAGAAAACCTCAGACTTATCAACAAAGGAGAGGCTGAGTTCGGAACAGTTCAGAATGACGTTATGGACTATGCTTACCATGGAACAGATATGTTCGCTGGTGAAAAACTTTCGAACATTATGACAATCGGAACTATGTATCCGGAAGTTGTACAGATTGCTGTTTCTGAAAAGAGCGGAATTAAATCTGTAGCTGATTTCCGTGGAAAGCGTATTTCTGTTGGTGATGCTGGTTCTGGAGTTGAATTCAATGCTAAACAAATTCTCGAAGGCTATGGTCTTACATTTGATGACATCAAAAAGAGTAACCTTTCTTTCAAGGAATCTGCTGAAGGTATTCAGAATGGTACTTTGGATGGTTGTTTCATTACAGCCGGTGTTCCAAACTCAGCTTTGCAGGAACTCGCATTTACTGCCGGTCTTATTCTTATTCCAATCGACAAGGATGCCGCTGATGTAATCTGCGACAAATACGGATTCTATACATATACTACAATCCCAGGCGGTACTTATAAGGGAACTGATACAGATACTCCTGCCCTCGCAATCAAGGCTACTCTCGCAGTTAGTTCAAAACTCGACGAAGATACAGTTTACGAGATGACAAAGGCTCTCTTTGAAAACCTCGATGAACTTGCACGCGGTCACGCAAAAGGAAAGGAAGTTACTGCTGAATCTGCAATTACAGGTGTTTCAGTACCATTCCACCCTGGTGCAAAGAAATACTTCAAAGAAATCGGTTTGATCGTATACTAGCTTAATATCAAAAAAGGCACAGAGGGGGTGACTAAAAAGTATTGTCATGCTGAACCTTCGCAGCATAGCTGCTCGGAGACTCGCTAAAAACAGTCCAGTGGACTGTTTTTACACTGCATAGCAGTGTCGCTCCCTATGTTTCAGCATCTACACTACATTTAGTTCTATAGATTCCGAAACAAGTTCGGAATGACACCAGGAGGTAAACTTATTAGTCACACCCGACTTTTTATAATGAAAAAGATTATTTTTATAATAATTCTAATTCTTATTGCAGGTGGAGTTTTCTTTCTTCCTGCAATAAAAGTTCTTTCGATAAGCAGCAGAAAAAATCCAGAACAAAAGTTTTATTCTACTGCTTTCTATAAAGAAGGTTTCATTATTTCTTATACACATTCTGTAAACAAAGGCAGAGTGCACGACTTTTACAGGCCAGCAAAAGACGGGAGTCTGGAACTGTATAAAACACAGTTTGTATCTTACGGAGCGGGAATTCCAGAAGCGGAAGAAACTCCCGGAGCATTTTTTACGGTAACTCCCGACGGATATTTTATAGAAAACTTACACAGGTTTGTTCCCCGCCTTACAATGGCAGTTGGCATAATTGCAAACCACACACTTGCAGCCGGCAGAGATTTTAAAGGGCAAAAAGAATATCTGCTAACAGCTTACTTTGAGCCACAAACCAGTATCATTTTGGAAGTAAAGAAAGTTTCTCTTTCTGAATATATTATAAACTCAATATAAAAGGAGGTCCTGATGGACAAAAAAAAGTCTGACAAAACAGAAAAACTAACAAACACAACTATAGACAACATTCTTCCAACTTCAAACGAAGAAGAAATGAAAAACCTGATGAAAGACTTAGACCGCGAACAGGCTTATCGTGAGCATAAATGCTGGCGTCAGTACATTACAGTAATAATTTCAGTAATTTTTGTTGTTTTTCAATTATACGCGACATTATCTGGTTCTATAACAGCACAGATTCTCAGAGCCTCTCATCTTGCCTTTGTACAGCTTCTGGCATTCCTGCTTTTTCCTGCTACAAAAAAAATGCCAAGAAACACACTACCTTTTTATGATGTTCTTCTAGGTATAGTTGGAGCCGGCTGCTGGATGTATATCGTTATAAATTTCCAGACTCTTGTTCGCCGTTCAGGAAACAACACAACCCTCGATGTTATAATCGGAATAATCGGTATTCTGATTCTTTTTGAAAGCTGCCGTCGTATTGTTGGCCTTCCGATTATGACTATTGCAACAATCTTTGTTATTTATGCATTTGCCGGAAAATATCTTCCAGGCTTTTTGCACCACAGAGGCTATTCATTACAGCGTGTAGTATGTCACCTTTTTTACAACACAGAAGGTATAATGGGAACTCCAATTGGTGCCTGCTCAACCTTCATTTTCCTCTTTATTCTTTTTGGTGCCCTGCTCGAAAAAACCGGAATCGGACAGTTCTTTATTGATGTATGTAATGCAATTGCCGGAGGAGCCAGCGGAGGTCCTGCAAAAGTAGCAGTACTTTCTTCTGCCCTGCTTGGAACAGTTTCTGGTTCATCGGTTTCAAATACTGTAGGTTCTGGTTCCTTCACAATTCCAATGATGAAAAGACTCGGCTACAAAGGTGAATTTGCCGGTGCCGTCGAAGCTTCTGCATCTACAGGCGGACAGCTCATGCCTCCTATTATGGGCGCTGCAGCCTTCCTTATGTCAGAAAGCCTTGGTTTACCTTATATTACAATAGTAAAAGCTGCCATAATTCCGGCAGTACTTTATTTTACAGGAATTTTTATTACAGTTCATCTTGAAGCAAAGAAACTTGGACTTAAAGGCCTTCCGCGAGAACAGCTTCCACGCTTTCTTCCTCTCTTTTTAAGCAAGGGTTATATGATTCTTCCTTTGGTAGTTATCATATGGTTTCTTTGTTCAGGAAAAACTGCCGTATTTGCTGCCCTTATGGGTATTGTTGCCTGCCTTGTGATTGGAATTGTTGTATCTCTCGTAGACCTCGCAAAAGGTCGTAAACCTACTTTTGGTTCAAAGGACATTATTGATGTAATGTGCGCAGCAGCCCGCAATATCATAAGCGTAGCAATTGCCTGTGGAATGGCTGGAATTATTATCGGTGTAGTTACCCTAACAGGTCTTGGACTCAAGCTTGGTGCAGGTCTTGTTTCACTCGCAGGTGGAAAACTCTTCCTTACACTGATTTTTACAATGCTTGCTTCTATTATTCTTGGTATGGGGGCTCCTACCACTGCTAACTATCTGATTACTTCGACAATTACAGCAGGAGCAATTATTCAGCTTGGAGTTCAACCTCTTGCTGCCCACATGTTTGCCTTCTATTTTGGTATTATTGCTGATATTACGCCACCTGTAGCCCTGGCCGCAATTGCCGGTGCAGCTATAGCTAAAGCCCGGCCTATGAAAACCGCCTTTAATGCAACAAAACTTGCTATTGGTGCATTTATAATCCCATATATGTTCGTATATAACTCTCAAATGCTTATGATTGATGCATCTATCGGACGTATTCTCTTTATAATTATTACAGCATTGATTGGTATGTTTGGTTTAAGTGTTGCTCTGGAAGGCTACGGCTTTAATTTCACAGGAATTCTTCACAATTCAAAAAAATCAAAAGGTCTCGTAATTACTCTTGATGTAATTGAAAGAGTTTTATTTGCCGTAGCAGGTATTCTCTGTGTAATTCCAGAAACAAAATCAGACATTATTGGACTTATTATGATAGCAGTACTTATTGCCTATCAATTGATTGCAAAAAAACTTGTAAAATAACTTGTCACCCTGAACTTGATTCAGGGTCTCAGTTATAGATGCTGAAACAAGTTCAGCATGACATTTTTTTTGTTGACTTTAGCACATTTTTTTTATTATTTTATATATAAGAGGTACTAAATAGTATGAAAATCAAACCATTAGCAGATCGCGTTCTTGTAAAGAATGACAAAGCAGAGACAAAAACTGCAGGCGGACTCATCATCCCGGAAGCCGCTCAGGAAAAAACTCAGACTGCTGTTGTAGTTGAAGTTGGACCGGGAACTGATGAGAATAAAATCACAGTAAAGAAAGGCGATAGAATTATGTACGACAAATATGCCGGAACTCAGGTAAAAATTGATGGTGAAGACCACTTGATTTTGAGAATGAGTGATATTATCGCCGTTATCGAATAGGCTGCTCAGTAAGTCTAAGCTTATCTTTTAAAATTGATGCCCTTGCGTTGTCAGGATACAAAGAACATGCGTATTCTGCAGAACGAAGGGCATTTTTTATATCCCCGTCGCCAGCATAAATACAGGCAATTCTATAAAAAATATCAGAACGTTTAGCGTTGCTGCTTTCACGCCCTGCAGTTTTTCCATACAAATCAAGAGCTTTAGCCTTCTTTCCAAGAGAAAAATAAATACTTCCAAGGTTCAAACAAACCGGAGTAGAAGTCATTTGTGAAAGGTAGCCTTCATCTAAAAAACCTGCACTTTCATATACACAGTATTCATGAAGACGAAGAGCCTCATCTGCAAGCTTATTATATGCAGCAAACCAGGCTCCAAACTCAACGATTGAAAGCTCATAACCACGGGCTTTTTCTATAAACTGCTCCCAGAAATCACGCTTTGAATCATAACTGCTAAGATCTGTTACATAGCCGTAAAATAGAGTCCAGGCATCATCATACTGTTTTGTACGAAGCAGAAAGTTTAATGCATACCGAACCAGAAGTCCTTTATAGACACCTTCTTCATTCAGACTGTTTTCAAGCATATTCCACAAATCGCGGTTCTTATCTTTTTCAGATATTGAAGTATCAGTCTTATAACGTAAATCAAGTTTTGCAATATTAAGATAAGGATCATTTGTTCTTTTTACAGCTTCATCAATACGATAAAGAGCATCACTCATAGGAATTTTACGGCGATTATCATAACGCTCCATTTCGAGAGTGAAAATACCGGCTTTACGAAGAGCTGCAATCTCCTTATCTTCTTCACGTTCAAGATTCGAACGGTAAGCAAAATCAGAGTATAAAATAAGGGCAGGAACATTATCAGGCCAGCGGTTTACAGCATAAAAAAGAAGATCTGCACTCTGATCGTCCATTCCCTGATTTTCAGCCCATATTGCACTATTTAAAACAATATTTGAAAGAAGTGCTTCGTCTGATTTACGAACTTTAATATCATCAAGATTTAATACAATTGCTCGTCTTGCAGCTTCGGCAGCTTCTACCTCAGAAACAGCCATGTAGGCATCAGATTCCAGAGCTGCCTGTTGGATTAAAGAAGTCTTAAAGCTGCTAAGATTCTGATAACCAGACATAAGCTTTCGAGATTTCTCAATTGCTTCGATTGCATTATAGAACTGTCCACCATCATAGCAAACTTCTGCCCAGAAAAAGGCGTCATCAGCATCAAGAAAAACAGCCGGATACAAAGCGGAAGCAAGTCCATAGTCACCATTTATAAGATTGAATACAGCGCAATTACGAACCCATATCGGATTTTTTGAAGTTGCATAAGCATCCAGAAATATCTGGTAGAATTCCTTCTGCATATAAAAAGTCAATGCACCTTCTTGAGAAGCAGCAGCTTTTTCAGCAGACTGGCGTAAAATGTATTCGGAATAAAGCGAAGCATATTTAGTTCCGCGCAATTTTTCCGCCACCTTCCCCGCATCCCCGAGGCGGCCTTCCCTCAACAAAAATGCCGAATAAACTGCCAGCAGCTCCATATTTGAGCCATTTTTCTTAAGCGCTTTTTTAAGGATTTTTTCTGCAGGCAATGATTCGCCAAGAGTTATATATCTTTTGTAAATACCAATATATGCCCAGGAATCATAAGCCCGCTTTTCTGTTTTCTTTAGTTCTTTCAATGCCGACTGCATCTGATTCTGGATTATAAGGGCATCGATTACATCAAATTGGCTTGTTAACGAGTTTTGTTCTGCCCTCATCCGACAAGCGGTAAAGCAGAACAAAATCAAAGAAACTAAAAGGAATGTCGCAAAAAAACTTTTAAGCTCTCTTGGCTTCATCTTTTCCTATTTTATCAAGCACTGCATTAATAAATTTATAGGAATCATCAGTATCAAAGTCTTTGGCTATATTTACAGCCTCATCAATGACAATTTTTGTCTCTGCACCATTCTGGAAAAGAATCTCATAAACGCTCGTACGCAAAATTGCAAGAGCAACACGACTTATGCGATCCATACTCCAGGAAGCAGAAAGATGATTTTCTATAAGTTTATCAATCTCGTCAATATGACTGATTGTTCCTGCAATTATCAGGCTAGCAAAAGTTCGTTCTTCCTTTGCAGTTTCAGAAAGCTCAACAGCAGACTGCTGGGGCTCTGCCTCAATTTCCGCATCTTTCTGAAGCCAGGAAAAAGACAGGAGATCATCCAGAGACGACTTGGTTACATCCCATGAATACAATGCCTGAAAAGCAATTACTCTACCATTTCGTCTGGACACTTAGTTATTCTCCCAATCAAGAAGCTTATCCAAAGCAGCACCTGATTTCTTCATTTCAACATTTTCTGCTGTGTGAAGAGATTTTCCTAATTCTGCTTCAAGCTGCTTCAAATAAATCTGCTGTTTCTGCTGTGTAAGATTTGAACGGATATAATCATATACAGTTACAGTTGTTTCTGGCTGAACTACATCACTTATACTGAGCATCTTAGCATCATATTTTTTCATTACAGCCAGGAACCGGAAATCATTAGCAGTTTCATAAACATCATGAACAAAGCCTTCACCCTGATCAAAACAATTAGACCATTCTTTATAAGAAAGGCTCAGCCCTGTAGAAGAATTTTCTGTTTTTGGAAGAAGCATTTGACCTGCATTATAACCAGAACCTTCATTCTGTGACTGTACTGTAATCTGTTCTGCTGTGAGTTTTTTATCTCTATATTTATTAAAAAGATCACCTATCTTTAATTTTGCAGAATCCGGATTATCTCCTTTTGGAACAATAACAAGGAAGATTTTCATCTGATCTGGGAGAACAAAAGAAGACTTATTGCTTTCATAAGCCATTCTGATTTCTTCATCAGTAGCAGCAATTTCCTGAATTTTTTTCTGATTCTGCTGAACAAGATACTGCTGTTTAAGAATCTGATTCTTAAGATAAGACTTATATTCAGCCTTTCCCATTCCTGTAGTTTCAATAAGAACATCTTCTACAGACTTATTCTGAGTTTTGCGGAGATATTCTTCAAGTTCCTTCTCTGTTACGTTCACGCCAAATGACTGGCTTACATTCTGCATAAAAGCCTGATCTACATAACTGTCAGGAATACTGATTCCAGCTTTTATAGCTGACTGAACAATAAGTTTTTCTTCAATAAGTCCATCAAGAACCTGTTTTTTCTCCTCAACCTTGAGAGTTCTTCCAAGCTGTTTTGTATATCCAACACAGAGAGTTTTTAATTGTTTTAATGTAATTGACTCATTTTTATTGATTTTTACAACAGCAATAACCTGAAGGTCAGCCTGTGCAAAAACAGCAAAACTTGTGAGCATTAAAAGTGAAAGAACTGCAATAATCTTTTTCATTTTATAATCCTTAAATAATAAGTTTTCGTTTTTTTCTGTCCGTATATATATAACAAAGAATCGTGTTATATGTTACAGGATCCTGAAACATAGTGAGCGGCGCTGCGAAGCAGGGCAAAAATAGTCCAGTGGACTATTTTTAGCGAGTCTCCGAGCAGCTGTGCTGCGAAGGTTCAGGACTCGCATCTCTATTTATCCAGTGGAAGACCACCGCTGATTACCGCACGGATACGGCGAACACCAGCTGAGCTAGACTGTTCCTTCTGAATCTTGAAGTTACCAATCTGAGCTGTATGCTGAACGTGAGGTCCACCACAAACTTCCTTACTGAACCAGTCATTGTGTACGTCGCGGCCGACTGTGTAAACCTTAACGTCTTCGCCATACTTGTTGGTAAAGAGAGCGCGGGCACCGGCAGCTTTTGCAGCGTCAAGCGGCATAACTTCCATAGTAACCGGCAAGTCTTCCTTGATTTTTTCGTTTACTATGTCTTCTACCTTCTGAATTTCTTCCTTAGTCATAGGACGTTCGAAAGTGAAGTCAAAGCGCATACGCTCGTTATTGATATTTGAACCTTTCTGAGCAACCTGGTCGCCAAGAACGTTTATCAGAGCCTGCTGCAATAGGTGTGTTGCAGTGTGATATTTTGTTGTGATTTCTGACTGTTCAGCAAGACCGCCCTTAGCGGCACCTGCATCTACAGTTTTTGAAGCTTCCTGATGCTTGCGTTCAGCTTCCTTAAAGCCTTCAACGTCTACTGTAAAGCCGTTTTCAGCACCAAGCTCCTGAGTAAGCTCAAGAGGATAGCCGTATGTTTCATAAAGATTATAAGCAACTTTACCGCTGATAATCTTTTTAGGATTCTTCATTAAGTTTGGAAGAAGCTTCTGGAATTCTGCTTCGCCCTTCTTGAGAGTCTGGCGGAACTTTGCTTCCTCTGCTGTAAGCTCTTTATAAACCTTTTCGCGGTTAGCTTCGAGCTCTGGGTAAGGCCCCTTGAAGTTTTCGATTACAGTAGCCGCAACCTCAGACATAAAGTCTTTTTCGATTCCAAGCTTCATTCCGTGGCGAACTGCACGGCGGATAAGACGGCGGAGAACGTAACCTGCACCTACGCGGTCTGGAGTAACGCCTCTCTGGTCGCCAAGGATGAATACAGAAGAACGAGTGTGATCAGCGATAATACGAACTGACTTATCTTTTTCTTCGTCTGTACCATATTTATAGCCTGAAAGATTTTCAATTGTCTTAATGATTGGCTGGAAAACCTCTGTAAGGTAAACTGAAGTTTTTCCCTGAAGGATACAGTTTGTACGCTCAAGTCCCATACCTGTATCAACGTTCTTCTTTTCCAACGGGAGAAGTGTTTTTTCGTCAACGCGGTTATACTGCATGAATACGTTGTTCCAGATTTCCATCCAGTTAGCAGAGTCTGTACCCTTGTTAGAACCTACAGGAGGAAGACCTTCGCCAACCCAGTAGAAAATTTCTGTATCAGGACCACAAGGACCTGTTGGACCTGC
>JAEDCY010000017.1 GCA_016293915.1 Treponema sp. | reverse complement strand
ATTGCGGCACTCGACCACCGGCGATACACCGCTATTGCGGCACTCGACCACCGGCGATACACCGCTATTGCGGCACTCGACCACCGGCAATACACCGCTGTCGCGGCACTCGACCACCGGCGATACACTGCTGTTGTTGCACTCGAACACCGGTGGTTGAGTAGGCGAAGCCGTACGGTCCCTGAGCTTAGTCGAAGGGTCGAAACCACCTTTTTGCTGGGCCTGAGCCAGTTTAAGTGTAAAATCTGCGTCTTCGGCGCCGTATGGGGCAGCTTTTTCGAGCGGGACATCTGCAAAGGTCTGGCCTTTTTCAACGATGTCGCTAAATTCAATACCTTTCAGGCCGAGAATCTGTTCGCCCAGAGACTCGAGTGAGTAGCTGTTTTTGCCTGTTCGCTCCGGATTTTGAAGCCAGGCGTAAATCATTGTATCGTAAATAGAAGATTCTAAGATTTTCTCTGTAAGTTCGGCATTTTTGAAGCCTGCTTTTTTGATGTTTGTTGCAAGAACTTTGAGGTCGAACTTTGCGTTGTGCATTGCAACGGTTACGCTTTTTGCCTGGAAAAGGCGGAGAAGCTGTGTGAGAGCATCTTTAAGCGGGATGCCGGTGCTGTCTGCAAAAAGGTCGTCCGACTGGCGGGCGATTGGGATATATACGGCTTTGCCTGCTTCGTAACAGAGGGAGAAACCAAGTATGTTTGCGCTGATTGTGTCCAGACCGTCGGTTTCGCTGTCGTAGGCTACGAGAGGAGCTTTGAGAGCGGAGTCGATGTAGCTTGTGAGTTCTGGCAGAGTTGTGAGGGCACGGTAGTTTGAAGTGTCGTTTTGAGTTAGTGTAAGAGGCGCCTCGGAGAGGTCTTCGGGGGTTTTTAAGGGGGTGTCCCCCTTAGGTGAAGGGGTGGCGGAAGACGCGTCAGCGGCTGAAGACAGGGGGAGACTTCCCCCTCCTATACCAGATTGTCCATTTTCAACTCCAAGGCTGGCATACTGCTTTGCAACGCTTGGAACGCCGAACTTCATAAGGAGGTCGGCTGCGGCCTGAAAATTACAGGTCATGCCGGTTTTATTGATTGCGTCGTCGATGTCTGTACATGGAACGGTATCGCAAAGGCGGACAAGCTTCTGGCTGAAAAAGGCATTTTCGCGGCCTTCTGTGAGTTTTGTGAGAACAGCGCCTTTAAGATCTCCAAGATGCTCGTAAATGCCTTCGAGGGTGCCGTAATCGTTCAGGAGTTTTGCGGCGGTTTTTACACCAACACCGCGAACACCCGGAATATTGTCGGCAGAGTCGCCGTAGAGGGAAAGAAGGTCGAGCAGCTGAGGAGGCTTAACCCCCCATTCAGCTTCTACGCCTTCGATTCCGGTTACCTTCCAGGTTTCGCCGCCTGTTACAGGCTTTAAGATTTGAGTTGATTCGTCTACCAGCTGCATGAGGTCTTTGTCACCGCTGAGAATGCGGCAGGTACGGCCTGACTCGCGGCATTTGCGGGAAACGGTTGCGATTATGTCGTCTGCTTCGTAGCCGTCGCACTGAAGAACGGGGATGCCTAAGGCTTCCAGGACCTCACAGATCCAAGGCACCTGGGCATGAAGGTCTTCCGGAGTTTTAGGTCGGTTTGCCTTGTAGAGGTCGTACATTTCGTGGCGGAAGGTTTTTGTTTTACTATCCATAGCGGCTACGATGCAGCCGGGTTTATAATGCTGAAGAATATAATGGAAGTTTCGGAAAAAGCCGAAGAGGGCAGAAACATTTTCACCACGCTGGTTTGTAAGCGGGCGACTTATGAAAGCAAAATAACAGCGGAAAATTAATCCATAGCTGTCCAGGATGTATACTGTTTTATCATTAAATTCGTTTTTATTATCTTTATTTGCCATGAGAATATTTTAGACGAAATGCGGTACGCGTGCAAGGTAGATAATAAGGACATTTTATAAAATGATTGCAAAAAAAATCTGCTTGGCTCCCGCTGTCACTGGGATACAAACATGCTCGCTTTCCCTTTTTTGTGTAAGATCCTGCGGTTTTCGCAAGCGAAAATCCTCGGATTCTTTTCATGGCTAAGCGCCAAAAAGCTCAAGAGGCAGTTTGTACCCCGTGCCTGCTCCGCCAAACAGATTTTTAAGGACACGGAATCCTAAAAAATGTCCTTATTTTCTACATCTATTCAATGCATCGGTAATATTGTCAAAAATATTCTCACGTCCAAGAGTATCTGCCATGCCTGTCTTTTCCAGCAGGAGATACGGCTGTGTGTGAATACCGCTGATTACGATTGTGATTCCCTTGCGGTCGCAGGCAGCCTTACACTGTTCCAGCGCTTTGATTCCGCCGGCATCGAGGTAGATTGTGTTTCTCATGCGGAGTACAAGATACTTGCAGTCTGACTGAGCTCGTTCTGTTGCAAGCTCAAACTTGCGTACTGTTCCAAAGAATAGAGGCCCTTCAATTTCGTAAACAAAGGTGTTTGCAGGAATATCGAGGTTTTCTGAAGGCTGATCCTTTTTGATACCGCCGGTAAGAGTTTCCCTCTGATTCTGAACTTCAGAAAGGTCAATCATCTTTTTGATGAAGAAGAAGGCTGCAAAGCCGAGACCTACTTCGATAGCAACTGTGAGGTCGATGAAAACTGTGATGATGAAAGTAACTGCGAAAACTGCAATGTCTGACTTCTGACCTTTGAGCAGAGAGCGGATTGCAGGGAAGCCTGCCATGTTCCAGGCAACGTTGATAAGTACTGCGGCAAGAGCTGCCATTGGAATGTAGGCTGCGTATTTTCCTGCAAAGAGGAGGATGATGAGCAGTGTGATTGCGTGGATGATTCCAGCGATTGGTGTGCGTCCACCGTTTTTAATATTTGTAGCTGTACGGGCAATTGCTCCTGTTGCTGGAATGCCTCCAAAGAGAGGGCTTGCAATGTTTGCAATTCCCTGTGCGATAAGTTCTGTGTTTGAATCATGCTTTGTACCAATCATACCGTCAGCAACTACAGCAGAGAGCAGCGACTCTATTGCGGCGAGTACTGCAATAGAAATTGCTGTAGGGAAAAGGGTTGTAATTGTCTTAAGGCTGAGAGCAGGAAGTGTTGGCATAGGAAGTGTGTTTGGAATAACAAAGTGCTGTGAGCCGTCTGCAAAAGTTCCGATTGTATCAGTGCGAAGACCTGTTGTTTTTTCGAGAATGATACTTACTGCTGTAGCAAGAATGATTACAACAAAGCTTCCAGGAATCTTTTTAATAAACTTAGACCAGATGAAAATGAAGGCGAGACAAACTGCTGCCATGATTGTTGAGTAAAGGTTGAAGCTTGCAGCTGAGCGGATGTATACGATTATTTTTGGAAGGAAGTCACCAGGCATTTTTGAATACTCTTCGCCGAGTACCATCATTGGTGTTGAAAAATCAGGACGAAGGCCGAAGAAGTCTCCAAGCTGGCCGGCGGCGATTGTTACTGCAATACCTGCAGTAAAGCCTGTAACAATAGTATAAGGAATGAACTTAACAAGGCCGCCCATCTTAAAGGCACCGAGAAGAATCAAAATGATTCCGGCCATTACTGTTGCTGTGGCAAGTCCAGAGAGCCCGTACTGGGCAACAACGCCGTAAACGATTACTGCAAAGGCACCTGTAGGTCCTCCAATCTGAACACGGCTTCCACCAAAGGCAGAAATACAAAAGCCTGCAATAATTGCCGTAAAAAGGCCGGCTGCCGGGTTTACACCCGATGCAATAGCAAAGGCAATGGCAAGTGGAAGTGCAACGATTCCGACGATAACGCCGGCAATAAGATCGCTTACAAAGGTTTTTGAATTGTAAGTCTTAATTGAATTAAGAAGTTCAGGTTTAAACATAGTGTTATGATTATAGTGATTTTAAAGAGACGTGTCATTCCTAATGTAACAGATGTAATGATTGTCTGATGGACCTGAGGTTCCTCTCATTGATAGGTGTTATAAAATAATCTGAGTGTCGCGTTTGATAATTGTCTGACGGGCACACTCAAGAGTTTCATAATCTGCAACAATATAGGTTGAGCCTTCAGTTCTTGTTATTGCGGTGTAGGCAATCTGTCTGTTTAAAAGCGGATGACCTTTCTGATCGGGCAGGAATATCAGAATCGATTTATAACCTGAGCCTTGAGATTTGTGAATTGTGATTGCGTATGCAGTTTCAATTGATTCTTTTGGAAGCAGGTGAAGAGGGTAGAAAATATAAGAGCCTTGCTGAAAGATTCCCTGCTGGACTGTACTCTGCTGCCCCTCTTCTGTATGTATTTCTTTTTTTACCATAAGATATTTTAAATTGTTTCTTTCTATAACGATTCCCGAATCTCCATTGTATAAACAGAAAATTGACTGATTTTTTGTGAGCATGAGAAGCTGACCGGTGAAATAGTCATCACTGGTATTAAGATTTTCTGATTTAAGTATGCTGCTGCAAATCTGATTGTTTATGTTTTCTACGCCCTGAAAGCCATTGCGTTCTGCACAGAGAATACGGGCTTTATTTGCAGCTTTCCATAGTTCATCAAGCTTTGCAGTTTCTAAGGTTACTGATACTTCTTGAGCTTTTTTTACAAGATCATTATAAAAGGTTTGTGACCATACTTCTATCATATCTTTAAATTGGGATTCCTTTTCTTTGGAAGTTCGTGCCGGGATAAAACTTGTTACAGGGAACTGGCCTTGTGGAATTGTTCCAAAGCTATGATTGTTTTTCCAATCTGGCCAGCTGGTCAGGAAAGCGAGTTTTTCATTAAGCGGCTCGTCTACCTGCATTGCATTTTTGAGGCGGCCAATGTCTGAATTATCATTGAAGCGGCTGGACTGTTTTAGCTCAGCTACACTGCCTGTTTTTTTAGCAAGGAGTTCACCAAGAACTGCACCCGCCTGAACAGAAGGCAGCTGATCTTTGTCTCCAAGTATGAAAACTCTTGCTCCTTCCGGAATTGCTTCGAGAAGGGAACTGAAGAGCGTGATGTCAATCATGCTGGCTTCATCAATTACAAAAATTGATTTTTTATCAAATTGATTTTCTGCATTATAGCGGAAGCCGTTTGTAGAAGGATTAAAACTCAGAAGACGGTGTATTGTTGACGACTGTGCGCTATTTAGCTTTTCGAAAACTGTACGAGCTGCGTCGCGCTGTGGCCCCGCAGGAATTGCATTCAAATTCAGACGGGAGAGTGTTTCCGAAATACTTTCTTTCATGCGATCTGCGGCTTTTCCACTTGGTGCTGCAAGGAAAAGAGAATAATCCATAACATTCCTGGTGAGAAAGAGATTCCACAAAAGATAACAGACAACAGTAGTTTTTCCTGTGCCTGGCCCGCCTGTGATTATCAGATTGTCATTAATTCCACGCAAAAGTGCATCTATCTGTTCATCTTTTAGAATCATTTGTGCTTGAGTTTTTGAACCTGTAAGTTTTTTAAAGTATTCACGGATGGCTGCCTTTTCTTCTTCTAATGGAGGAATTGTGTTGTGCTTCATTATCAGTTTGATTCGTTTTTCAATGTTGATTTTTGCTTTGAAGTATTTTGCAGCAAAGAGCCAGAGTTCATCAATGGTAAAGGGTTTTGAAAAATCAGACTTTGCAATAAGGTTTGGAAGTTTTTCTGGAGAAATCTGTGGAAGACCTTTATTGATAATTTCAGTAAAATATTTGAAATCATTTTCTTTTTGATCCAGGCGTTTTGCCTGTAAAAGAAGACCTTCCCATTTTTTCTGCCATTTGTCGATCAGTTTTACCTGAGTCAGTGGAATACAGATGTTGCCTTCATCGAGCAGGGAAAAATAAATACAGAAAATAGAGAGAGCTTCAAAACTTGCAGCAGGCTCCAGCTGAATGAGAAGTTCGAGAACCTTTTCCCATACCTGATCTATACAGTGCATGTCAGAGAGTTTATTGAAAAATTTTTTAAGTTCGTTTTTTTCTGTTTCTTTCATTGTTTCTTTCCTTAATCTGCTATTCGTAAATCTTTTAAAATCTGCTTAAATGTGTTTTCTAATTCCTGCCAGTTCTTCCAGGTACGGGCGTAGATTCCACTGCAGGTGTCTGCATGGCAGCCTCGTACGTATACATAATAAATACCTCCGAAGTGGTTTTCAAAAATCTGGGTTTCTGATTCATCTTTGTAGAAAGACGCTAACCATTTTATGAGACTGTAGGAGTATAGAACACGCTGTATTGAATAGCGGTCATCTGTGTGTTTTTTAAGTAATTCACCATCGGAATATTGACTGGCTTCAAAGCTGTCGCTTTTCCAGTCGAGAACGGAGTAGACGTCATTACCGTTAATATTGCGCTTAAATACAAGATCGATAAAACCGTTGCAGTAATTTTTGAGGAGAACGGATTGAGCCAGGACCGAGTTCTCCAAGCCGGCCGTGGCTGCGCCTGCAGCTGCACCTGCACTTGCGGTTTTGTTTGCACCTGCTGTAACACTGGTATTCATATTAAACTCAGCTTCACTGATTTTGTCGCAGGCAGCAATTTCGCTGAGTTTGAAATAATTGCCTGTTTGTGTACCGCCGGTAATTTCCGGTAACTTTGCGTTTAGTGTGTTCCATAAAATTGTAGAGGTATAGGCCAGCCAGCCATCTGGATCCTTGTCGGAAATAGTTAAGGTTTGTTTTTCGAAGCAGGTTTTTATGAGCCGGCCCAGTTCTTCATCATTTTTACTAACTCCAAAATCAGCTTTTTCAAAAACTTCATGCAGGGCGATACCAAGTTTGGTTCCCTTAGGATAATTATATGGAGCAGTTACGGCTGGAGGACAGACAGAATCTGAGTTCGGAACTGCTGAATATAAAACTGGATTTTCTGCCATATCAAATTTTGCAAGTGAAAGCTTTTGAGCGTCTGATCCATCTTTATCAATGCGCCCGCCGTTTTCTGTCATTTCTTCTGAAGCCGCTTTTTTGTGCGAAAGAGAAGAGTAGGAATGTTTTTGAATCGAAAGAGAAGGAACTTTTGAAGATAATTCTTTTGTTAGAGCTAGTTGTTCTTCTTCAGTGATGTCATTTTCTAAGATATGACTTGCAGATTTTTCATCTTTAATTTTTTTAAATTCCTGAAGTATTGCAAGTGTTTCTGTTTTCAATTCGTCAAAACTTTTGCTGTTTTCTGAAATCATTCTTGTAAGAAGATTTCCTTTTTTATCTTTTATTTCAGAAAGAGTTGTAATGTTATCATTTAAGAAATCATAAATACCTTCTTCAGTTTTATCATCTTCATGTTCCCATTTATCATAAAGCGGAAGTATCAGGATTGAAGAGGCACGGGTATAAGCAACATAGAAAAGTCTTTCTCTTTCAAAGTCTTCTTCCTTCTGGTATTTCTTTTTACCATAATCACTGAAGCTTAGTTTTGCATTTTTGTTTTCATCATGATAAATCCAGGCTTGTGCTCCTCTTTCATTTCTTGCTCGTAAACCTGCAGGTACAATAACGACAGGGAATTCAAGACCTTTTGAGGCGTGAATTGTCATAAGCTGAACACAGTCAAAGTCGGTCCCTTTTTCAACAATGTCACCTTCGTCTATTGAAGTGTCGGATGAGGTAGAAAGACGAAGAAGATGTTTGCTGAGGTCTTCAAGAGAAGAGTCTGTTTTATAAAGATAATCAACAGAATAATTTCCAATCTGGCGGATTTTTGAAAGTGAATGCATCTGTCCTAAATCGGAAAGACGGTTTTCTATATTTGTGACTTCAAAAATATTTTCAAGAAGCTTTGCCCATTTTCTCTGTCTTGCAAGCTCCTGCCATTGAATTATAATCTGCCTTTGCTGACATGTCGGATTATCAAATATTTCGCTTTCAACATTATCAAGAGGTATACAGAAAAAATCAGTAAAAAGTGCTTCGCTTAAAACAGCTCTTTTTTTGCCTGTAAAATCTTTTGCTGTAATTGCGTTAAAAAGAGAAATCCACTGAGTACATTCCTTTCCTGAAAAAAGATTTGCATCTTTATAGCGAAGAGATGGAATGCCGGCTTTTTTTAAGGCTCTTTCAATTTCTGTATATTCAGAAGAGGAACGGACTAGAATTGCAAAGTCGTGGAAACTGACATTGCGGAGTTCACGGCAGTATCCTTCATCATCTTCTTTATCTTTATCAAAAACCTGAAGTTTTGTTTTTCCATTTTCAAAAGAACAGCAGTCAAGAATCTGCTGAACTGCTATTTTTGCAAAACTCTTTTCTGTCGTTTTTTGATTGGAGCTTCCTGCTATCCATACAGGTTTTGTGATTTTTTCGCAATATGTTGCAGCTGCCTTTTTGTGAGACGGATTCGAGTCTGTAAAATTAATGGCAGAACTTCGGCTGAAAAAAGGAGTAGAGCCAGTTTTAGTCTGAAATAAGATATTGCAGTCTTCTACCATTGAGTCTGTCGAACGATGATTTGTGGCAAGGGAATACTGGCCGCCACCATTTCTGGCAATTTCTTTAATGGCATTTTCGTAAACATTTACGTCTGCTCCCTGGAAGGAATAAATGGACTGTTTTGGGTCTCCGACAACGATAATTACATGATTCGGATCTTCCATAAAAACTGTTTTGAAAATATCCCACTGCTTCTGATTGGTGTCTTGAAACTCATCGATGATTACGTATCTGTATTTCTTTTGCAGCTGCTTTTTGAGCATTGAATCTGGATGGCAGACTGCTTCGCGTACACTTCGCAGCATATCATCATAGCTTTGCATTTTATTTTTTTCTTTTTCCGCTTGCCAGGCGCGGTAGAGAGTTTTGATTTGAGAATTATAAAATTTCGTGACAGGAAGGTCAGCCTTCTTTTTAAGAAGATTAGAGTATGTCTTTTTCAGCTCTCTAAAATAAAGAAAAACTTCTTTGATTTCTTTACCAATCCATCTTAGTTGAATGCTGTTGCCATTGAAATTGTATGTGCCTTCTTCACTGATGAATGTCAAAATCGAGTTTTTTAATTCTTCAGCCTTTTTCGCATAAAGCTTTTCGTTAAGCTCGGTCCAGGCTTCTTCAAAACCTTCAATAATAAAAAGATCTTCAATTCTGTGTGGATTTGTAATCTGCTCGAAAGTATCAAAAGTCAGAGCTGAGTCTCCATATAAAAGGAAATTTTCCTGATCAAGTTTTACAATGTTTTCAACTTCATTCTTGTGAGAATCAAGATAATAATTTGAAAGCGCTTGTTTAAAGTCACGCTTAAGATTATTTGTAAAAGTTGACTGTTTATCTGCATCAATAAAAAGCTGTTTAAAATCTGAATTGTTTTTCAGAACATCTCGAATCCAGCGGTCAATAAAATCATCAATTGCATCATCACTTACAAGCGAAAGTTTTGCACATTGATTTGCAGTAAATGAAAATTCGCTGAGAGTTTTCTGGCAGAAGGAATGAATTGTAAAAATTGAAGCATTGTCCACATCTTCGTTCGGGCATTTTGCTCTTATTCGGTCCCGTAATTCTCCCGCGGCTTTTTCTGTGTAGGTTACAACAAGAATTTCTTCGAGCTTGATTTTTTCATCAATAAGTTTTTTTACAATGCCTGTTATGTTAAATGTTTTACCGGTTCCTGCAGAAGCCTGAATATACATAGATTCTTTGATGTTAGAATAATTATCTAAAACAAATTCTTTAAGTGCCATATTATTCTCCCTTGTTGTCAGACTTTTTTACACTCTGCGCTATGTATTGAATCAGTTCGGCCTGATGAGCCTTTGAAGCCAGCCACTCCTGTGGAAAGCCCTCGTAGGTGTAGCCGATATCTTTGTCTAAATCAAAAAGTTTTCGTTTCGAAAAATACTGCCATTCACCTTTTCCGTAAGCGTTTAAAAGTTTCTTCTTGAAATCCTGGAATGAAAGCTGGTCTTCAAGATTATTTTT
This sequence comes from Treponema sp., assembly GCA_016293915.1. Lineage (GTDB taxonomy): Bacteria > Spirochaetota > Spirochaetia > Treponematales > Treponemataceae > Treponema_D. Next base: position 49,790 of record JAEDCY010000017.1, on the reverse strand, counting down.
GAAGTCATCCATAACAAGTTTTGCCGGAGCACTTTTTTCGAATTTAGAAATGAACATTGCTCTGTAGATTTTATTCAGATTTGTACGTGCTAAAGCTGGAGTTGTCATGTAATGCTGAGACTTGATGTTTGCAAGGCCATCTTGTAGAACAACGGCATTCAAAATTATGGAGTATAGACTTGTGTCGCTTTCCGGTTGTGAAGCAAGAAGAATAAGAGAAGATATATACCCTGTTAAAACATTTTCAGAATTTGAAAGCTCCAGTGTATTAAGAATTTTCAGTTCGGAAAAATCTTTGTTATACCAGGCAAGCTCTCCGGAAACAAACCAGTCTTTTGGAGTTATGCCTGCTTCTTGTTTTATAAGAAGCATTTTGTTTTCATTGAAAACCAGATTGTTAATAAAGATGCACTTTTCTTTGATTTTTTTCAGAATAGTTTTACTGTCTTCCAGAACTTTCTCTGTTGATTTTTCACCGAAGAAATCATCGGGGAGGACATTCTGAATATCCAGGTCAAAGGAAATACTTTCTTTTGTAACTGTATTTTCATTATTTAGAGTGGATTGAATATATGCCTTTCTGATGAGCGAACTTAATTTTGCATTTAAGGAAAGAGGTTCAAATTCAAACTGCTCTTTTTCTTCATCATCATAATTACTGTTCAGGGTTTGATTAACCATATAAATGAAAGGCTCCTGAAGATATGACTTCATCTGGCCTATGGTTATGCGGTCTGGAAGAGCTGAAACTTTCTGTGTTGTAGATGTAGAATCTTGGGAAAGTTTTGTGCTCTGTGATTGCCGGCTGCTTTCTGTGTTTTCGCTTTCGTTATCACTTTCCTGAAGTTTGATAAAGTTTTTTTTGTTACGGAATTCTTTCTGGGTATAGAGTTCACTCCATAAACGGTCTTCATCAATATTTATTTGTTTTTCATAAGGCTGCTTTTTTAATTTTTTATTGAATGAATAAATAGTTTCAAATAAATCTTTAAGAACAGAAGACATAAAAAAGTCTTCGTCTTTCTGAAGGTTTTTATTTACATAACTGAAAAAGATTCCTTCACGGGCTGCCATAAACTGGCACAGAAAGGCATTTTTATTTTTTAGAGGAATTGATTCGTCACCAGTCTGTCGGTCTGTTTTTTTGCGAAGATCAAGTTCATTATCGGAATCAAGTCCGGGAAAATTTTTTGAATCAAGACCAATAAAGAAGATATATTTTGCAGAAAGAATTCGGTTGGATTCAAAATTTGCAAAAGTAATTCCTTTGGTCAGAATATTAGCGCTGTGAAGGGTGACGGCAGCTGAACGGTCAAAGAGGCCATTCGCAAAGCAGTCTGTAAAAATGTCTGAGGCTGCTGTGAGTCGCTGTCGTTCAATTTCTTCTACGACATTCTGGAAGACAAGACTTTCATTGTAAAGACCTTCTGGTATATTGTCATTAAGAAGAAGCCAGTTTTTAAGAAGCTCCTCAAGGCGGTTTATGTCATTTATGCATAATTTTTCTTTGACTGAATATGAAGCCCATTCTTCAAGCTCATCAATTACCTGAATAAATTTATACAGTGAATCACTGTCTGTCGTTGACATAGATTCGTATGGCAATAACTGACGTTCGTTAGTTTCTGTGAGGTCTGAAGTGAGACGGGCGAGTAGTAATCTTGCTTTTGCTTTCTGCCAGTCTTCATGATTTTTTCGATCGCGGTATATATTCAAGTTTGAAGCCCAGTCGGCCCAATTAGAAATTTCTTCGTCTGAAATATTGCGTACTGTCTGAACAAGATAATTATGCAGCAAAGCAAAAAAGTCAGAACGACTTAAGTAGCCTTTTTTTAGGATTCCAAAAAGTATGTTAAGAGCTTCTGCTGTCAGAGAACGTTCTCCTGAAAAATCTGCAATTGTATATGGAAGATATGGGAAGGCTGAATCTGCTGCAAACTGGTCTGTCTGATCAAAAACCTGTTCGATTGCTGTTTTATAATCCTGAATCTGGGGTGCGACAACGAGAATATCACCAAGCTGCGCCCTCTTATCCTGGGCCAGAAGAGAACATATTTTTGAATGCAGAGCTTCAATTTCGCGAAGGCGGGTAGGGGCAGCTGTAAGTGAAAGAGAATTGTCTTTTTCTGAAAAAGACTCTTTTTCTATATGTGAGTTTTCTGCAATTGTTTTTTGGATGCGGTGGAGAAGTGTGTCAGTTTTTGAGTATGAGACGGGGCTGCTCAGATTGTGAGACGGAGTATCTTTTGTCCAGAGAGAAAGATGTTCATTGCCAAACTTTGACCATTTTTCAAGCAACTGGTTTTCTGCCTTTTCTTCATTATCTAAAGCTTGAATGAAAACTTCAAGATTATGTTCCTTAGAAAACTCATTCAGAATATTTCTATAAATCTGGCCGAGCCCTGAAAATCCAAAAATAAAAACTGGATAATCTGATGACCAGTTAAAAACAAGGGAACCGGAATTTTCTTTTTTGTTCAGCTCAGCAAGCTGAAAAAGTGTAAGATATTTAGTGCCATTTTTTTGGATTCCATCTTTACCAATTACATCATTATAAAGCTTTTTCTGCCAGAGAGATTTTTCAAGAAGTACATTTAGTGAATCTGGTCTGGTATCTTCATAATCCATGAAAAGACTGGCAATTGTTTCTGAAAAATCATAAAGATGATTTGCATTGATTTTTGAGTCTGAGGCCTGGCTTGTAAGATAAACTTCGACTTCCGGCGCTCCGAGAGTTTCAAAATAATATTTTCCGTCAGAGTTTTTTTCTGTGAGCTTTGAAATGATAACATCACGTAAGAGCTCTACCGAAAGTTTTTCAGAATCCGTTAGTGCTACAAGGTCAAAAAGAAACTGCTGGATTCTAAGAGTTTTGAGGTTCATCAAAATTGAATTGCCCGAAGCCTTGTTTTTGAGCCAGAGAAGCTTGAACCACTGTTCAGTTTTCGGGTCGGTAAAAACAACGGCAGGAGAGCAGAAAGGGTTTTTCCAGCTCTCATTGATTTTTTCAATTAATTTATCTGCAAGAAGAGTTAAATCCCAGGAAGTGTAAACGTTTTTCATCAAAAGTCTCCTTTTATAGTATAGCATGTTTTAACCTCTTTCGGTGGGAATTACTTTATTTTTTTTGCTGTAATTTATATATTTTTAGTATGAAGAAAATAAATGTTCGATTTTTTGTAATTGTGATTGTGGCTCTGGTGTGTAGTGCCGCTTATTTTGCCTGGGATTCTTTTGACAGACAGGAAGAAAAAGTTTCTTATGTTGATTTTATGCAGTGTGTTGAAGCAGGTGATGTCGTTTCGGTAAAGTTTGATGGGGATGTAATTCATTTTTCAACAAAATCCTGCCCCGCAAAGTTTAAGACACAGAACCCAAATTCGCCCCTGCTTCAGGAAGAATTGATGAAGAGGGCAATTGATGTAACTGTAGCAAAGGATGATGCTGAAATCATATCTTTGATTTTTGATGCTTTTTTCTATTTGTTTTTCTTTGGAGTGATTTTTATTGTCTTCAGAAAGTTTGTAAGCCCTAACACTTTTAAGGTTGTACATAAAACAGGCGTAAGGTTTGATGATGTGGTCGGCATGGAAAAACTCAAACGTGATATGACCCAGGTGATGGAGATTATGAAAAATCCTTCTGCCTATGCAAAAAGAGGAATTCGTATGCCAAAGGGTATTTTGCTTGAAGGTGAGCCTGGAAACGGAAAAACACTTTTTGCAAAGGCTTTGGCCGGAGAGGCGAAAGTAAACTTTATACCTGCCAAGGCAACTGATTTTGAAAGTATGTTTATGGCAATTGGTCCGTTAAAGGTAAAGCTGCTTTTTAAGAAGGCAAGACGCCGAGCTCCCTGCATTGTTTTTATTGATGAATTTGATGGAATTGGTACAATCAGAAATTATAACGGTTCTGCCCTTGAAACAGAAAATACCCGTATTGTTACTGCGCTTTTGAATGAGCTTGATGGCTTTGAAGCTTCGAAGGGTGTACTTGTGATAGCTGCAACTAACTCGATAAAAGCCTTGGATCCGGCACTTATAAGACCAGGCCGTTTTGATGCTAAGCTCACCGTGCCTTATCCGGATGAGGCTGCACGCGAAAAACTTGTTGAAATGTATACAAGAGGAAAGAAGCCGGCGGCGGAGTGCACTGCTCAAGTTCTGGCAAAACTTTTCAACGGTTATTCCTGCGCTAAAATCGAAAGCGTTCTCAACGGTGCCGCCTTACGTGCCGGCCAGGAAGGCCGTTCGGAGTTTACTTTGGATGACGTAAAAGCCGCTGCTGCTGAGTGCTAGGAGATGCTGAAACAAGTTCTGCATGACGCTGAGTGTTGTCATCCCGAACTTGTTTCGGGAGCTATGTTATGCCCGTTCTGCAAGTTCTTCCCAGCGGGGATATTTTTCTGCCAGCAGGGCGTCGATTTCTTTGTAACGGTCGCCGGCTGCTCGAACTTCGTCGAAGTTGCTGGAAGACATTTTTTCTTCAAGCGCTTTCTGCTCAGCTTCCAGTGCCGGGATTTCTTCGTTTAATTGTTCAAACTCCTTCTGCTCTTTGAAGGAGAGTTTTTTCTTTTGCGGTGGAGTTCCGGTGGATCCGGTAGTTGAGTAAGCCGAAGGCTGTATCGAAACCATCGCAGAACTCTGGGCTTTGTCGTTTGATGCGGTGGTTTCGATACACCCGCTTCGCGGGCACTCAACCACCGTACTTCCGGATTTTACCTGTACGTTTTTCTTGAGTTCTTCGCGGTATTCAATATACTCCGAGCACTTGCCTACAAAGCCGCTTATGTTTCCATCTTCTTCCATAATAAAAAGGCTGTCCACAGTTTTGTCCATAAAGTAGCGGTCGTGGCTCACAAGCAGAAGACAGCCCTCATACCCTTCCAGGAACTGCTCGAGAATATTCATCGTAAAAATATCAAAGTCGTTTGTAGGCTCGTCTAGTACCAGAAAGTTTGGATTCTCGAGCAGGAGTCTCACAAGGTAAAGTCTCTTGCGTTCACCGCCGCTCAGACTGCTGACAGGTGAGTGCTGAATCTTTCCTTCAAAGCCGAACTCTTCGAGGAACTTTGTGGCACTTACTTCTTTCTTGCCATTGTTGAGAGTCATGTGCTCGGCACTTTCTTTAATGTATTCCAGGACGGTGAGGCTTGTATCTTTGAATACCGGGTTCTGCGTGTAGTAGCCGAACTTTGTGTTTTCACCCACGACTACAGTGCCGCTATCCGGAGCCAGCTGGCCTGTGATTATGTTGAGGAAGGTAGATTTGCCGCTTCCGTTATCGCCAAAGATTCCGATTTTCTGTCCCTTTGTAAAGACGTAGGAAAAATTGGAAATAACCGGGACATAAGCGGGGGCGTTACGGGGGCCTCCCCCGTTAGAAGGGGTAGCGGAAGAACCGGTGGTTGAGCTTGTCGAAACTACCGGTTCTGGAGCGAGGGGAAGGCCTTCCCCTCCTGTTGCACTAACATATCCTTTTGGAAAGTTTTTAGAAATTCCATGTAACTCCAGTACCTTACCGCCAAGCCGCTTTCCTTTAACCTCAAAGGTAAAGCCCTTGTCGGCCTGGAACTTTTCGCGGTTTATAAGCTGCTGGTCACGCTGAATGCGGGCCTTGATTTTTGTACCGCGGGCGCAGGGACCTCGCAGCAGCCACTCGCGCTCAAAACGTAAAACAGACTCTATACGGCGCTCGGTGTTTGCTTCAATCTCGGCTTCGGTTTCTTTCTTTTCAAGATACTGACTGTAGTTGCCGACGTAAAGTTTAAGGTGGTTACGTGCCAGTTCATAAATGTTTGTACAGACTGCATCCAAAAACCAGCGGTCATGGGTTACCATAAGAACTGAACGTTTTGTATCATGAAGATAATTCTGCAGCCAGAAGATTGTTGTAATATCAAGATGGTTAGTCGGTTCGTCCAGAAGCAGGAGTTTAGTATCTTCAACAAGCACCTGGGCCAGGGCAACCTTTTTACACATACCGCCGCTCAGCGTTCCCATGCGGCGGGTCATGTCTGTGATGCCGAGTGTGCTCAAAATTGAGCTGATCTGAGCTTCATAATTCCAGAGGTCACCGCTGTCCATCTTATGCATAATCTGTTCATAACGGTTTTGAAGACCTGAGGAAATTACGGAGTTCTGCTGCATCTCCTCGCAGATTTCCTCGTATTCCCGGATTACTGCGAGTTTGGGTGATGAGCTTTTAAAAATATGCTCGCGGATTGTATCGTTGTCATTGAATGAAGGAGTTTGAGGTAAATATGAAATTCCCGCTTCTTTGTTGATTACAACAGTACCTTCATCTGGCTGCAAAACTCCCGCAATTGTTGCCAGCAGGGTAGACTTACCTGTTCCGTTACGGCCAATCAGGGCAGCTTTTTCGCCTTCCTGAATTCCAAAAGTTACTTCTGTAAAAAGCGGTTTTTCCCGCCCGATTTTTGCAAGATTATTTATTGAAAGTATATTCATATATTTATTCCAGGGTTCTCAGTAATTCCAGACTCTTGTTTGCAAGGTCGTTTAGATTTGCAGCCTATTCCGATTGAAATATAAGCATCACAGGGGTTCCTCATTATAAACAAAAATCCCAAATTTTTGGCTCCCAGCTACGGTTGTGTGATTCAAAACCGCGCAATAATGCGCTACACGCTTTTTTGTGGTATAGAAACTATTGAACTGCCGCTTCGCAGCAGCCACAAAAAGAGTGTTTTTTAGCCACGCCCCACTCCTTCGCGCCAACATTACGGATAAGCGTTTATAATGCGGAAGCCCTGATAAGCATCATAAGGGGGCGGAATATGATACAATGGATTATTTTATACAGGCACAGTAATCGATTTCTTCAATTCAAGAACTTGTTCCAGCGGTAGCTTTACACACTTAGCAATTATCTCAGGAGAAATATTTTCTTTGAGAAATTCTGTTGCATCGTCAATGGCTTTAACTTCCACACCTTCTTGAAAAGAATCGCGTAAATATTCTTCTTCGTCATATTCTGTCAGACTCATACCCAGTATTTCCTCCTTCTGAAGTTTGAAGAAACCATCAAACAGGTTTTCTTTGATAGCCCAGTCTACGGCTTTATTTACAGCCTCTTCTGTGGGCATGTTAAGTTTCTTATTTTCCTTAATCTTAGAAACGTATCTGACATAATCATACAACGGTTTACAGTTTTTTTGAAGAGTTTCTCTCTGAGTTCCGGACGGTTCAATCTTATTAATGATATCCATGTTACACTCCTGAGGGAACTTCATATTCCGCTTTATATTTTCCAGTAAATACAGATGGAACCATTTTTACAAATGGAAAAATAGTCTCTGTTGTAACGTTTACTGTATTATTCGTCTTCAGAGCCCTGCGGAAGCGACTTTTGCATTTTCCTGGCGGAAAATACAAAAGTTCAAGAAAATACTTGACGATAAAACATGTACATAATATTATGTACATAGGAATTAAAAATGACATTTGAATGGGATGAAAAGAAGAATGCCATAAACAAGAAGAAACACGGTATTTCATTTGAAATGGCAGTCCGTGTTTTTCTTGATGAGAAGCGTGTTGAAAAACTTAATCTTGAGCATTCAACGCTTGAAGAAGAGCGGATAAACATAATCGGACGGGTTTCTGACATGCTGGTTCTGTTCGTTGTTGCAACAGACAGAAAAGGAAATACAAGAATCATATCAGCACGAAGGGCTGAAGAAGATGAGGAGAAAGAATATTATGAAAACTATGACGCTCGATGAAGTAAAGAAACTGCCGCCTTTGACAGAAGCAGAAATAAAAGAAGCAATGAGCTTTAAGAATACAGATTTTTCAGACTGTCCTAAAATGACAAAAGAAGAGCTAAAAGAATTCAAACCTTGGTATGAGGTTCATCCAGAATGGGTCAAGATGAAGAAAGGAGACGTTCATACAAAAATAGATCTTGATATCTTGGATGCATTGAAAAAAGGCGGAAAAGGATATCAGCAGAGGTTGAATCAGGCTTTAAGATGGGCATATGAAAATCACTGTCCTTATTTAACAGTCTGATTTGATTTTTTGAAAACTGGTCTAACTGGTCAAAACTGGTTCTGACCAGTTTTTTTGTTTTAAATGCAGTAAATACAAGGATTTAGTAAAACTGGTCAGAAAATCTTGCGGAGAAAGAGGATAGTGTACAATAAAGTTCGCAATTTGTGGTAGAAAAAAGCCATTGAAAATTCCAAAATGTTAGTTACCATAACAAACAAAAAAGGAAAAAACAATAATATAACTTTTTTCATGATTTTATTTTAAAAGACATATAATAAAAAGTCAAATAGGATAATTATTAGGAGAAAAATAAGCATTATACAGGGGGCGGAATATGAGAAAATGTATTTACTTTTTTAAGAAAGAGTAGATAATTAATCAAAACAGCGTTTGGGGCGTTGCGGGGGCTGGAACTCTGTAATTGCTGCCCCCGCAAGAAGGGGTGGCGGAAGACCGCGGAGCGGGCTGGAGACAGGGGAAGGCTTTCCCCTACAAAAAAATGAAAAAAAATCTGCTGACATTAAGTTTAATATTTCTCTTTATTTTCAGAGTTAGGGCCCTTCCGAATCCTGCGTTTGATGAGGGGCATGAGGAAAATACGCCGCTTTATTTTGGAAATCCTTCTGATGCGTCGGGGAATTTTGAGGCTGAGGATGTGGGGCAGAATTATCTTATGGAAAAAGCCCAGTTTTCACTTTCTTATAACAGTGAAACCTTGAATCCTGCCTGGGTGGCCTGGCACCTTTGTGCGGCTGATTTGGGTGAGGCGGACAGGTCTGATTCTTTCCGGCCGGACGCGGAACTTCCTGAAGGCTGGTATGCGGTTCGTAAAAATGATTATAAGTTTCCTTATTATGGTTTTGACAGGGGGCACATTTGTCCTTCGGCAGACCGCACTGCTACGAAAGAAGATAACAGTGCAACTTTTCTTATGACGAACATGGTTCCTCAGTCGCCGGATAATAACCGCGTTGTCTGGGTGGCGCTGGAAAAGTATGAGAGGGAGCTTGTTTTGCAGGGAAATGAAGCTTATATTTTTGCAGGGCCTTATGGAAAGGGTGGCACTGGTGATAAAGGTTATTTTGAAGAGATTTCCGTTACGCAAAAAGACGACAGTGAGCTTTCTATAACCGTCCCGTCTCACACCTGGAAAATCATCCTTTTTATGCCCGCCGGCGAAGATGATTTGAATCGCGTGGCGGCCGAGGCCCGGGTAATTGCCGTGTGTGTTCCCAACGAAAAAGGCTGCGGTAAAAATGGCAGCTGGGAACAATATCTTTGCAGTGTAAATTATATAGAAGAAATTACAGGTTTTGATTTTTTTGAAATGTTGCCGGATGAGCTCGAAGAAGAATTTGAAAGTTCCGTGTTCTCGTGGTATACATATAATTGAGGATTGTGTTTGGCAAGCGCTGCGGCGGGCTTGGCAGATATAGTTCTCAAGAACTCGACTATTTTAAGGATATTCTATGAATAACAAGATTAAAGATTTATTGTCAAAACTGACCCTTGAAGAAAAAGCCGGTCTTTGTTCCGGTAAAGATTTCTGGCGTACAAAACCTGTAGAACGCCTGAATATTCCTTCTGTTATGGTGAGCGATGGACCGAGCGGCCTTCGTACTCAGGTAGACAATGGTTTTAATGAAAATGATTCACGTACAGCGGTAAGCTTTCCTTCCGGCTGTGCAACTGCTTCAAGCTTTGACCGAGAACTTTTGGGCCGTCTTGGAGAGATTCTTGGTGAAGAAGCAAATAACTATAATGTTTCAACAGTGCTTGGTCCTGCAATCAATATTAAACGTTCGCCACTTTGTGGCCGCAACTTTGAATATCTTAGTGAAGACCCTTATATTTCGGGGGAGCTTGGTGCCGCTTATATAAAGGGCGTGCAGTCTAAAAATGTTGGAACTTCTGTAAAACATTTTGCTGCAAACAATCAGGAAACAAACCGCTTTTCTGTAAGTGAAGAAGTTGACGAGCGTACCCTGCGGGAAATCTATCTTGCGGGCTTTGAAACCTGCGTAAAAAAATCAGCTCCAACTACAATCATGTGCTCTTATAATGCTATAAACGGCGAGCTTTCCAGCCAGAATAAATGGCTTTTGAAGGATGTCCTTCGTGAAGAGTGGGGCTATAAGGGAATGGTTGTTTCTGACTGGGGTGCTGTTTATGACCGTGTAAAAGGTATTAAAGCTGATTTGAGTCTTGAAATGCCATACTCTGGCGGGCATACAGATAATGATATTGTAGAGGCTGTTAAGGCTGGAAAACTCACAATGGATGAGCTTGATGAAGCGGTTTCTCATGTTCTCGAGATGGTTTTTAATTATGTTGAAAATAAGCAGAGCGGCGTTTTTGATATGGAAAAAGACCATGCTGAATCCGGCCGTATTGCAGAAGAATCCTGCGTGCTTCTGAAAAACGATAAGCTTGCTGATGGGGCAACTGTTCTCCCGGTAAAGGCTCCTGCAGAAAAAGTTCTTTTTGTAGGCTGCTTTGCAGAAAATCCTCGTTATGGAGGAGGTGGAAGTTCAAAAATCAAATGCTACAAAATGACGAGTGCTGTTGATGCAGCGCGCGACGCTGGTTTGAATATCAAATATGTAAAAGGTTATAACGAAGATTTTGTAACTACAAGTGAGGCCCTTACTAACGAAGCTCTGGAAGCTGCCCGCAATGCTGAAGCAGTAATTGTTTTTGCAGGGCTTCCGGAAAGCTTTGAGACTGAAGGTGCTGACCGAACAAATCTTGATATGCCTGCCGTTCAAAACGAACTGATAGAAAAACTTGCCGGAGTGAATCCTAATATTGCTGTAGTTCTTCACAATGGTGCTCCTGTTGCAATGCCTTGGATTAATAAAGTTCCTGCAATTCTTGAATGTTATCTTGGCGGAGAAAATATTGGAAGTGCTCAGGTAAATCTTCTTTTTGGAAAAGCAAATCCATGCGGAAAGCTTGCAGAAACTTTCCCTCTTAGAATAGAAGATACTCCATGTTATATGTACTATCCTGGAAACGGCCGCACCTGCCTTTATGCAGAAGGAATTTTTGTAGGTTACCGCTGGTATGATGCCCGCAAGATGCCAGTCCTTTTTCCATTTGGTCACGGCCTTAGTTATACAAGTTTTGAATATTCAGACCTTAAGCTTTCAAAAACTGACTTTAAGGATACTGATGGGGTAGAGGTAAGCCTTACTGTAAAAAATACCGGCGTGGTAGACGGAAAGGAAATTGTTCAGCTTTATGTAAGTGATAAAACCGGTGTGGAAATCCGTCCTGAAAAAGAACTTAAGGGCTTTGAAAAAGTTTTCCTCAAAGCCGGAGAATCAAAAGTTGTAAGCTTTAATCTGGATCAGCGTTCTTTTGCTTACTGGAACACTGACACAAAGCAGTGGTATGCTGCGTCTGGAACTTATGAAATTATAATTGGAGCTTCGAGCCGGGATCTTCGTCTTTCTGCAAAGGTTGATGTTACTTCATCTGGCAAAAAGGCTTTTACAATTACACCACAAACTACAATGGGCGACATGCTGCGTAACCGTGAAATGGCTGCCCTTATAAAGCCTGAATTTGAAAAAGCCTGCGAAGCTGTAATCGGAAATCTTTCTGATGAAGAATTTGCAAGACAGTTTCCATTTACAAAGGCTGCAATGGTAGAAATGACAAAGAGTAATCCCTTCCGTTCAGGCAGAGGAAAAAATGGCCTTACAATGGAAGATATCTTAAAACAGGTTGAAAACTATAATAAGGCCTTAGAAAAATAAAAAATACTCTGACTCAGAATTATTTTACATTCAGGATGTTTGCACTGCGGCCATCCTGAGTGTAGATTTTCTGAGGGTTTGTGTTGTCGAGTACTGGTGTGAGCCCTATGTAATAACTGTAATAATATTTGCCGGCAGGCAGAGGAAGTTCCAGTTCGTAGAGGCCCGGTGAAGTTTCTGTGAGCTCGTAAATCCATGGATCCCAGTTTGTAAAGGTTCCTGCAAGATGGATTTTCTGACCGCTTTCGCCCTTGTAGATAAAATGTGCAAAGTCGTTACGCGGTGACTCAGTGTAAACGTTAATGCTTCCTAAATTATCAAGTTTTGAGAAAAAGAGATTTACGTTTTCGTCGTATTCTTTATTTGGATTCAAAGGATCAGTTGTCCAAAGCCCGTCAAAAACAAGTCTGTAGCGCAATTCCGTAAATTTATGCTGACGTTTATAAACGTAGAACATGTGTTTACGACTGACATTTTCTTCATCATCCTTCTGCGTGAGAATCTGGAAAGGATGAATCACCTTGTAATCTTCAAAATCAAAGGCAATACCAACAAAGCGGTGCCGTGTATCTGCAGTGAAAATAATATAATCATCGGTGACTACAGGAGCCCCCGGTTTATCAATGCCATGCAAAAGTGTATCAAGCTCAAAATTCTGATAATTAGTCTGTTCCGCAGCAAATAATGGGCTCGCAAAAAGTAACCCCACAACCATCGCCGCAAAGAGTAAAATAAGCTTTTTCATACTGTGATTATCGGAGTTTAAAGTGGAGAGTTTAGTACAAGTATAATATACATATACGGAGATTTAAAATATTGAATTAAGCATATGACGGTGATTTTATGATTTAAGGGACGCGAGCAGATTCAGAAGCGAAACGCACTCTCGAAGTTTTTGGCGCTTAGCCATAAAAAGAATCCGAGGATTTTCGCTTGCGAAAACCGCAGGATTCTTACCCAAAAAACTGAGAGCCGCGCGGTTTCGCTTATGAATCTGCGGAAGTCCCTTAAATCATATGATTTCTTATTATATATTTTTCTTAAGTCGAATCTAAAATCATCCGTTCATATAAGAAGAAAGTAAAAGGTACATATTATACTTGTAATTTACAAGGGTTGTGGGGTAAAATTAAAGTAGTATGCCAGGATTAAGTCAGCTTAAACAATTCAGCAGTGATATTCTTTCGCTGGGTGACGAGATAAATCTTCGTGCCGCTCGCGGTGAAAAGCCTGTAAAAATCGAGATTCCAAAAGACATTGAAGATATAAATGACTCAGAAGAATTTGTTCTTGGTATGCCTGTTATTGAGGCCGAACCTGAAATTTCCAGTGCCGACGAAGACCTTTCTGACTTAACTGCCCTTGTTAATCCTTCCACTGCAAAATCTGATAAATCTGGCGAAGCTGAACCAGCCCCAAGCTTTGAAGCACCTGATATGTCAGCCCTTCTTAATCCGGTTGTTGCTGATAATGCTGATGATGCCGGAATGCCAGACCTCTCAATGTTTGACGAACCAGAGGAAGCTGAAGAAGAAGTTGTTGAAGAAGAACCAGAAGAAATATCTATCGCTGATATGGGACTTGATGCCCTGCTTGCAGGCGGTGGTTTTGATGAACCAGAGCCAGTGCCAGAACCGGAGCCGGCTCCTGCAGAAACAGCTCCAGCCCCAGAAGTTCCTGATTTTGACATGAGCGTGCTTGATTCAGTTGAGCCGCTTGATGAAGCAGAACCGCTTGAGGATGCTGAACCGCTTGACGAAGCAGCTCCACTTGATGACGCAGAAACTCTTGAAGATATGCCATCTCTTGATGAAATGGAGCCTCTTACAGAAGCAGAGCCTCTTACAGAAGCGGCACCAGGTGATGCACTTTCTCTTGATGAGCTTATGGGGGCTGGCGATTCAACAGGTGCCGGCGATGTAGTGTCGTTTGACGATGCAGCTCCAGCAGATGAAGCGGGCGCAGCAGAGGATGCATCTTCTTTCGATGAGCCTGTTTCCCTGGATGATATTCCTTCTTTCGATGAACCGGCTGTCACTGAAGAAACACCTTCTTTCGACGAAGCTGCTCCTTTAGAAGAATCTCCTTCTTTTGATATGTCAGAATCCTTTGATGCCGCTTCTCCTCTCGAAGAAGCTCCTTCATCAGATTCATTCGACATGCCGGATTCTTTTGATATTCCTGAAGTACCAGAATCATTTGATGAAACGGCAGAAACTCCCGAAAACTCTGAACCTTCTGAAACTCCAGATGCTTCAATGGATCTTCCTTCTTTTGATTCATTTGACGAAGCTGCTCCGGAAGAGTCTGCTTCAGAAGGTGGTTCGACAGAACTTGAAGAACTCGGTGATTTAGATTTTGAAATTCCAGAAGAAGCTCCTGCGGAAACTACAGGTGAAATAGAAGCTGCAGAGCCGTCAGAAAGTTCAGAAGAAGACAGCGGAATCCCGGATGGTCTTTTTGATGCCGGCGACTTTGATTTAGGCGGCGCTGCAGAAGGTGGAGATACTCCAGACTTTTCTGCAGAAGACGAGATTCCTGATTATGATACTTCAGGTCTTGATGATGAAGGCGGTGAAGAGGCTGCCGAAGGTGATGAAAATGCTCTATTAGAAGTATTTGATACTTCAGAAATGGAAGGCATGGACTTTGGTATTCAGGATACAGACTCACAGCTTGGCGGAGGAGGTGAGGGCGACTTTGAATTGGGCTCTCACGACGACTTTGCCATGGAAGGTGAATTTGAAATTCCAGGCTTCTCAGACGTTGCAACTGCAAAGGAAGAAAAATCTTCTAAGCCAAAACTTGCTACAGGCAAAGACAAAACTAAAAAGCCTAAGGGAAAAGGCAAGAATAAAGATCTTGATGAACCAGATTTTTCTGAAGCAGCAGAATCAGAAGAACTGCCACCTAATACTCTTTCAGACGCACAGTACAAGGTATTCCTGAAAAATCTTTCAGAATATCCGCTCAATGTTCGACTTGCCTTTGAAGACTTTATTGTTCAGGACGAATTTACAGACGACGCTGAATTTGAAATCATAGAAAAAATTCTCAACAAGGCTCCTGCACGTACAGTTGCAGGTATGCTCGAGAAGATGCTCGATACTTCTATCCCGATTCCGCGTGATTTTGAACACCGAACCGCTGCTGAGTACGAAGCATATAAAAAGTCTTTGTCTTATCAGCTTAGAAATAAGATTATTCCTGGCGTTCTGCTTGGCCTTTTGCTTACAATCGTAGGCTGGGGACTTGTTAAATTCACAAATTACTGTATTTACAGACCTCTCAAAGCAAATTCTCTCTATAAACAGGGGTATGCTTTGCTTCAGGCAGATGAATATCCACAGGCAGAAATGCGTTTTGAAGAAGCTGTTAAGAAAAGAATCAATAAAAAATGGTTCTTCAAATATGCCCGTGGTTACCGCGAACATAAACAGTATCAGCGGGCAGGAAACATGTATCAGAATATTCTGCGTTACTTCAGACACGATAAGATGGCCGGTCTTGAATATGCTGATATGGAGCTTAATGATCTTGCAAATTACGAGCGTGCAGAAGAAATCGTACGCCGCGAGGTTCTCGATTATCATATAAATGATGCAGATGGAATTCTCAAGCTTGGTGATGTATTCCTGGAGTGGGGTACAGAAAAAGATCCTTCAAAACTTGAGCTTGCCCGCGAACAGTATGCGACTCTTATTCAGCTTTATAAACCAACAGACCTTTATATGTCGCGCATGATGCGTTACTTTATTCGAACGGATAATCTGCGCGAAGTTATTCAGATGCAGAAAACTTTTGAAAACCGCGAAAAGTCTCTTGGTTCGGATGACTGGACAGAGCTCAGCGGCTATCTCCTCGACAAATACTATGGCGCTCTTGCTCCATCAGAAGAATATCTGCGTTTTGAAATTGAAGGCCTTCGCGGACTTCTTTTACGCGCAGTTAAAACAAATCCTGATAATCCTATTGCTCAGTATAATCTTGCAAAATACTTCCTTAAGACAAATGAAACTTCGGCAATTGAATCGACTCTGCAGCGTGCAATCGAAAAGTTTAATACAGTTCCTTCTATAAAAAAGCGCGACCTTTACAAGTATATTGATTCATACCGCCTGCTTGGTGAACATTATATTGGCACTACAGATTATCTTCAGGCTCAGGAGCAGTTTGCAGAAGGTATTTCTCTCTTTACAACAGAACGTGATAATGCCGGATTCGAAGGAACTCCTGCAATCGGTAAGCTTTATGAAGATATGGGTGACATCAAGTACACAATTTCTGGTGATTATGATGACGCTCTCTTCAATTACAAGTATTCGGTTGAACTTGAAAACGATAGTCCTTCTATCCGTTACCGCATAGGATATATTCAGTATAAGAAGAAGAATTATTCAGAGGCTCTCGGCGCCTTTATGAAAGCCGGCGACGGTAATGTAAAAGAGCGAAATCTTATGCTTGCAATGGCAAATACTCTTTACCTGCGTGGTGATGATTATGCTGCACAGGGCTATTACAATCAGCTGATTGATGAGCTAGACGACAATATTGCAGAAAACGGACTTGTTCTTCCACAGGCAAATGTAAAAGATTACGACTTGATCAATACTTATTTGTATGCTTCTAATAATTACGGTGTAACTCTATACAAGCTTGCTAAACGTACCGGAAACAGTGCCCTTAATGCCCAGGCTATGGTTCAGTTGAGCCAGTCTGTTCGTGCATGGGATGCACTTACTCGTAACCAGCAGTCCATGGTTCGTCTTGAAGGCAGTAATCTTGCAGAACAGAATATAAAATACATTACACATCCGATTCCAGAATTTGAACCGTCTGTTTATACCGATATTTCAAAAACACTGCTCGATAATGAGCGTCTGTAGAATGCGGAACGGGCGGAAGTTATGAATGGTCAAAGATCCAGAAATTTTATATACGGAATAGTAGAACGCCAGCGACTCAACGCAATCTTTAAGGAGCTTTTCCGAAAGTCCATTCATATCTGTTCGAGCTTTATTCCTTTATTTTTGAAGTTTGCTTACTGGCCGGTAATAGGACTTTTAGTTCTGGCCCTTGCAGTTTATACAGTAAGTGAGATTTTACGTTCAAAAAATATTGAAATACCTTTGATTTCCAAGGTTACAGAAATTGCCGCCCGTAAGCGGGACGAAAACCGATTTGTTCTGGGACCGGTTACTCTGGTATGCGGTATTCTTCTTGCAGCTCTTCTGCTTCCTTTAGATTGTGCCCGTGTTGGAATTTTTGCCCTCTCTTTTGGAGATGGACTTGCAAGCCTTATGGGAAAACTTATAGGAAAAATCACAATTCCTGGCGCCCACGGAAAAACAGCAGCCGGAAGTCTTACCTGTTTTGCAGCAGTTTTTGTTTCAACCTTCTGCTGCTGTGGAAACTGTTTTGTTGCGCTTTGCATAGGTCTTGCTGCAATGTTTATAGAAGTTCTTCCACTTTCTGATTTTGATAATCTTATTATTCCGCCAGCGATTGGATGGATATATTTACTATTGATTTAAGTTCGACAAGTGCAAATAGGTTTTCGATTGTCGCTCAGGCACAGCCTTTTTTGGCTTAATCTATCCATAAATAGTGTTTGTGGACTTCGTTCAGGTAGATGTAGGTGCCGCACCCCAGTAGAATCATTCCGGAAACGAGAGTTGCAATATTATAGCAGTAGAAAAGCAGTGTATAACCAATACAAAGAAGAACAAAGCCAATTGTCATAATCTGCTTATATTCGTTTTTTCTGTTTGTGTAAAATAAAGAAATTGCACTTACCACACAGGTAAGCATTGCAAAGCCTCTGATTGCCTTAACATAGCCGTAAGAAATGCTGTAGTTTGGAAGTATTACAGCAGTATTTAAAGGAATCACTTCTGCAAAAAAGAGAGAAATAATAATCAGAATGATACAGTTGCGGTCTGTATTCTGTTTAAGTTCATCAGAATTCATAACTGTGTTTCCCATCAAAGCGAGGGGAGCAAGAAGCCTTGCAAAAAGATTAACGTTTCCAACCTTTACAAGAAAAAGGGAAAAAGTGTTTGAAAGGCGGAAAATCGGTACAAGGATTCTCGAAGAGTCACAAAGACAGGCTGCAAGGAAGAGAAGAAAAAATGCAATATCCGGAGCCTGAGTTTTTTGAAAGCTGTGATAAATTATTTTGGTTGTAATGCAGACGTAAAGCATCAGAGCGAAGATGCCCGCAAAAACACAGACAGGGTTATAACTGAATAAAAAAAAGTCTGAAATATCTTTTGTGTAAACCTCCGGCAATTCAAGACTTTTTGTAAAAAACTGATAGCCGGCAGAAAAAGCTGCAAGTAAAAGGCAGGTAATTGCAATAATAAAGAATATAAAAGTTACCCTGTTTCTGAATCTTATTGTCATAATTTAAAGATAACGTGAAGACAAATAATAGTAAAGAGTTTAATTTTTATTCCGAAAATTTAATAAGATAATGTCGCAAACATGCCAATAGGGAGGAAGCTATAAATGAAAAAATCTTTTGTTTGCAGTCTGTTTTTGATTATTGGTCTTTCTGCTTTGTCTGCAGGAGACGTTGCAACCTTTGTTGATAAGGGGTTTTCTGAAGACGGAAAATATTATGTGTTCGGTCAGTACGGAAAAACTGATAAGAAATTTCAGGGCTGGGCTGAGCTTTATCAGGTAGATATTGCTGCAAATGATTATACAGATAACGGCGTTTTTAAGACAAAACCTTCTGCTGTAACTGCCGGTAAAAATGGCCGCGAAGTTTTTGAAGCGCTTGAAGGAAAAAGCTTTTATTATTTTAAGGATTTAAAGTGTGAGACGTCTAATCTGGAGCATGTTCTTTATATTCTTGATGATGTAAATAAAAGTGGAACTGACGAAATTGTATTTAAGGATTTCCGTAGTGCAGATATTGATAATGCTGATGTTTACCGTATCAAGCTATATCCTACAGTGAATGGAAGTGGAAAAAATGCACGTTCTTCATTCTACATCATGCTTGAAAAAACAGATGCTGCCGGCCAGGTGCTTATGAGCCGCAAAATCGGTAATCCGGATATAAACCGCAAGGGTGTTACAAATTATAAGATTGAACGCATTTTCTGTGACAAGTCTGAAAAAAATCTTATCTTTGTAATTGAAAAGATGATAGAAGATGATACAGGAACTTCTATCAGATATATGATTGAAGCTGCACAATTTTAAAATATTTTTCTGAAATTTTGTAGGAAATGTTCATTTAAAGACTATATTATATATAGATAAAAAGCACGGTCATCAGGCCGTGCTTTTTTTATTTCTTTTACTATTTTCAATGTAACGGAGGTTATATGAAAAGAAAAGAAATAATGATTTTGCTGAGTCAGACTTTTGTACTTTGCACTTGTGTTTTGCTTTGTGTTATTCCTCTTTCCTGTAAGTTGACAGAAGAAGGAATCCGGATTACAGCAGGAGATTATGCTGCTCCTGTAATAGAAAATCTGGAGATTCTGGACGGGCGTACCTTAAAAATGGATTTTTCAGAAAGGGTAAAAGTAAAGTCTGTTGTAGTTTCAAAAATGATAAAAAACATTTCTGATTCTATGGAGCATTCAGATACAGTAGAGGCGTCTCCTGCTCTTCTTTCTGCCGGCGGCAAAAACGGCAGCATAGAAACTCAAACCGAGCTTTCTGAAGACGGGCTGACAGTAACTTATACTCTTGCACAGGAATGTGAAATCGGAGAAAATTACGAGCTTTTTGGAGTCGCAGAAGATGTTACGGGAAACACTATTACTTTCTGCATTCCTTTTGTCGGATATAATTCTCGCGAGCCTGAAATTATTATGACAGAGCTTCAGATAAAGTTCACGGGAAAATCCGGAAAAAAAGAGGTGAACAGGGGCGAGTATGTAGAATTCCTTGTATTAAAAGGCGGCAATCTTGGCGGGCTAGAGCTTGCAAGTGGTATGGATGGAGAAACAAAAAAATACTGTTTTCCCCCGGTTGATGTAGAGGCTGGTTCGGTTTTTCTTGTTCACTTGAGAACAGCTGGTGAAGGCTGTATTGATGAGCGCGAAAATTTGAATGAAGCAACAGCTGAACATTCTGCAGATGGTATACTTGATTTATGGTCAGAAAATACAGAAGCAAGATTTAATGACAGTGCAGATGTTATTCTGCTCAGAAATTCTTCCGGCGATATTCTGGATGCCTTTATGTATGCAGATGAAAAAACTCTGGAATGGAAAAAGGGTGCGGTAATTTTTGCAGGGCAGGCGGTAGCGGCTGGCATTTATGATGGAGAGGAAATCTCTGAAGCAGTTTTGAATAAAAGTACAACACCATTAAAATCCTTTACAAGACTGGATGCCGAAGCTTTGCAAAATGCAGTAAAGGCCGGCGAGCAATATACTTACCCTGTAAAAAATAATAAGTCGCTATGGAAAGTTGAAACTGTGTCTCCCGGACTTCTTTCTGTGGGAACGCTTTAATAATCCTGGTTTTTATGTTACATTTTCCCGTATGGTAGAATTATTAGCTCCTGCGGGAAATATTGAATCGCTCGACGCCGCTATTGGTGAAGGCGCGGACGCTGTTTATCTTGGTTTGCGTAGTTTTAATGCGCGAATGCGAACAAGTAACTTTGCATGGAATCAGTTTGAGGCAGCCGTTGAAAGCCTTCATAAAAAGCAGAAGAAGGTATATGTAACTGTAAATACTGTCTGCGAAGAACGTGAAACTGAGCGACTTTATCGTTTTCTCTCTTATCTGAATGAAATAGGGCCGGATGGTCTTATTGTGCAGGACTATGCCATTATGCGAATGGCTCAGGAATTCTTTCCGAATCTTGAGCTTCATGCTTCTACCCAGATGAACGTAGAAAGCAGCAATGCAGTTCGACTTTTGCAGGGCTGCGGTGTAAAGCGTATGGTTCTTGCCCGTGAGCTTGGTCTTGAAGAAATCAAAAAAATCAAAAGTGAAACCGGTGCAGACCTTGAAGTTTTTGTTCACGGAGCTTTGTGTGTAAGTGAAAGTGGTCTCTGCCTCTTTTCCAGCTTCCTTGGTGGTAAGTCTGCCAACCGTGGTATGTGTACTCAGGCCTGCCGCCGTTTTTATACAGCAGAGGTTCCGGGTGGAGTTCGTCAGGGCTATTATTTTTCTCCATGTGATCTTGAACTGATTGAAAAGATTCCAGACTTAATTGAAGCAGGTGTAGATTCCTTTAAGATTGAAGGACGTATGAAGAGTGCGGAGTATGTAGGAAGTGTTGTTTCTGCCTACCGTTATGTTATTGACCATTATAAAGAAGATAAAAAAGGTGCGATTGCTGCCGGTAAACGTATGCTTGCTTCTGACTTTGCGCGCACAAAAACTTCTTACTGGTATGGCTTTAAATCGCTTGAAGACGGTGTAAATAATGCTGCCTCTGCAATATTAAATCCGGATCAGGCTGGTGGAACAGGTATTTATCTGGGAAAGATTTCTGCTACAAAACCAGCTCCTAAAGAACTGGTTGCAGCAATTACAGAAAATATGAGCGAAGACATTCCTCAGGAGCAGCGTCATATTCAGATGGCCTTGCTCAAAGGCGGTTCTTACGATCCTGATCCTGGTGACTCAATCCGTCTTCATAAAAAAGATGATACCGGACGAGTGAGCCACAAGGTTCATTCTGTAGAAGTAGAAGATGATGGCGAGAAGCGCTGGATTGATATTCCTGGCGGTTTTTCTGTTGGTGATGAAGTTTATCTGCTTCAGATTAAAGCAGGTTCAAAACGATATAACCGCGTTCTTCCAAACGACCTTGGCCGCTACAGAAAGCAGCCAAAAGATGAACGCCTTCCGATTCTCGACCTTACTCCTGTTGCAAACAAAGAGCTTACATATTTCCCGGAAGGTATTTATGCGCAGGTATCTTCTGTTCAGGATGTATTTGCGATTCAGGGGCTTAAGCCAGTCCGCCTTATTCTTGAATACAACAGCGAAACTGCTTACGATCTTTTGAATCACAAAACAGTTTTACCTTTCTCTAAAAAACAGATTTTCATTTCTCTTGATCCATTCTGTTCTGCAGCTCAGGAAGACAAGTTGAAGGAAGAACTCGACAAACTGATTGCAGACGGCTATATGAACTTTGTTGCAAATAATATTGCTCATCTTCAGATGCTCAAAGGAACTAAGGTAAATATTATTGCAGGTCCATATTTATATACTTTCAACCGCTGGGCAGTAAGCTGGCTTGAAAACCAGAATGTAGGTGCTTTTATAATGCCTTACGAAAACTCACGCCGCAACCTCGAAGCAACTTACGAGCAGAATGTTCGTGCCCGTGTGCTTGTTCCTGTTTTTGCTTATCCTGCACTTTTCCGTATGCGTTTTAAGCTTCCTTCAGATTATGACTTTACTTATTTTGAAGATAAGGAAGAAAAAATTTTCAAAGTAAACTCAACTGCAGACGGTTCTTTTGTTATGCCGGAAGAGCCTTTCTCAATTACAGATAAAACAGACTTCATTACTTCATCTGGCTTTAAGCGCCTTCTTATTGATTTTTCAAAAACAAAGGTTTCTCGCAGTCAGATTAAGGCTATTACGACTTCGATGGTGAAGGGCCAGCCTCTCCCCGGCGTTTCCCGCTTCAACTGGAAAGACGGCTTTTATTCTCCTCAGCAGATCGAAGAGTTCCGTCTTGCCAATGAGCGTGCCGCAGAACGTAAGGCATCCGCCAAATCTCCCGCCGCACCAAAAGGTAAGCGCGGCGGAAAACCTGGAAAGCGCCGCTAGAATACTGCTTCCTCCTCCACAGGAACCTTTTCTGCTACTGTCTCTTCGGTTTTTACTTCAACTGTCTGTTTTTCTGCAGCTTCCTCTGTTTTCTTTACAGGCTTGTACTCTATGTGTTCTGCAACCACATAGATTTTGCTTAAGCTTTTACCTGCATCGTCTTTCCATGTATCCTGCTTGAGTCTTCCTACAACGCGAACGCCTCGTCCTTTTTTAGCTCTCTCGCTGCAGTATTCTGCCATTTTTCCATACGCTTCAACATCAAAAAAGGATGCCTCATTTACATCTTCATTTTTTCTGTTTTTATAAAAGCGGTTTACTCCCATGGTAAAAAGACATTTTTTGAAACCAGGAGCAGGCTCCGAAAGCACGGCATCACGCACAAGGTTTCCTTCCAAAATCAACGAATTCAACTGGTTCATATTACAACCTCTTTGTTATAAAAAAATGTAAATGATTTCCGGCCGGGCAATCACTGTTCGGATACAAAATCCGTACAACTATATAATTGCCTCAATATTCGTTTTTGGACAAAATTTGAGAAAAAAAGTTTAAAAAGTGAGAAAAAAGTCATGGGACTGTCTAAAAAGTATTGTCATGCTGAACCTTCGCAGCATAGCTGCTCGGAGACTCGCTAAAAACAGTCCACTGGACTGTTTTTACACTGCTACGCAGTGCCGCTCCCTATGTTTCAGCTTCTTTTTTGAGACCCTGTAACAAGTTCAGGGTGACTCTGTCATTACTGGAAATTGCTTACCAGACGCAGCATATAAAGAACTACGTATTCAGTAAGTGCCTTTTCTTCCTTGATTTTCTGCATGTTTGGAGTATTTACAAGGGTTTTTGCAAGATTTTCAACACGTTCGCGGGTGAAGGAGTTTGCGGAAAGAGATTTCACAACACGTCTTGTATAATCACGGATAAGAGAATTAACGTCTTCGGTAAGATTATTATAGGCGTCTTTGGAAATCATCTTGTTCCACTGCTTTGTAAGGTAGTTCAATTCACGGTCGATAGTAGAACCTTCTGGAATAAGGTTTTTTGCAATTTCCTTTGCGTTCTTTGCAAGAGCCTGTGTTTTAGACTGTTTTGGAGCGGACTCTGTTTTCTTTTCTTCGCTATCATCTTCAAAAGGATTTTTTTCGATAACAGTTTTTGTAGCAGCAGCTTTCTTTTCTTTTGTTCTTCCGCTGAAGAGACTGATAATCCAGGAGATAACCGGAATTGTATAATAGAAAGGCAGTCTTGATTTTGCATTAGCTAAAATCTTTGAGTTTCTGAGCATAAGAAGATCGCTATAAGGCAAAAGCTTTCCATCTACAAAAAGGTGGAAGCCCTCGATATTATCTTCATTTATTTCGTAAGAGAGAATGGTCATAAAGTTTGCATTCAAAAGTGCATAAAGAATAGGGGAGTTCTTTTCTACAAGCTCATGAAGGCAGGCTTCAAACTCAGAGGCATTTGACATTTCCGGCAGGCGGTCATAATCAAGCATAGTCTCATACCAGTGATCTTCGAGCGCTTTTTCTATAGAGTCGTGAGCTTCGTTACAAAGACGAACAACTACCTGAGGAACCTTTTTCTTATAAACGTAATAGCGGGTTCCGGATTCAACTTTGAAAACAAGCAGCTGAGGAAGCTCATTAGCTTCTCCGTCTGTAGTCATTTTCTGCAGGAACTCCTTAAGGTCATCTTCTGTATACTGACCGTAGAGAAGGCGGCCATTGTTGTCATGGAACTTAAGAATCTGAGGCATGGAATAGAAGTAAGGTGGTTTTGCAAGAGCAGATTCAAGCTCTTTGATTGCTTCTGAACGTTTGTGATCATTCTGGAATTTTTCTTTAAGGTAAGTACTGTGAGTTTCAAGAATCTGAACAGCCTGAAGAATGTTTGTATCTTCTGTTGTGCGGTCTGCAATTTTTTCAAAGTCCTGACGGATGTAATAAAGCGATTGGTTCCAGATATAATAATCTTCTCCGTCGTTGAATTCTGCAAACTGATAGTTCTCTGAATCAACAAAGTGTGTATAAAAATTCTTTATCGAAATCTCTTTTGTAGGATTTGTACTGCGGAGTTTTTTCAAAAAGTAATCATGAAATTCTTCTTTTTTAAGAATCTTGCGAACCTTCTGCTGGGCAGTGTCGAGAAGAACTTTAATCGGAACACAAGCCGGAATAAGCATTGGAGGAAGGTCTCTTGCAAAATCAAGAAGATATAAAAATGGAGATTTAGAGTTGTCCTTTTCAATTAAAAATGGAATGTACTGACTTACAGATTTGTGTTCAAGAATCTGGCTCGGAAACTGCTTTGGCAGGTCGGTACCCTGAGGAAAAAGAATGGCATCATTTTTCATCATCTCTTTGTAAACGTTTGCATATTTAGCAGCAAGGAAGGTGATGGAAACAATTGTTTTTTTGTTGTTTGCATTGATTATGGCAACAAGATGTTTTTCAGAAAGCCCCTGCAGTTCTGCTACGACAGTTCCTGAAGGATCACCCAGATATTTTACAAGTTCGCTTTGTTCTTCTACGTGATGCTCTGCGTATTTTTTTACATAAGTGCAAAATTCTTTGAGATCAATAAAAGGAGATTTTTGTTTTTCTGCATAATATCTGATAATTGAACTTAAATTAGATGTAGTCGCCATATTTCTATTTTATACCATATATGTGATTTTTTAAAGATGTTTATCGTGTTATGCAGGGCTTCCGCATTATAAACGATTTTCCGTAATGTTGGCGCGAAGGAGCGGGGCGAGGTTCAAAAACACTCTTTTTGTGGCTGCTGCGAAGCGGCAGTTCAATAGTTTCTATACCACAAAAAGCGTGTAGCGCATTATTGCGCGGTTTTGAATCACGCAACCGTGACTGGGAGCCAAAAAGTCGGGATTTTTGTTTATAATGCGGAAGCCCTGTCGTGTTATGTGTGTATAAATGCCGAGGCATTGCCTGCAGCACACAGGCTTTTTCCCACGGGAGCGTTTTGAACGTTAGCAGTTTTTTATAATATTTTATTGACATTCTCAGTTCCCTGTATTATATTTTACTACGACAGACGTAGTACGACAGACGTTGCAACGACACACAATGTAACGACAGACGTAATACAGGAGGTTGTATGATTGGAATCAGTAGTGATGTTATACGTGGTTATAACGACACTATGATTTTGTACTTACTCCAAAAAAAGCCTTCGTACGGTTATGAGATTTCTAAGGATATTAAGGCCTTATCCGAAGAAAAATACATCATAAAGGAAACTACCCTTTATTCGGCTTTTACGCGTATGGAAGCAAACGGTTATGTGGAATCTTATTCACAGGAAGCGGATAATGGTAAACGGCGAACTTACTATCGCATAACCGACAAAGGGCGGAGTTATTACAAAGACAAATGTGAAGAGTGGAACCTTACAAAAGAGGTTGTAGAAAACTTTATTACCCGTTAATGCGGAGTTTACAAATTGAAAGGAGAATCGAATGGAAACAATTAAGAACTATCTGGAATCAATGTTCCGTGGACTTCCTCTTACAGAAAAAGTTATGAAGGCTAAATCAGAGCTTCTTCAAATGATGGAAGATAAATACACAGAGCTTATCAGAAGCGGTAAAACAGAAAACGAAGCTGTAGGTGAGGTAATTCAGAATTTTGGAAATCTTGATGACCTTGCAGATGATCTTGGAATCAAAGAAATTTTGTATCAGACAAAGTATTCAGGAATTCAGCGCAGAAAGCTTTCTTTTGAAGAAGTAACTGAATATCTTGAAAGAAAAAAGCATGCAGCTTTAATGAAGGCTTTTGGAATTATGCTTTTTATAATAGCTGTGATTTTTCCTATTATGCTAGATGGATTTGGTTTAGATGAAACTCCAGCCGTTGTATTAATGTTCGTTTGCATTGGAATTGGAGTTGTTCTTGTAGTGGGTGCAAGTGCTCTTATGGAACAGTGGCGCTTTATAAAAACAGAGCCATGCAGCATTGATGCAGTTTCAATTGAATATCTGAAAAACCGAAACAGAGAATTTACTCCTACTTACAGCGTAATGCATTCTGTTGGAATTCTTTTGTGTATTTTATGTTTTACTCCGGCTATAATCTTTGATAATTATAGTGGACGCATTTGGGATAATCTTTCTGGGGCATTGCTTTTTGTTTTTGTTGGACTTGGAGTTTTCTGTTTTGTTTATTCAAATTCAATCAAAAGAACTTATACAAGACTTTTGGGAATTAATGAACAGACTGATTTTTCAGAGGACAGGGAAACAGGGGATAAGAGAATCCAGAAGGTTCAGAATCCAACCATCCGTTCTATATTAAAATGCTACTGGCCGGTAGTTACCTGTATTTATCTTTGTGTAAGTTTTTTGACATTTATGTGGCATCTTACCTGGCTCACATGGCCGATTGCTGCAGCAGTCTTTTCTGTGTTAATTGCTTTTGGAAGCACAGGCGAAAAGAAAAATAAAGGAGATGAATAATATGAAAAGGACAATACTTTTTGTAGTACTTGGAATTATTACTGTATGCTGTATCATTTATGGAAGTGCAAAAAATCTTGGTTTTGCTAATTCATTTACAGCCCGTGAAAAATCATATGATTATGATAAGCAGGGCAGTCGTGAAATAAATCAGATTCTTGAAAGTTTTTCAGAAATCCAAATACATACAAATATCATGTCGTTGACAATAGAAGAAGGACCTGAATTCAAAATAGATGGAACTTTCAGTAAAGAATCTCTCAGACCTCAGGTAAGTGTGAAAAATGGACTTCTTCAGATTTCGCAGAATTCACCACAGAGAGGATTTGGTTCAGGTAACCATAACTGTAAGGTGGTGATTACCATTCCCAGTGGAACGAATCTCTCTAATATTGATATCAATGCTGGTGTTGGTGATATAAGACTGAGAGATTTAACTGTAAATGATATTGATATTGATTTAAATGTCGGTGCAATTGATGTTCGTAAAGTTCAGTTTAATAACATCGAATGTGACAACAATGTTGGAGAAATATCAATTGAACCTGCAGCTGATTTGAGTGAATACAATATGGAGCTTTCTACAGATGTAGGGGAGGTTTGTGTGGATGGAGTGTCGTACAGGAGATCTTATAATTGCAGGCAGTCTGGCAGTTCAAAGAAAATTAAGGCTGATACAAACGTTGGTGAAATCAATATAAGATAAAAGCTAAAATAAGATTCTGTCATTTCTAACCTGTCATTGCCTTGTGCGTAAACAGCCAGCCAGTGACAGGTTTGTTTTTATAAGTGAAATTATCGTATTACACAATTATCGTATCACATTGAAATTAACCCGATAAAGGGTTAAAATATAAGTATGTTAATTTCAAATCGTGTTAGACAACTTAATCCTTATGTTCCTGGCGAGCAGCCCAAGGACCGTGTTTATATAAAACTTAATGCTAATGAAAATCCGTATCCGCCTAGTCCTGTAGTTCAGAAGGCTGTTATAGACTTTGTACAGAAGAATCCAGAAAAGCTGGGCTTGTACCCGGATCCGGATTCTCTTGAACTCCATGCCGCAATTGCAGATATGCTCAATAAGAGTGGCGGCGTTCTTTGCCGGGCCCGTGTAGAGGGAGGTGAAGTTCACCCTTCAGACCAGGATAAGATTCCATTTACAGTTACTCCTGAGATGATTTATACAGGAAACGGAAGTGATGAAGTTCTGTCTTTTGTTTTTTATGCTTTCTTTGATTCAAGCAAGCGTTTTGTAATGCCGCAGTTTACCTACAGTTTTTATCCGGTTTATGCAGGCTTTTACAATATTCCTATGGATCAGGTTCCGCTTAAGGAAGACTGGTCGCTTGATGTTGATGAAATGCTTTCACGCGCAGAAAAAAATCAGGGTGGTATTATTTTTGCAAACCCTAATGCGCCAACTTCACTTGGTCTTACCCGTGACCAGGTTCGCCAGATGATAAAGAAAGCTTCTTCTGATGAAATCTTTATTGTTGATGAAGCTTATGTTGATTTTGGCGGAGAATCTTGTATTCCTCTTTTGGCTGAGTTTAAAAATCTTGTGATTGTAAGAACTTTTTCAAAGAGCCTTTGCGGTGCCGGCCAGAGACTTGGTTATATTGTTGCAAATCCGGAGCTTGTGAATATTGTTACAACTGTAAAAAACAGTGTAAATCACTTTCCTCTGGATGCCGTTGCTCAGGTAAGCGGAAAAGCAGCCTGCGGTGATGTTGCCTACTATGCAGAAACTTCGCGCAAGGTTGCCCAGGTTCGGGATGATTTTTATAACTTTTTGTGCGATAAAGGGTTTTATGTATTGAAGAGCCAGACAAACTTTTTGTTTGCAAAACACCCTTCTATTTCTGGTGATGAACTGTATCAGAAAGTAAAGGCTCAGGGACTTTTGATAAGGCACTTTAATACACCGGGAATTGAAGATTTTGTTAGAATAACTGTGGGTACTGCAGAACAGATGTCCGGCTTGAAAAAAATATTCGAGGAGATTTTAAGGGGCTAGCCCCTTAGCTAATAGCTATTAGCTTATAGCTAATGGCTTGAAAGATGGAGATATTATGAAACTTTTAGTAATTAGTGATCTGCATGCACACAATGATGTGCTCGATAAAATGGATTCTCTTTTTGAGCAGGTTGATGCTGTAATTTTTGGCGGTGACTTTGCTGAATGCTTTAAGCCTGAAACCGGAAAAGATACTCTTGAAAAACTCTGTTCAAAGCATGAAAACATTTTTGCTGTTCTTGGGAACTGCGATAACGAAGATTTTCTTGAAGAACTTGAGGCCCAGGATGTCAGCGTAGAAAAGTCTCTTGCCTTTCACGAGGGACTTGCTTTTGCGGGCAGTGGCGGCGGAACATATTTTACCGGCAAAACTGAATTTGAACGTACAGAAGATGAGTGTCTTTCTGATTTTGATATTGTTAAAAATAGTGTTGAACAGACTGGCGACGCTTCTTTATGGCAGAGTCTTATTCTTGTAAGCCACAATCCTCCGGTTGGAGAAAAAATTGATTCTTTTGACGGAGAGCATCATGCTGGAAGTCAGAAGTTTACAGACTTCATTAAGGAAAATAAACCGCTGGCTGTTGTTTGCGGTCATATTCATGAAGGAGCTGGAATTGAAAAATTCGGAGATACTGTGGTAATTAATCCTGGAAGCCTTGGTGAAGCAGGAAGTTATGTCTGGCTCGAAGTTGAAAAAGACGGCGGAAACTGGAAGGTTGTAAAAACCGAAATGTGTAAGCTGTAAAAAATAATGTCATTCCGAAGCAAGTTCAGAGTGACGTGTTTTAAAGGAGTTTGTTAGTGCGAAAAAACTGTAAAAAAGCAATTTTGGTTTTATCCTCATTTTTAATGATGACAGGCGTTTTTGCTCAATCTGGTTTTTCACACATCAGTCTTGTTACTTTTAGAAATCAACTTTCATTTACAATTGGTGAAGACACTCAGGCTTATACAGCAGAACGTAAGCTTGAAGCCTTTTCAATTAACAAGTTCGAAACAACTTATACTCTCTGGCATTCGGTTCGTGTGAAGGCTGAAAAAATCGGCTATAATTTTGCGAATCCCGGGCAGGCTGGCTCTGAAGGAAAAAGGGGCGCGGCTCCTACGGATGAAAATTATTCTCAGCCGGTTACGATGATTAACTGGTATGATGCGGTTGTATGGTGTAATGCTTTGAGCGAACTTCGAGGAAGAACTCCCTGCTACACTTACAACGGTGAGGTAATCCGCGATTCAGCCGATACGGCGGCCTGTGATTTGTGTGAGTGTGACTGGAATTGTAACGGCTTTCGTTTGCCTAGTGAGGCGGAATGGGAGTATGCTGCGAGAAGGACGCGGGAAGGTTTTCAGCGCGGGGACCTTGTAAGCGGCCAGATTTCTGATGATCCGGAAGAAGGCCTTTTGTATGCCTGGACAAGCGAAAACACAAGCGGCTCACACAATGTTGGAACGGCAGGGCTTCCTTTTGAACCTGGAGAACAGACATATCCTGCAAGCGGTAATGCAAATGCAGCCGGTCTTTACGATATGAGCGGAAACATGATTGAGTTTTGCTGGGACTGGTTTGAAGACTACACCTCAGAAAATCCTTACGGACCAAAGATTGGCTTTGAACGTGTAAGCCGAGGCGGCAGCTGGAGTGAGTATACCATGTTCCTCTACGCCGGCGACAGATACCATTATGACCCGAATGAGTGCTACAATTACATGGGCTTCAGAATCTGTTGTTCAGCAAGATAAGAAAAAGTATAAACAAAAAATAGAGTTCTCTCACTATAAAACACTCACCCTGCGGGTCCCAGCGACGGCAAAAAAATAAGTTATCCCCCCACCTTTCGCTTCCCCACGCTTGCTTCGCTCGCGTGGACGCTGGCGGGGTCCCCCCTTATTCTTTTTGCCTGCGTCCCACAGTGTGAGTGTTTTATAGTGAAATATCAGAATTATTTAAGCTTTCTTTCCTGCTTCTGCAGTTTCTTTGTTTCAGCTTTTACACGTCGGCGTTGTGAACGGTTCAGTTTTTTTGCCTGGCGGATTGCACCTATAGTTTCGCGGTTGAAGTTTAGCATCCAGCTGCAGAGGAATACTGACACAAGACAGATTACTGTTGCGATCAGAACCGGTACGTAGCCCGGTAAGTCGTCGAATGGGAGTTTGAAGTTCATTCCAAAGAAGCTTGTTACAAAGGTTGGTGCCATCATTACAAGATTGATGATTGCAAGCTTTTTCATTACGACATTCAGGTTATTTGAGATTACCGAAGAGTATGCATCCATTACGCCGAAAAGAATGTTCGAATAGGTGTCGGCCATTTCGATTGCCTGGCGGTTATCGATTGTTACTCCTTCTACAAAATCAAGGTCATCTTCATCAAACTTAATTAAGCGTGTGCTTTTCATTTTCATCAAAAGAAGGGAATTGCTTTTGAGGGATGTTGTAAAGTATACAAGAGATTTTTCCAGCCCCAGCATGAGGATGATTTCTTTGTTTTCGATTTCAAGTTTCATTTCGTTCTGAATGCTTGTAGAACGTCGGTTTATTTCCTTAAGGTAACGAAGGAAGTTTAAGTTTGCACGGTTTATAATGTGTACGATAAATGATGGAAAGTCGTTGAGGCGTACATTACGCACACGGTTTGAGCCGAAATCTTTGAGTACTTCGCAGTCTGTCCAGCAGATGGTGATGATTGTTTTTCCCTTGATGATGATGCCGACAGGACCTGTGAAGTATGGAGTTTCAGCTGCGGGGTCGTAGAAGGGAACTCTGACAATTGTAAGAATATAACCAGAATCACCGTCTTCAATTCGTGAAAGCTCATCAGGGTCGAGAATATCGAGGATATGATCCTGTTCAATCTGATATTCTTCCTGCAGGAAATTTGTTTCGTCTCGTGTTACATTGCGTGCGTCAACCCAAAGAGGAAGCTTTGTGTTGATCTCGTCTTTTTTTGTCTTTGTAAACTGGCCGTCGATCTGCTGCCAATATGTAATCATGATTAACCTCTCATACTTTTGAGGCCTCTATGACTGTTGTGCGATTTTTAGTAGTGCTGAGTCAGGAGGTCTTTTTGATTTTTTATTGAACGTATGGGATAACTCGAACCACTGTCCATATCTGCCTCCTGAATTAAGAAATTAAGAATCAAACTGATGTCTCGATTTTAATGAATTTGAACGAAGTGTTCAAGTTTTTAAATCTTAAAAATACTGGCCTTCGGTGGGGGCGTTGCGGGGGAGGCCCCCGCTGAGGGGGTAGCGGACAAGACCGGAAGGAGTGGTGATTGAGCCTGCCGAAAGCACCGCGACTGAGGACTTGGGAGCGCAGGGGGAGACTTCCCCCTCCATTTGGTTAAGGAAAAAACAGAATTTTTTAATTTTTTTGAAATTTTTTTATGAATTTTTGTCCAAAAACGAAAACGGTGGCAATTATATAGGTGGAGGTTAAAAAACTTGAGACGGACGTTTGCTTGGTTTTTGGAAAAGATGAAAAGGGGTCTGATGGTCGTGGGTGTGGGCTTAGTTCTTTGTCATTTTGCGGTTGCGCAGGGGGCGGTTTTCAGCTGGGATTTTGAGGATTGTGAGATTAAAGACATCTTGTTTGCGGTGTCGGTTGACACTGGGATTTCGATTGTACCTGATGACACTGTCAGTGGTAAGGGTGATTTGAAATTTGCAGGCGGGGACTTTGATTTGGCTTTTGAGGCTTTTTTGAGGACGAACAGACTGTTTGTGAGACGGGATGGCGGTGTTTGGACTGTAAGCAGGATTTGTGTGGTAGTAGAAGACGGTGCATATTCTGTTGAAGCGTACGATTTACTTCCGGTACAGATTGTTGAAAAGCTGTCGAAGGTAATGAATCGTGTTGTGACGTTTGAGACGCTGCCGACGCAGAGGATTTCGGTTTGCTTTAAGGGACTTTCTGAAGCGGTGTTGATGGATTGTCTTGCGAAACGTTTTGGTGTTTATGTCGTTGAGGAAGATGAGTCCGGATATCATTTTGTGAAAAATAATCTGGTGCAGCGGGGCGGTGTTGGTGCCGGTCAGCGTGCTGATGGTTTTTCGGGGATGATGAAAGTTGAAGTGCTTGAGACTGGTGAGTTTTTTGTGGATGTAGAGGATTGCAGGTTTTCGGTGGTATTAGATGAATTGTTTAGTCATAGAATTCCTTCAGATGATTTGAGTACTCCTTCAGGAAAAAGTTTTTGTCTGCTGGCTGATGCGGATTGTAAGATTCAGAGGTCTGTTTTTGTTGGATCGGATTTTAAAGATGCTTTGTTTGTTCTTTGCGCTCAGTGCGGTTTTGATTTTGTTCTGGAAAATGGCATTTACTACATCTTTGCAAATGCGGATGCACGGGCTCAGCTTGTGAGTGGAAAAAGAAGCTGGCGGAAATTCACTTTACGTTTTACTAAGTCTCAGGATTTTTTAACCTTTGTTTTTAAGAGAGTGGGTAAGCTGGAAACTATTCAGCTTGCCGATGAATATACTTTTTTATGTTATGCAAGTGAGCGTGAGGCTTCTGTTATTGAGACTCTGATTGAAGAGGCGGATATTGAGCTTTCTACTTATCTTGTAAATCTTAAATACCTGAAGCCGGCGGAGTTTCTGGAGCATTTGCCGCCGGGAGTTGAGCGGAGTTCGCTTTTTGTGGCGGATGATTCTGCCCGGATTTATTTTAAGGGAACGGAAGAAGCGTATAAGGCTTTGTGTTCTCAACTTGAACTTTGTGACAGACCTGTTGTCCGTCTTAGCTATGATCTTTTGATTCTGCAATATGACGAAACTTTACAGAATGACTGGGCTTCTTCCTTCGGGGCAAAGACTCTGAATGCCGGAGATAGACATGGAGCTTCTGCTGTGCTTGGTTCTGTGATGGGGCTGAATCTGAATGTGGTTACCTCTTTTGGTTTAAGTTTTGCTGCGGAATTACAGGCTTCGATTGAAGAAAACAACACCCGTGTTTATGCAGATACTACGCTGCATGGTGTTTCTGGCCGGGAGATTCATTTTCAAAATACTAATACTTACCGTTACCGCGATAACAATGTTGACCCGGAAACTGGAAAACCCCTTTATTCGGGAGTAACAAGGGAGATTGCTTCTGGTATTAAGCTTGATGTTCTTGGCTGGGTGAGCGGGGATGGAATGATTACCAGTAAGGTTACGGCTTCGGTTTCGCGACAGGGAAATGATACTTCCGGAGCTACGGGAAATCCTCCGCCGACTTCGGAAAAGCTTGTAACTACAGAGGTATGTGGGAAGAGTGGTGTGCCTGTTGTTTTGAGCGGCCTTGTTCAGACTGCAGAAAGCCAACAGCAGAAACGAAGCCCTTTAATTTCGAAGATTCCATTGTTGGGAAATCTTTTTAAGAACAAAAATAAAACCCGTGAAAATATGCAGATGGTTATTTATCTTGTACCGCATCTGGAGGGAGAGCCTTATGATATGGTTCAAGAGAATACGGATCACAGCTGGGTATATGAGTCTTTTGAAAAACTTATTGCAAGGTATTCTGAAAAAGAGGGGGCTTTGTAATGAATATAAAATATGATTTTTGTCTGACTCCTGCTTACTGCATTTATAACGGAGTTGCAGTTCTGGAGCAGGAAGGTGCCTGTATAAGGTTTTTGATTACGGATGCGGGTAACGAAGTTTTGCGTGGAAGACTTTCGAGGGCATTTGAGCGTTACGTGGATGGTGTGAGAAAAATTGCGGAATGTCCGGCTTCTTTTAGAAATCTTATAAAAATCGATTTTGAAAAAGGAAGCAGGGAAAGACTTAAAAAATGTGTGTCTCAGCTTTATCGTGCTGAAACAGGAGTTGTTGCAGCAGAGGAGTCTGAGGAGGTTTTAAAAACTCAGCGCGAGGCTGCTGCAGTTTTACTTTTGGACAGCATATTAAATGAGGCTAGAACACGAGGTGCAACTGATATTCATATTGAAGGTAACTGTGTGAGACTCAGGATAAACGGGCGACTGGAAGAGCTTATGGTTCTTCAGAATGAAAAGAGTATTGAGTTGGTGCAGAGAATAAAACTGCTTGCCGGACTGAATGTTATTGAGAAAAGACGATGTCAGGATGGCCATTTTGTATATGGAAATAAAAATCCATTTTTTCTGCGTGTTTCTACAATGGCTATTATTGGAAGAAAGTTTTCTGGTGAAGAGTCTCTTGTAATGAGGCTGCTTGATGCTTCGAGAATTCCGCTTTGTATTGAGGAACTTGGTTTTAATGTAAATCAGATAGAAGTTCTTTGTGGTAATGAGGGCTTGATTTCTCTTTCGAGCGGGCTTGTTCTTGTGTGTGGTCCTACGGGGGCTGGTAAATCAACTACTGTTGCATCTTTACTTGTGGAAATTGAAAAAGCAGCGAATGGTTCTTTGAAGATTATAAGTCTTGAAGATCCTCCAGAGTATGTGATACCCGGTGTTACTCAGATAAAGGTTGATGAAAGAAATGGTTTTTCGGATGCCCTGAATCACATTTTTAGACAAGACCCGGATGTAATTATGATTGGCGAGATTCGTGATGAAGAAAGTGCCGCAGCTGCTTTGAGGGCATCTCTTACAGGTCATCTTGTTTTTGCAACTCTTCATGCGGGCTGCGCTTCGGAGGCAGTTTTCAGGCTGGAAAATCTTGGCGTGGACAGAAGGCTTTTGTGTCAGGTATTGCGTGGAGTGATTTGCCAGGAATTGAATGAACTTGGCGGACGGATGAAGCTTTATGCGGATATTGCTCTTTCCAAGGAGAAGTTTAGCAGAGAGGCTGCTGTGGCTGATTCTGAGGATGTTCTTGAAGGTCTTTTTGAGCATTTTACAAATTATGAGGAAGTTCTTCGAGAGTCTCTGAAGGTGATGAAGGGAAATCAAAAAAACAGGCGGCGGAAGTTCCCGCTTTATGGAAGGAGGCAGGAGTATGCTGGAATTCACAAAGGCGTTGTGTGAGCTTTTTGTAAGACAGGGGCTGGGGCTTTCGCAAAGCATTCTTGTTATGAGTAGAAAGCCGAAGAGGGATGGTGTGAGCCGGGCAGCAATGGCGATTTTCTCGGCGCTGGAAAAGGGAAATTATTTTTCAAATGCTCTCAGAACTTGCGGTTTTATTAATTTTGATGATGTTTATATTTCGTTTATTCAGCTGGCGGAAAAAAACGGGGATTTGAAATCGGCTGTTACCTATCTGAAAGAAAAGCTTGAACGAGAAGCTGCTGATAAGAGAAGGCTGGTCGGAGCAACTGTTTATCCGGGCTTTGTAATTCTGCTTTCTGTGGGAGCTTGTGTTTTTATAGGGCTTTATACAAAGACTGCGGATTTTGTTCTGCTTGTTAAATATGTTTTGGCTCTGATTTTTGTTTGTGGCGTAGTTTTTCTTTTAATTGTAAAAATGCTCGCTGGCGACAGACTTTCGGAAGCTTTTCTTGCTGTTGATTTTCTTTTGCGGAATGGAATTGAACTTTCTGAGGCTGTGGGATGTGCGGTTCAGGTTGCAGGTCCTTCCTGCAAAAAAGGAAACCTTTTTGAAAGTGCAAGAATAAAGCTTTCTTATGGAATGGACCTGACTACGGCTTTTTCGTGTGCTTCAGGTTCTGTTTTTGATTCAAAACTTAAGGAAGCCTTTTATTTTGCAGATTTGGGCGGCAGCAAAGACGATTTATTTGGAAGAATTGCTGCATATCTTGTTTCGGAAAAAGATAAACGAAGAACTTTATGTATGTCGCTTATTGAGCCTGTTTTTATTGCGATTACCGGAATCTTTTTGCTGATGCTTTTGATGACCTTTTTTATGCCGCTCATCAATGATATCGGCTGGATGTGAAAAAAATATGGGAAATGTGGAGGAATAAATGAAAAGAAAAAACTTTTACAGGAGGTTTTGTCATGCTTTTAAAAAACTTGGAAAAAGGGAAGCCGGTTTTACTTATGTCGAAACCGTTGCAGTCATCGCAATCGGTGCGGTTCTCACAGCGGGAAGCGTTTTCTCTGCAACAAAGCTTATTTCCGCAGCAAAAAAAACAGCGGCGAAAAATCAGATTGAACAGTACTGTAGTGCACTCCAGATCTACTTCATTGACTGCGGAAGATTTCCAACGACAGAGCAGGGGCTTTCTGCCTTATGGCGAAAACCAGTTTTCTATCCGGTACCGGAAAATTGGAACGGACCATACCTTGACCGTGAACCAGGCCATGATCCGTGGGGAACCGATTTTAAGTATCTCAGCTCTGAAAGTTCCGTTATGCCGTCAGAGGTACCTGAGGGTTTGCCCTTTATTCTTGTCTCATACGGAGCCGACTGCAAAGAAGGTGGAAAAGGAGAAGCGGATGATATTTGTTCATGGAAATAAAGCTGTGCTTGCAGGAGTTATAGCCTGCTGTACATCCTTAGCTCTGGTGCTTGGGTCAATAGCCTCTGAGCGTCGTATGAGATTCAGATTATGCGAAAAAGAAACTTCTGTTGTAGCTGCAGAATTTGAAAATAAAAATAGAATGGAGATTTCGAAAAATATTAATCTGGATTCTGATTGGAGGCATTCAGGCAGTGAAAAATGAGATTAACTGATGTAGCTGTTTTAATTTTGATAACAGGTCTTTTTTGTCCGCTTTATTCAAATCAGTTAAAAGTTATAAATCAGTTGGAAATTAAAATTCATCAAAGCATTCAGAAACGTGATTCTATCAGATTTATATCTTCAAGCTTTCGAAATGCCTGTGAGGGGAAAGGTTTTTCTAATCTTGATGAATGGGAATCGGTTTGTCGTGAAATGTGGATGCTGGATTTTATCGGGTGGGAAAAACTGGAAGATGCTGGGTGTGATTTATATCTTGGAAAATGGAAAGGCCCCTGGGGTAATGGAGAAGTATATTGCAGAAAAGAAAACTGAATAAAGGAGAGGAATAATAATGCAGAAAACAAATGTTTTAAGACAAAATGATTTTGAAAAATATGAGGTTTTACTGCCGTTTTCTGCAGCTTTAGGAAAACGTAGAAAACAATATCTTTACTCTGAACTTGAGAAAATGCATCCCTGTTTTTCAGATGAGTTTTGTTTTGATGCGGCCGTGCGGAAAATCGGGAAAAAAGGAATCTCTGCTGATGTGCTTGTGATGAGTAAAAGGAAACTTGCCGAGTACGAAGGAAAAAGAAAGCTTTCCGGAACAGGTTTTTTTGTAGAAAAACTGAAGCATAGATTCTTTGTAAATTCAAGGTTTCGGCTGACTGGACTTGGTGTAATTACATGTGTATTGATTGGTCTTACAGGTCTGTCATGTGGAAAAGTCTTTGCGGGAATAGAAGGTAAGGTAAGTTTGACGGATGAGTTTTCAACGTCTGAAAATATACCTGTGTCAGCACCAGAAATTTCCGCAGCAGCAGCCTCTTCTGTATGTTATTTGTTTTTTGACGTTTTGAATAAGTCTGATGGAAGGATAAGTTTTTTCGAATGGAAACTGGATGGGTTTACAGAAAAACTGTCTGCTAGGCTTCGTGGAATTTATCCGGAAGATTTAACTGCTTTGAAAGATTTTACAGCTCGAACTCAGACAGAAGAATTTGTTTCTTATGAAAACGGACTTCCTCTCATGCAGGTTTTTTATTCACAAAAACTTTCTTCTTTTAAGAGAAATGAAGAAAAAAGTTCGAATGACATATTAACTGATAAGAATTTAGAAAATGCAGATTTTAATAAAAAATTAAGGAAAACAATTTTGTTAAATAATGCTGTTTTGACTGAAGAAAAGGCACCTCCTTATCATATTACGTTTACCTGTAGTTTTGATACTGAAAACAAAAAGTTATTCAAAGAAATTGCAGACATAATCACTTTGGAGAAAAGAAAGATTATTGAAGTAACTGTGGATTGTTCTGGGGATGGTAAAACTTGTGTTGGAATTACAATTGAACCTGAACAGCAGAAAGTAATAACAGGTTTTGATCTGAGTCTGCTTTATGAAAATCTGAATTTCTTTGAAATAAAAAATAATAAGAAAACTCCTGACAGGAGCACTGCCGTAAAAAAGAAAGCATCTGATTCAGTGCAAGTTCAAAATAAACTCAATAGAAAAATCGGAGAAATAAAGTCTGCGGATAATACAACAATAGTTTTTTACAAAAATGAGAAGGGCAAAATAGAACGCCTTGTTCAAAAAAATCAGTAAAAGGAGGTTTGATATATGGAATGTAGAAAAATTATCTGTCGGTTCTGTTTATTATTTTTCTTTTTTTGTTTGATTTCATCCTGTGCTACAAAACCAAAATTTTCAGGTAATGCAGATTTGTGTGGGCTTGTAGTTGATGAAAATAACAGACCTGTGAAAGGTTTTGTTATTCATGCTTTTTGTGGATTTTCGGGTATGAAATCGGCTGTTACAAATGAAAATGGAATATTTGTTATTGAAAATGTTCCGTCTGGAAAAATTATCTTTTCGGGTGAGAAGAAAAACTATTCAAAACTTTCTGATGTAAATTATCAATTTATTAACAGAGGGGATATTTTCTGCTGTCAGGTTAAATCAGTAAAAGCTGTGATAGACCTTGTCGATGAACTTATTCTTCGTGATGAGATTCAGACCGCCTGTAAGCTTTTGGACAGTGTAAGCTGCGAAAAAAAATCTGCAGAGTGGGGGCTTGTTCAAAGTTATAAATTTTTTCTGGCGGATTCAAAGAACAAAAAAACTGAAATTCTTTCTTCATTAAAAGAAAGTGCCTTTTGTGAATATGTGAAAAATCTGGAGGTTTTTATAAAATGAAAAAGAACTTTTTGACTTTATCATTATTTTGCCTTGTGATTTTTTGTACAACGGCTTTTTCTGCTTGTAAAAATTTTTCAATAGAATCTCTTCCTTATCTTGTAGCAGGAGAATTTGTTATGGAAGCTGATTCTGACAACTATTCTGTTTGTGGACTTAATTTTCAGTTTTATAACCAGTCGGTTAAACAAGTAAAAGAAATATCAGTTGCCTTTTTTTTGTTTGATAAGGATGGAGAACCGGCTCGCGAATGCAGCAACAGAATAAACTTAGAAATTGAAAGCAGAATCGAAGCCGGCGATTCCTTAAAAAAATGTATCAGTCTTGACCGCTTTATGAATCAGTTTCCGGAAGAAGCATTATATGTAGATTACTTATATGTGAGCAGAATTGAATATGAAGATGGCTCCCTCTGGGAAGATCCTTTTGGTCTTACTGCATTCAAGTGAGGTGTATATGAGAGTAAAGAAATCAAAAACAGCCTTTATTCTTTTTGCTTCTTTTTTTATTTTTTCTGCTTGTGATTTTAATAATTTAAGAGAACGGATTGTGATTACAGAAGAGAATAATGAGCTGCCTGAAACTGAAGTTGAAACTGAAACCGAGCTTCCTTTGGAAAATGAGCCAAAACCAAAAAAACTTCTTCTTCTTGTGTATATGGCAGCTGATAATGATCTGGAGAGTTTTGCAATTCAAAATCTTAAACAGATGGAGCATGCGGTATTTAGAGATATGGAATTGCTTGTGCTTCTGGATAGGGCAGAAGGTTATGATGAAACAAATGGAAACTGGACGGATACTAGACTGTTTGAGGTGTGTCATGATGATTCGGATAGCAGCCTGATTGTTTCAAAAAGACTTTCCTGTTCTGCGCTTGGACTGGGGGCGGATTGTGAGACGGAGTTAGATTTAGGAAACTATACGGTTCTTAAAAATTTTATTAATTTCGGGAAAACTTGGTGTGAGGCGGAGCAGTATGCTTTGATAATCTGGGGGCATGGAACAGGATGGCGGGCTGTTGCAATTGATGACCGTACAAACACTTTTATAAGCGTAAAAGATTTAGGGCTTGCTCTAAAAGATCAGGGATTAAGTGTTATCGGTTTTGATACCTGTTTTGGAGGTGTTATAGAAAATCTTTTTGAGATAAAAGATTCTTCTCAATATATAGTTGCCAGTCCGGGTATTACACCGTCGGGAGGCTGGGACTATAAAAAATTACTTGAAACAATATCTGAAAGTAATTTTTCTACAGAATCTTTAGCAAATGCGATGGCAGAGAGTTCTAGCGCTCTGATTTCTGTATTCACAAATTCAAAGCTTTCTGATGTTATGACAGCTTTAGAAGATTTTTCTGAAAAGCTTTCTGCCTGCATCTATGATAATTCTTCCAGACAAAATATATTTACAACTCTATTCGGTTTGCAATCCTACAATTATTCAAAATATCCCTGCGATATGTATCTGGATTTAGCTGGAATGGCAGAATATTTCATTAATGATTCTGCTAATTCCCAGGTAAGTCTAACAGTTAAAACATGTGCGGAAAAATTGCAAATGGCAGTGAATGAAGCTGTAAATACCAGCAATTCCGCTGATGGAAGAATCGGTGTGCATTTTATTCCTATGACAGGTTCTAGAACGGCTGCGAGCAGTCATTCTTCTGATTATATAAAAGATTCAGACAATTCAAATCAATGTTCATTTATTCAGAATAGCGAGTTCTGGGTACCAACTAAAAAAGGTGATTCAGAGAGTTTGCTGGATAAATTATTTTATGCGGTTTTTTAGCATTATAAAAATGAGGAGGAATTTATGAAAAGAAATATTATTAATCTTAATAAAATAGTACAGATTATTATAATAACAGTTATATTCTTTACGAGCCAAAAAGCATTTGCTTTGCATGGTGTGTCAGATGGTCATGGCGGATATATAATGGTCTCAGATACCGGAGGAGGTCCAACAAATGATTCAGAAGGTGGCGGTGGAGGCGGGGGAAATAATACTACAAATCAGGGAGGACCTGATACATCAACTGAGAAGGCAGAACAGGAGCGGGCGAAAAAAGAAGGTGAACTGAATGATGCAAAAAAAAGTTCAGAAGACGCAAAAAATGAGATAGCTGAAAACAATGATAAGGTTTCTGCTGGTGATGATGACAAAAACACAGACGGAACTTATTCTAATTTTACATATTATTTGGCACAGAAGGAAGCTGCGGCTGCAGCA
This sequence comes from Treponema sp., assembly GCA_016293915.1. Taxonomy (GTDB): domain Bacteria; phylum Spirochaetota; class Spirochaetia; order Treponematales; family Treponemataceae; genus Treponema_D. The sequence continues at coordinate 7,768 of JAEDCY010000017.1, read as the reverse complement.
AAATTGAATGCTGATAAAACTACGGAACCAAGTAAGCAAAAGAATAAAGAAAGTCTTAATTCAGAAAATTCTGATGTTAAAGGAGATCCTGTACGAATTACAGAGGGGGTGTATGAACAGGACGAGGTAGATTTGATGTTCGGAAATATAACTCAGGAAGGATTAAGACGAAAATATCGTTCAGATAGAAAAATTATTTCTAGCTTTGGATATGGCTGGTCTACAAATCTTGATCAGCGAATTATACGTGGATTAGAAAAAGGGTCTGTCGAATACGAAAATTCTTTGAAAAGTTCTATAGAATATATTAAGAACGAAATAAAAAGCTTTGAGGATAATCTAAAAGCCTATTATGCTGTTTCTTCTCTGGATAATATTAAAGGTGAAATTAATGACAGAATAAAAAAATGTGAAGCAAACATTGATTCAACAACTATGTTGTCTTTATATTTATATAATTTATATAAGCAGTCTAGTGGTTTTAAAGTTGAAGCAGAAATTGTTTCACTTATGTACGAAGTGGCTGTTTTACAGAATGATATAAAATCAAAAAAAGAATTACTGGAAAGTCGCCTTGAAACAGTAGATTTGAGAATATCAGAGCTTAATAAGATGCGGTCCTTATATGAAAAAAAATGTATTGAACTCGAGAATTATAAAAATATATCAAAAAAAATCGAAGAAGTTAAAAATAAGAATTCTTATGTCAGATTCGTTGGTATGGAAAACTGGTATGAAGAAACTGGTTTTAATACAATCACTGTAATCGACGATGCAGGTTTTCCTCATCTTTTATTTCAGGAAAGTGACAATTCAGACAAATGGAGTAATTCAGAGGATAAAAGAGTTCTCTTTTGTAAAAAGACTTCGGATGGTTTTGAACTTTATGAATCTGATGGAATATGTAAATATTTTGATGAAGCTGGAATGATAATTCGTATTGTTGATAGAAATAATAATTCTGTTTCAATTCAGCGAAATAGTAACGAAAAAATTGATTATATTATTACTTCTTACGGAGAAAAATATTCCTTTGAATATCAAAATGGATTTATCAAAAAAATAACAAATGTTCGAAATCCCGAAGAAAGGGTAATATATTCATATAGCGGAAGTAATCTGGTTTCTGTGAATGATACAGATGGTGATACAGTTACCATGAGTTATGATGAAAATAACAGGATGGTAAGTCTGAATAAATGTGATGGAAGCTCTGTTAATTTTGAATATGGTCAGCAGACCTCAGATGGAAAACTCCTTACGACAGCAACAATAAATGAAGAAGGAAAAACAGAATCTTTTGTATATAACATAGGAAACAGGTGTACACAATACATTGATCATGATGGAAATTCTGACTTTTATTATTTTAATGAAAGACATAAAACAATCCTTATTCAAAAATCTGATGGTAGTAAAATAGAAAACGAATATGATAGTTCCGGAAATCTTATAAAAGTAAATGAAAATGGAAATGTAATTACTTACACTTATGATCAGAAAGGAAATAAAATCAGCTCTAACTATACTGATGGTAGTTCTGAAAGATGGACTTATGATTCATTCAATTTAATTACTTCATTTACTGATAGCGATGGAATTTTGTATGAATATAAGCGTGATAATAAAGGGAATCTGATTTCATATTTGCGTGGTGGTAAAACTGTTTTTACACAGGAATTTGATGCTGCTGGCAATGTAATTAAAAGAACTGATTTTAGTGATAAAAATTTAATTACTGAATATAAATATGACAGTTATGGAAATCTGATTGAAAAGAAAGTTGCAGATGATATTACCAGATATAAATATGATTCGCTAAACAGGATTACAAAAGAAGTTTTGAATGGCAAAGTGATTTGTGATTATAAGTATAGCAGTCACTTAACTGAATGTATTGATTATTCAGGTCTAATAACGTCTTGGCTAACTAACGGTCGTAAGGATATTGTTGAATATGTTCAAAAAGATTCTTTTACTGGTTCCATTCATAAAACCAGAATAGAATATGACAAGCGTCATCTTCCTTTGAATGTATATTATGGAGATGGTGAGGCTGAAGTTCTTGGCTCTTCATATCTTTATACGGCAGAAGGTCGACTTCATGTTTCAATTACTTATGGCAAGGAATGCTGGATAAAAATTGTAAATTATAAAAACGGGCAGGTTAGTGAAGTAAAACAGTTTAAGGTTGAAAGAGATGCTGCCAGTCCGGGAGCAATTTTTTCTGAAACTGAAATTAATAATCTTTTGGCAGCTGCAGGTGAAAGTGTTTTTGTGCAGAAATATGATATGCAGATAAAAAATGGAAATAAAAGAATACTTTCTGTAACTGATGGATTAGGTTCTGTAAATCTTTTTGAATTTGATGCTTATGGAAATCTTATAAAGAGTGTTGATGCAAATGGAGTAATAAGTCAGCAAAAATATACAAAAGCTGGAAGATTAAACAGTGTTCAAAATTTTTATGGCGGCTTATATGAATATGGATATAATTCTGAAGGATTACAAAATAGTGAACATGAGGAAGGAAAAAGACCTGTAAGAAAAGAATATTTTTCTGATGGGAAAATAAAACTTACTACCGATAACTTTGGGCTTACGACAACATATAGTTATGATAACAAGGGCCGGCTTATATGTTCTTCAAGTGAAGAAAAAACTCTCTGGTATGAATATGATGATTTTGACAGAATTATAAAAATAATTGTGGGGGCTTTGCCTGAAGAGAACTCGGCTCTTTATTTTGAAAGCAGAGAATACAGTTCAGATGGAAGAACTTTAGTGATAACTAAGGGCGGAAAGTATAAAACCATAATCGAATTTGATGCTTTCGGGAATGTTGTAAAAGAAAGAGATGGTATTGGAAATGAGGTGTTTTATTCCTATGATTTCTTAAATCAGATGTCAGCAAGTTTTGATGCCTATGGAAATAAAACTTCTTATGATTATAATGCCTTGGGAAAAATCAGCCATGTAGTTTTGCCGGATGGTTCGACCTCTGATTATACCTATAATTATCTTGGTGAGCTTGTAAAAATTGAAGATGAATGTGGAATCGTATATTCGTCAACTTATGATAAAGCTGGCCGTCTCACAAAAGAATTTACCCGTGGCGACAGTGAAAAATCATATGAGTATGATAAATCAGGAAGAATAACAAAAGTACTTTGTGGTAATGAAATTGTAGAAAGCTATTTTTATGGAAATAATTATCGTACAATCACTGTAAAAGATGGAAACGGAAATGATTATATTTATAATTATGATTCTTTCGGAAGGCTAACAGATGAGAAAAATAGAAACGGTATTACGCAAAATTATTTCTATGATGATGCAGGAGAACTGAAGAGTCAGAATAATTTTGACGGAACAAGTACGACAATTCAATATTCAGAAAACAGAAGTATTCGTACAGTTTGCTTTTCAGATGGAAGAAAGAATGTCTTTGTTTATGATGCACTTGGAAATATTATTGAAGCTTCTAATGAAAATGGAAAGACAGAATACAAATATGATAAGGGCGGCAAACTTATTTATCAAAAGGATGCAGCTACCGGTGAAGAAATTTTCTTTGAATATGATGATGCTGGAAACAGAATTAAACTTCTCAGTTCAAATCGCGAAACACAATATACATATGGTAAAAAAAATGAAGTAAAAGAAATCTTTGACAATAAGCAGAGACTAAGTATAAAATTAGAATATGATAAAAACGGAAGGGAAGTATTGAGAAAGTTTGGAAACGGGACAAAAGAAGAAACTCTTTATGATAAGGCTGGCCGTATAATCGTTAAGATGCAAAAGTCTGAGCGCGACGAATTAATCTGGGGAGAGGCTTATGTCTATGGTGCAGATGGAAAACGTTCTGCAACGGTTGATCATGAATGTCGTGTTACTCTTTATGAATATAACAAAAAAGGTCAGCTCAAATCCGTATTTTATCCGTATTCTCAGTCGCTTATTGATAATCTGAAAAAGGAAGCAGTTGAAAATGGACTTGCTGTAAATGGCGATGCAGGTGAAAATAAATACCTTTCAAGTTCAGAAAAATCTGCACTGGTTACTCTATTGAATACTATGCAGTATGGGCTTGCTTATAAACTTTCAAACTTGCAGCTCTTTATCAAAGAATCTTATATCTATGATGCAAACGGAAATCGTACAGAAAAAATTACACCTTTTGGAACGATTTATTATGTTTATGATAAAGAAAATTGTCTTCTTTCAAGCGGATCAAAAGGTCAGTCATTTATAAATTATACATATGATAAAATGGGAAATCTCTTGAGCGAAGAAAGCTCTGCAAAATCAGTATTGTATTCCTATAATTCACAAAATCGTCTTATTTATTGCGAGGTGACAGACCGTTCCGAGAAAACTTATGCCAGAACAAGTTATGCTTATGATGCATTCGGCAGGCGAGTTCTTGTACAGGATTCAGGCGAGGCTGCACTGCGAACATTATATGATGGTCTTACTTTTGATGTAATAAAACAAAGCCCAACTTTTGCAAATGGATTGTTTACCGATTCGAATGAAACAGGTATCCGCTATGGTAAAACTGGAAGACCTACCGGCGAACGATATCGTTATATTGATGATGAAGATCAGAAAGACGGAAACCGATATTTTTATCTTGATGATAGTTCCTACAAAACAGTCAGCGCCAGATATAATGGAAGCCGCACTCAGTTCATGCTGAATGGAAGTGTAGCTGCCCAGACAACAAATGATTATGGAACAGAATATTTTTCAACAGACTTATTGGGAAGCGTCGTAAGCGTAACCGACGGAAGCGGCTTTGCAAAATGCACTTATTCTTATGACGCATTCGGATCTCTAATCCAGGGCGACCTGTCAGGCTCCTCTGATTTCGGCTACCTCAGTAACCAGCAAGACCCAACCTCTCGTTTCTACAACTACGGCTACCGCGACTACAACCCAAAGCTAGCCCGCTTCACAACAAAAGACCCCATCCGCAACGGCTCCAACTGGTTCGCTTACTGCAACGGAGATCCTGTGAATTTTGTGGATTTGCTTGGGCTCGAGGCGGGGGATGGGAAAACAAAGAAAACGGTTGTTGTTATTGTCAGAAATACTGATGGGAATGGTAATAAGTTTGATTCAACTCGATACATCTATAAGGACGGGACGTTGGTTTATGCCGATACAGTTGGCGCCAATTGTAGTGAAAAGAATTATAAAAATAAAATTGGTGAAACATTGCCAGATGGAACATATTATTTATCAAATAAAGGAACTGCAAAAACACCCCTTTATCAGCAAAAAGATGGCACAACTGATTCCACTTCATACAAAAATGTTTTATCACTGCGAACAAAAGATCCTAATTTATCAAAACAACAAAGAGATAAAATAAATGAGGGAGAAAACTTATTTCATGCTAATCAGAAGAAAAATAAAGAAATATATGGACAGAATAAGATTCCTCATAGCGCAGGTTGTCCTATTGGGCAGGGAGGCCAAGAGCATCACGATCAAATGATGAAAGTTTTGATGGATGGTGTAAATAATCCGGAAGATATTTCAGTCAAAATAAAATCCTTTGAACATACTCAGGAGAAATAAAAATGAAGAGAATCTTTTATTATTTTATTTTTTTAATAATTCCGTTTTATACTTATTCTGAGAATTTTTCTTTGTTAGGAAAGTATATTCCAGATTTATACTGTACTTTTGATGAAGTAGATATAGGTGAAACGACAATTACTTTTACATTTAAAATATCTGATGAAATAAAAAGAATAAAGTATAAAAAATCTCATAATGAAGGACTTTTATATTTAAACCTATCTGAAAAACTTCCAAAGGAATTCAGTGAAGAATATTATTATGAAAAAAAGAGTATTGAAACAAGTAATAAAATCATGATTCTTGCTGGAAAAAGAATGGAATCCGATGATTTACTCCTTTTTGGAACAACTTCGGGATATTATAAAAAGGAGCCTTTTTTAATACCGGGGCATTTTGAATGGAGTAATAAATATAAAGACTGTTCTTCTTTTCTGATTGAAAAAAACAAGAAATATGATAAAGAAAATTTATCCAAGTATGAAGTGGATACTCCTTGGGTTGAAGGAGTAAAAGGTGATGGTAAAGGAGAATGGTTTATTATAGATAATCATTTTGTTTATGGTTATTTACTAATTATGAATGGATATATCTCTTATGAAAAACCTTATCTGTATAAACAGAATGGCCGCGTTAAACAAATAAAAGTTACAGGGGAGAATTCTGGTAAAAGTAAAGTTTTAGACGTTCTTGATACACCGCATCCTCAGACTGTAGATATTTCATTTCTAAGTGAACCTGAGGATATTCGGGTGGAGATTGTTGAAGTTTATAAAGGTTCTAAATATGACGATACATGTATTCATTATTGTACAACGTTTACAGAAGAAGTCATTCCATACGAAAATAGCATAGAATAAGGTGATTAATATGAAACGAATTATTTTTATTATAATCATGCTGAATTCTTTTTTTCTGTTTAGTCAAGAACAAGAAAGAATTGTAAGCAGTTTGTTTTCAAACGCGGGTGGAGACTTTTCATGGTATTTCAGTAAAAATTATATTGAAATATCAACTTATTCAGATGACACAGGTCTTAAGGAAGAAAAATTTCCATATTCTTATGAAAATAAGGGACCATACTATAATTTGCTAATTCATAAGAAGGATAAAATTGAAGAATATGTTACTTTGATGGCACCTCATAAAGAATTCTTCCTGGCTTATACAAATAATAAAATATCTCCTATAGAGTTAGGCCTTTTTGGAAAAAACTCTTTATTGTTTTTTGGAAAAACAAAATATTCAACAAAGAATTATCTTACCGAAGGAAAAATCAAATACGTTCCTGAAAATCTTTCTAATTTATCTATTGGAAAACCATGGGTAGAGGGGAGTGATGGTTCTGGTATTGGAGACAAAATTTTTATTAGTAAATCATCTCCTATAAAAAGTATTGTAATTTCTAACGGATTTGTTTCATATAAAGTTCAGACCTATTATAATAATAACCGGGTTAAACTCCTCAAAATTTGTAACATCAATCAAAGAAATGAATCTATTACAGTTGAGCTTCCTGATAATGCTATACCGTTCGAAATTCAAATTCCTTTTTATACAAGAGATATTGAATTGGAAATCTTAGATGTTTATAAGGGTGAAAAATACGATGATACCTGTATCAACTTTATATTATGTAAGAGCGATTATTAAAAAACTATAGTAATATAAACACACCGGTTCATATGAGCCGGTGTGTTATAAAAGAGTGGAGTTTATAAAAAATGAAGAACTTTGTTTATAAACTGTTTTTATCATTGAGTTTATTTGTCTGTCTTTGCAGTTGTTCAGCAAAGAATGTGTCACCAAAAATGATAAAGATAAAAACTTATGGCAGGAGGTCCAGAAAACACTATAGATAATACTGGAACTATAGAATTGTTACCAGGTCCATTACCAAATTCAGGTGAAATTAGACGACCTCGTTTTAGATAGGGGGATAAAATGAAAAGAAAAATTATGCTGGTACTTTTCTTTATTTTATTAGGGATAAATAGTTATGCAAAAGAACAAGATGTGAATTATTTACAATTATTTTTTGATGGATATCAGTATAAGACTGCTCATTATAAATTTGATTATTTAAATATGGAATTCTCATATATACTTGCAGAAAATTCGTATCCGTCAATTCTAGCCTAAATTATTCTACCCATTCACCGCGCATTTTAAA
>JAEDCY010000051.1 GCA_016293915.1 Treponema sp. | reverse complement strand
TTTGCGATGCTATCAACACAGCTATGCGCGAACTCTTCCTCCAGATTGTTTACGGTCGTTCACAGTCTGCTTACTCTAAGGACGGACTTAAAGTTGGTGCTTCTCTTGAAGACCTCGGAAAGAACCTCCGCTCTCAGGTAGGTACAATGTTTGCTACACGCAAGACAGGTCCTCGCTACCTTGAAATGACAGAAGGTTATGTTGAGACTTGTGCAATCGATAAGGACAACCAGATTATCGGTTACAACTGTATCAACTTTGGTAAATTGATGGACGCTCTCAAGGCTGGAAAACCAGCTGAAGAAGCTATTGCAGGTGCACGCACACACTATGGTCGTGTAACTGAAGATCAGGGCATGGTAAAACTTATCGACCCACGTAAAGAATAGGTCACAGGAGGAATAGAATTATGGCATTATTTGAAGATTTTGAAGGCCGCATTCCTCAGGTGAATAAGGCTCTTAAAGAATATGGTTTTTCAGAAGGCGAAGCTGGATTGAACGAAGCTCGCAAGCTTTGTCAGGACCGCGGTTTCGATCCATACGAAATCTGTCAGTCTACACAGCAGATTTGTTTCGAGGATGCTAAATGGGCATATGTACTCGGATCTGCAATCGCAATCAAAGAAGCAGAAAAGACAGGAGACAAAACTGGTTCTGCAGCTGCTGCTAATATCGGTAAGGGACTTCAGGCATTCTGTTTGCCAGGTTCTGTAGCTGATGACCGTAAAGTTGGTCTTGGTCACGGAAACCTCGGTGCACGTCTTCTTTCAGAAGAAACACAGTGCTTCGCATTCCTGGCAGGACACGAATCTTTCGCTGCTGCTGAAGGTGCTATTAAGATTGCTGCTAACGCTAACAAAGTTCGCAAGAACAAGCTCCGCGTTATCTTGAACGGTCTTGGAAAAGACGCTGCTCAGATTATTTCTCGTATTAACGGCTTCACATACGTTCAGACTGAATTCGACTATTTCAATGGCGAAGGTACAGACAAGGCTCTTAAGGTTGTAAAGGAAGTTCCATACGGATCTAACCCAGACCGCCTTATCGTAAAGTGCTACGGTGCTGACGATGTACGCGAAGGTGTTGCAATTATGTGGCACGAGGATGTTGATGTTTCTATCACTGGTAACTCAACAAACCCAACACGTTTCCAGCACCCGGTTGCAGGTACTTACAAGAAGGAGCGTCTCCTCGCTGGTAAGAAATACTTCTCTGTAGCTTCTGGTGGTGGTACAGGTCGTACACTTCACCCAGATAACATGGCTGCAGGTCCAGCTTCTTACGGCTTTACTGATACTCTCGGACGTATGCACTCTGATGCACAGTTCGCAGGTTCTTCATCAGTACCAGCTCACGTAGAAATGATGGGCTTCATGGGAATGGGTAACAACCCTATGGTAGGATGCACTGTTGCGTGCGCTGTTGCTGTAGCAGGTTCTTTTTAGTTTTGTTCGCGAGTTTTCGCGTTAGCGAAAACTCGTAAGCAAACCGTAGGTTTGCGACGCGCCCGATAAATCGGGCGAGCCATTTAGTAAGTAAATGCTAAAAAACAGTCCCGATGGACTGTTTTTTTTAACGCATTTGCTATTTTAGGCATGCACTGTAGCCTGTGCAGTAGCAGGTTTATCGAATTCTTATGAAAAAACAACCAAGGCTTTCCAGTCTCATAGACAAAGCAGTTTTTGACTACCAGCTCATAGAAAAAGACGACCGCATTCTCATTGGTGCCAGCGGTGGAAAGGACTCTACGGCTCTTATAAAATATTTTGCTGACAGGGCGAGGAGGCCTGCGAGGGAAGGGGCTGCTGATACAAGCTTTGAATATAAGGCTCTTTTTATAAAATCTGATTTTGCGCCGGATTTTCCTGAGGGAATTAAGGCCTTGTTCCGGGAGTGGGGTGTGTCTTTTGTGCAGTTGAATGTAAATGTTTTGGAACGTGTAAAGCCCGGACAGAAGATGAGCTGCTGGTGGTGTTCAACTCAACGCCGAACTGAGCTTTTGAATTATGCAATTGAACACGGCTATAACAAGATTGCCCTAGGGCACCACATGGATGATATTCTGGAAACTCTTTTAATGAATATGCTGAATAAAGGAGAGCTGGCATCTATGCCGCCGAGGCTTAAGTATGATAATTTTCCAATTACAGTAATCCGGCCCCTTTGTTATGTAAGCGAGGCACGACTGATAGAAGAGGCAAAGGCGGGCGGCTATGCGGGCTTTACCTGTACCTGTAATTACCAGGATAATTCGGGACGCAAAGCGACTAGGGCAAAGCTTGAGGCTTTGACAGATGGTGACGAGGCAAAAAAAGAGCGGTTGTTTGCTTCAATGCGAAACATACAGCCGCTGTATTTGCCGTGAAATAAAACTGTCGGGGCTGTCCAAAAAGTATCGTCATGCTGAACTTGTTTCAGCATCTACACTATATCTAGGTATATAGATTCCGAAACAAGTTCGGAATGACACTAGGAAGTAAACTTATTGGTCATCCCCCTCATAAAAATTCTGAAACATGTTCAGCATGACAATTTACTTTAAATTCTTTTCAATAAAATCCTTTTTCAGTTCCATCAGCTTTTCTGTGAGCGAAACCTTGTAAATATGCGGGTTCAAGATTCGCTTGTATGACTCATCAAAGCTTTCAAGCTGGTTCTGCATTGTAGTTCGGCTGATTTTGAGTTGCTCTGAATCAGGCAGACGTTCTGTTACGCGCTGGCCTTTTTCAAGGCGTTTCTTCAAAAGCGGTTCAATTTTTGCAGCTTTGCAGGTGAACTGGCGGTAGTCTACCATAGGGTGGTGATAGCGGTACTCTTTGCCTTCTTCAATTGTCTCACCTTCGAGGGCGAGAATATCAGCGAGTGCCATTCCGTTTTCATCATAAAGGCGGAATACATTTTTGATGCCTGGGTTTGTTGTTTTTGCAGGGTTATCAGAAAATTTCATTGCAGGAACCATCTGATTTGTAGCTTTGTCGTGGCGGGCTGCAAGCTTGTAAACACCTGTGAAGGAAGCTTCGTTTCCACCTGTTACCATGTGAGTTCCAACGCCCCAGCTGTTGATTGGAGCACCGCTTGCAACGAGTGTTGTAATGATTTCTTCTGTAAGCTCGTTAGATACGCTGATTTTTGCCTGAGGATAGCCTGCGCGGTCCAGTTCTTTACGAACCTCGCGTGTCAGGTAAGAAATGTCTCCAGAATCAAGGCGGACACCAAAGTTGTAGCCTTTTTCTACAAGCTCGCCTCCGGCAATAATTGCGTTTTTAATACCAGAGTGAAGTGTATCATAAGTATCAATAAGGAATACTGAATTATTAGGATAGATTTTTGCATACTCGCGGAAGGCTTCCAATTCAGAAGAGTGAGACATAATCCATGAGTGAGCCATAGTTCCCATAACAGGAATGCCGTATTCTTTTCCGGCAAGTGTGTTGGAAGTTCCAGCAGCACCACCAATGTAAGATGCACGTGTTGCACTCATTCCGCCATCAGGTCCCTGTGCACGGCGAAGACCGAATTCCATAATCGGTGCCTTTTTAGAAGCCAGCCAGATGCGGGCTGTTTTTGTAGCAATAAGACTCTGGAAGTTAACTTGATTGAGAACAAGGGCTTCGAGAATCTGAGCTTCTATAAGATTTGCATGGATGCGTACGAGAGGTTCTTGAGGAAAGATTACAGTTCCTTCATCCATTGTGTATAGGTCGCCTGTAAAATGGAAGTCTTTAAGGTAATCAAGAAAGCCCTGTTCGAAAATCTTCTGCTCTGCAAGATATTTAATGTCATCTTCGCTGAAGCGGAAGTTTACAATAATATCCATAAGAGTTTCGTTTCCGGCAAGAATCGAAAATCCGCCGTTGAAAGGGTTTCTTCGGAAGAACATGTCAAAAACAACTTCTTGATTCATGTTTTCTTTCCAGTAGCCCTGAGCCATTGTCAGTTCATAAAAATCTGTGAAAAGTGCGCTAGAAATTATATCCATATTTCTTCCTTGTTGTGTCATTCCTCAGGATGACGATTTATATATTACATAAAATCAGAGACCGAAATCTCTTCATTTTTTTTCATCATATCTTCATCTGGATTATGAGGACGAGGACTGTATTTATAGGTAAACCTTGCTCCGAGGTAACGGCCGATAAATCGACTTAAGAAGGCGTTTATACGCCATTTTTGTCTGTATAATGAAATTGTTTTTCCTTTGAAGGCACGTCTCAGACACTGAGCCACAACCTTTTGAGGAGGAAAACCTCCCTTTACTTCTTTGCGGGCTCCGTTAGAGGCAACATTTGCAAATTCAGTGCTAACCGAACCAGGACACAATGCACAAACCTTAATTCCCTTGTCGTGAAGCTCGGCTGCAAGTGCAACCGAAAAACTTAAAACGTAAGCTTTAGTAGCTCCGTACACCGCAAAATTTCCCAGCGGTAAGAAGGCAGCCAGCGAGGCGGTATTAATCACAACTGAGCCTGCTTTTAGGTAGGGCAGTGCAATTCCGCAGATTCCTGTGACAGTGGTACAATTGAGCTCAATCATATCCATCTGACGGTTGATTGAAGTTTCTGCGAAAGGACCATAAGTTCCAAAGCCTGCATTGTTTATCAAAAGTCCTATTTCAATACCACTTTCAACTTTACGAAGTTTTTCATCTTCTGCTTTGATAAAAGCTTTGAGTCCTTCAACTCCTGCTTTACCAGCAACATCCATTACAACCGGACGTACGCAGTTAAAATTTTTTGTTTTATTCAACTGCTCTGCAAGTTCCTGGAGTTTTTCTTCGCGACGTGCAATAATCCAGATTTCATCATAATCGTATTTTGCACAAACCTGTCTGGTGAATTCTTCACCAATTCCTGAGCTCGCACCTGTAATTATCGCAATTCGCTTCATATCTTCCATTATATACAATTAATGTATCTTTTACAAATACCGTGAAAATTATTATTTTTTTACCACACGGGTTTGGAAGGGGCTGTCTAAAAAGTATTGTCATGCTGAACCTTTGCAGCACAGCTGCCCGGAGACTCGCTAAAAATAGTCCACTGAACTATTTTTGCCCTGCTACGCAGTGCCGCTCCCTATGTTTCAGCATCTACTCTACATTTAGATCTATAGATTCCGAAACACACATTCGTAGCAGGTTCGTGCGAATGTGGCCTAGCGTTCGGAATGACACTAGGAGGTAAACTTATTGGTCACCCCCTTTTTATATGTATTTAAAATTTTAAATTCAAAAAAAGGGATTTTGCGTTAGCAAAATCGAATCCATGTGATATAATATTATTATGAAAACAAAAAGTTTTTGCATCTTAGGATTATCATTTTTCTTGCTCTCAGCTTGTACCGATAAACAAACTAAAAAAGAAATCAAAACTCACGCTTCTGCCAGCGAAGTTCAATGCTATATAAATCAGATAAATAATGAAAGAGACGAAGCACTTACCCGCTATGTAAATGCATTGCCCCTGGAACAGAAAATCGCCCAGCTTTTTATAGAAAACCTGGAAGGAAATACGACCTTCCGCTCTTACGAAACGGTTGGGGCCATGACTGGCAGCAATGACCAGACTCCTTTAATTGCAGGCGGTTATATTTTCTTTTCTTATAATATTGCAGATTCACGCGAGCAGATGAAGGATTATAAAAAATCAATCCGCGACTATTGTGAAACTTACGAAAATATTCAGCCCTACCTTTGCGTGGATCAGGAAGGTGGCTGGGTTAGTCGGCTTAAGAAACTGAATCCAAAACTTCCATCAAATGAAGATGTTGCAAAAAATTATGATGCAGGTGGAGCTTACAGATTATACGGAGAACAGGCGGCCGGGATGAAAGAACTCGGTTTTGATATGAATCTTGCGCCTGTTGCAGAAGTCTGCACTGAAGGTAATAAAGATTTTCTTGACGGCCGCAGCTTCGGAAATTCTTTTCAGGTAAGGCAGTACGGCCTTGCGTGTATAAATGCTTATGAAAATAATGGAATCGCAACCGTACTTAAACATTTCCCAGGCAATACAAATACAGATCCGCATACTGGACTTCCTGAGATTACACTGACAAAGAAAGAACTTGAAGAATCAATTGAACCTTTCCGCGAGCTTGTAAAATATGAGCCGGCGGTTGTTCTTATGTCACATGCCCGTACAACTGCGGTAGATGCCGGAGTTCCGGCCTGCCTTTCAAAGGTCTGGGTAACTGATATTCTTCGTAACGAATATGGCTACAAGGGGCTTATTTTTTCTGATGATATTTTCATGGGAGCTCTTGCTGATAACGGGTATCCGCCAGAAGTTGCTGCAATTCGTGCTGTTGAGGCAGGTGTAGACTGCATTATGATTTCTGAAAAACGTTTTGCTAAGGCTGGAAAGGTTTTGTATAATCGTGCTAAAGAAGATTCTACTTTTGAAGCAAAAATCGATCAGGCTGTAAAAAGAATTATAAAATATAAGATTGAGGCAGGGCTTTTTGATGAGCAGAAAATCCGCTAAAGAAAAGTTATCTGGAGCAGAAGGCTTTGAACAATATTACAGTGAACTCTATGGCCAGCGCTGGCCGTCCCTTAAAGCCGCTTTTGCAGGTGAGGGAAGTGCAGTTGAATATCACGTAACCGGAGCTGAGCAATCTTACTTTCTCGATAGTGCCTCTGTGCTTGCGGCCCTCTGCCTGCCGCTTGAAAACGCCACCGACCTCTTAGACCTCTGCGCCGCGCCTGGTGGTAAAACTCTTGTCCTTGCAAGCCGTATGCCAAAGAATGCAACTCTTTCTTCAAATGAGCGTTCTCCGGAACGAAAGCATCGCCTTGCAAAAGTTGTACAAACCTGTCTTCCTCCAGAAATCTCTGAACGCGTAAAAACTTCCTGCAGTGACGGTGCTACCTGGTGCACACGCCAGTCCGAATGCTTTGACCGTATTTTACTGGATGCACCTTGTTCTTCGGAGCGTCATGTAATTTCAGATCCGAAATATCTGAATAACTGGTCACCCTCACGTATTAAAACTGTTACAACCGAACAATGGGCTTTGCTTTCTTCGGCCTATCGTTTGTTACGGCCGGGGGGAATACTTTTGTATTCAACCTGTGCTCTTTGTCCGCAGGAAAATGACGGTATGATTGAAAGGCTTTATAAAAAGTATAATAAAGACGGTACTGCTTTTTCACTTTTAGAAGCGGAAGCTGATTTATCTCAAATTTCAGATTTTACAGATATTCAACTTCCTGGTTTTGAAAAAACACAATACGGTTATATGATTATGCCTGATAATCAGAAGGGGGCCGGTCCGATTTTCTTCTCAATTATCAAAAAACAAAAAACTTGTTTTACATCTTGATTTTTTTGAATTATCAGTCATAATAGAAATGATATGAGTGAAATTGACCACATTGAATCTGACCATGATGACAAACTGCAGCGTATTATAGAAATTGAGCGTGAACTTGGAGAAATTCAGGACGTTGACGTTCTTCTTGAGCGTATCCTCACCGAAACCCGTAAAATTGTAAATGCGGATGCCGGGTCAATTTATGTTGTAGAAGGCGATAAGCTTAAAATCAAATATGGACAGAATGATACTCATCTTAAAGAACTTGCTCCAGGTGAAAAACTACCCTATACAAGCTTCTCATTTCCAATTAACGAAAAACAGATTTGTGGTTATGTAGCTGTTTCCGGAAAACCTTTAAATATTAAAGACTGCTATAAAATTCCGGAATCAAAACCGTACAAATTTAATAAAAATACTGACCTTACAACTGATTACCGTACAAAATCTATGTATACCATTCCTCTTAAGATGGCAAACGGTAATCTGCTTGGTATTCTTCAGATTATCAATGCAAAAGATGAAGACGGTAAAATAATTACTTTTGATGATGAAGCAGAAATGCTCATCGCTCACTTTGCAACTGCTGCGGTTCAGGCTTTGCAGCACGCTTATCTTACTGCAAATATGGTAAAGCGTATGCTTAAGATGTCTGAGTTCCGCGATCCAAAAGAAACCTATCCACATATTGAACGTGTTTCATCATATTCGCTTGAAATTTATGACCGCTGGGCCTTTAATCATAATGTTCCGGAATCAGAAATCCACCGTTATCGCGATAATCTTAAGATTGCCGCTAAGTTCCATGATGTTGGTAAAGTAGGTATTTCGGATGTTATATTAAAGAAAGCTTTTCCTCGCTTTACGGATGAAGAAAGAAATATTATGAAAGGCCATACCTGTATTGGTGCACAGCTTTTTGAGCCACCTGAGTCTCTTCTTGATGTAATGTCTCAGGAAGTTGCTCTTCATCACCATGATCGCTGGGATGGTGGTGCTTCTGGATACCCTGGAAAGATTTCGCTTAGCGATTTTTCTGTAAAGGATGGAATTGTTCCTCTTTGTGAGCCATTGAGTGGAAAAGACATTCCTCTTTCTGCACGAATTGTTGCAGTAGCAGATGTTTTTGATGCTTTGAGCCAAAAACGCTGTTATAAGGAAGCATGGACAATAGAAGATGCTTTCTCTGAAATTTTGAATAATTCCGGCTCACAGTTTGATCCTGAGGTTGTTCTTGCCTTTATGCAGGTAAAAGACAGAATCTGTTCTATTCAGGTGGCATATCCGGATGAACCGGAAGATTAGCCGGTGGTTTCGATACACCGCGTTCGCGGCACTCAACCACCGGTGGTTGAGTAGTCCGAAGGACGTATCGAAACCACTTACTTTAATAATCTGTGTATAACTTTATCAAAAGAGTTCGCGAATGCCGCGAACTTTTTTTTGTCGTAGCCTTCGTGGTGATGTTTTACAAGTCCAATTTCTGCCAGTTGTAAATCAAAGTCGCGGGTGCTCAAACGTTCCTTTATCATTTCCCGGTTGAATTCTGTGCCACGGTCATTTATGCAGCAGATTCCTTTTTCAACAAGGCGGTCTGCAAAAACTATGTCACGGGTAATTACAAGATCGCTCGCTTTACAGTTTTCAAAAATATAATTGTCAGCGGCATCTTTTTCTTCGGCGCAGATAACCATTTCAAAAATGCCTGTATCGCAGCTAATTTTCTTATTTGCGGCAAAGACAACCTTTATACCGAGTTTGTTTCCCATTTTTACAGTGTGGTTTCTTACGAGAGAAGGGCAGGAATCCGCGTCCACCCAGATTGTGATAGCCGCGCTTTCCATAAATTAAAGTACCTTATCGATTTTATCAATCATATTCTGAGTACGGCGTTCAATTTCCATTGTGTCCATATCGTTTTCGACAGGAACATATTCGCCGTTTTCCATTGCAACCTTGGCCTGCTTTTCTTTATAAAGTTCATCGCAAATCATAATGCCGGAAAGAATTGCGGTTTGCAAAGGATTTTTGATTGAGTCTATTTTATTTACGTCTTCTGTGATTCTTTTGTAGTAGCCTAAAAGCTTTTCGAGATATTCGTTATCTTCATTTGCCTGGATTGTAAAAGAAGTTCCAAGCATTTCAATCTTTAATTTTCCCATTAGAAAATATCAAAGCCTAAGCCGTCGTGATTATCATCTTCGGGAGCATCAATATCGTCTTCGCTCTCAAAGTTTTCTTCTATGTTTGTAGTATTAAATGTCTGTTCTGGAATATTTACCGACTGTTCTTCGTTTACTTTTGTAGGTTCTTCAGTCGTTTCTGGAACTGTGTCCATTGTATCAAAGCTAGGTGTGCTCTGAACTGTTGTTGCAGATTGTTCCTGTGGAGCAGGAGAAACCTGAACTGCAGGCTTAGCAGCTTGTGCCGCCTGATTCTGCTGATCTGCATTTTTCAATACAGAATTCTCAATCGAATTCAAGCGGTCAAGCGCCTTTTTGATTCCAGTCTCGATCTGGCTCTGATCTGATTCAAAATTAGAAAGCTGCTCCGACTTTGCAGAAAGCGCATTTGTGAGCTCGTTGCATTTGCTGCGGAGAGCATCGTTTTCTGCTTGCAGCTGTTGAATCTTTTCAACAGCGCTTTCAACCTTTTGTTCAAGAAGATAAACCTGATCGAGTGAAATCATTTTTCAAACTTCCTTAAGCCTGTACAGCTTTCTTAGCAGCTTCAACAACTGCCTTGAATGCAGCAGGGTCTTCAATAGCCATATTAGAAAGAGCCTTGCGGTTCAATTTAATACCGGCTTTGTTAATTCCGTTGATAAACTGTGAGTATGTCATTCCTTCTTCACGAACAGCAGCGTTAATACGTGCAATCCAGAGAGTGCGGAATTCATGCTTTCTGTCACGGCGATCTACGTATGCGTGACCGAGAGCCTTTGTTACAGCATCTTTAGCTGGTTTGTAGTTTGATTTTCTGTCGCCACGGAAACCCTTAGCAAGCTTCAAAATCTTAATACGGCGATTCTTTCTTTTTGTTCCGTCTATTGCTCTTGACATCGTTATCTCCTATTAACCGTATGGAAGCATCTGCTTTCTGATTTTCTTTGCATCTGCTTCTGCTACATAACCTGCAGCGCGAAGATTTCTCTTTCTCTTAGGAGAACGTTTTGTCAAAATATGACGAAGGTTCTGCTTCTTGTGCTTAACTTTGCCAGATCCAGTAAGAGAATATCTCTTAGCTGCTGACTTCTTTGTCTTCATCTTAGGCATTTTATAACCCCTTATTTTGCGGCTTTTGCTGAGATTGTCATTGACATGTTTCTGCCATCCATTGCGGCAGGCTTATCAATGTTGTACGCCGAGGTAAGTCGCTTTAACACCTCATTCAGAACATCATAGCCGAGTTCAGTGTGAGCAAGTTCACGTCCGCGGAAACGGATTGTAACTTTAACCTTGTCACCCTCGTCAAGAAATTCCTGTATATGTTTGGCTTTAGTATCCAGATCTCCTGAGCCGATTTTTGGCTGCATACGGATTTCCTTCAGCTTTAATACTTTCTGGTTCTTCTTGGAATCACGGAGCTTTTTTTCCTGTTCGAACTTGTATTTGCCATAATCAAGTATTTTACAAACCGGTGGGTTAGCATTCGGTGAAACTTCAACAAGGTCTAAGTCTTTGTCTTTTGCCATTCTGAGGGCTTCCTGTGTAGCAACAATGCCTAACTGATTTCCCTCGTCATCAATAAGACGTACTTCGCGGACACGAATCATTTCATTGATTCTCTGACCATTTTTGTTGTTATTGTTATTCACGTATGCCAATTTTCCTCCTGGAGTTGTAAGAACTCTCTTTAAACATATAGCGTGTATCTTTTTATTATATGGATTTTAGTGTTGTGTGTCTAGTCTGTTTGTTAGTTAAAAGCTAAAAGCTATTAGCTATTAGCTTTTAGCTTTTAGTTTACTACTATGATTAAAAGATAAAATTACATATAATAAAAAAATATGGCGGAATTCATATCTACATTTATTACCGGCTTTCAGAGTGTGGTGGAGGGGGACCTTACACAACGATTTCCTAAAATCAAAATACTTGGGCTTTACGACGGACTGATTCATTATCGTTTTGACGGTGATTCCCGGGAGCTGGAAAAAATCATATATTTTAATAACACTTTTTTTGTACTCAGAACAATGAAAGGAAAGGGGCTGAATTTTAATTCTCTGGTTGGCTCTGTGTGTTCTTCAAAGAATTATTTCCTTGTGAATAAGGGAAGCTTTCGTATCCGCTTTGTCCAGGAAAATCAATTTGCTAAAGTAGATAAATCAATTACCCGGCGGGCAGAAGAATATGTTCTTGCCAATTCAAAACTTAAGCTGGACAGACTTTCCCCTACAAATGAAATCTGGTTTTCTATACGGCGTGAAGGTTTTGCATTTTGCGGTGAGTTGATTTCGAAACGTGAGTTTACTGAAAAGAATCTTAATAAAGGTGAGTTGCGTCCTGAAATTGCTTATCTTATCTGCTGTTTTGCAAAGATTAAAGAAGATGATAAAATTCTTGAACCTTTCTGCGGCTACGGTTCCATACCAGTACAGTTAGCAAAAAAGTTTAAGTTTCAAAAGCTTTTTATAAGTGATATTGAAGCAGAGAAGTCAGCTCTTACTGGTTCGCGAAAACAGATTTCGGCTGCTTCTGAAGGCCTTATTGATTGCAGGCAGGCAGATGCTTTTTCACTTAATCACATTGAAGACAAATCAATCAGTCTTGTAATTACAGATCCTCCGTGGGGATATTACGAAGAAATAGGTGATATAAAAGAGTTTTATCAGAAGATGTTCCTGTCTTTTAACAGAATACTTTCAGATTCTGGTCGTATGGTCATTCTGTCTGCAAGAAAAGAAGAACTGGAAGCTGCTGTTTCAGAATCAGACTTTAAAATAAAAAACAGCCTTCATACTCTTGTAAACGGTAAGAAGGCTGGTCTTTATTTTATTGAGAGATAAGTTTTTTGACTTTAATTTACAGGTGCGAGATACATCGGAACTAAAGATTTGTCATTCATAGACTTAATTACTTCTGATGGAACTCCAAGCTGAGCTGCGGCTTTTGCAGTCTGGATATCAAGTGCTTTTTCTGTAAGCATGTCATAAACGCTCTGTTTTTTCTGATACTTAAAAGTTGTAACCTTAATTCCTGGCTTTTTAAGCTCATTTTCTGCAAGGTCGCGGAGCATATTATCCCAGGTGTCAATTGCATCTATGAGACGGTTGTCGAGAGCCTGTTTTGCAGAATAAAGTCTTCCGTCTGAAATTTTACAGCAGGTGTTGTACTGAATGCCTCTGTTTTTTGCAACTATTGAAACAAACTGATCATAACACTCATCACACATAGACTGCATGATAGCTTTCTGTTCTTCAGTAAGTGGTTCGTTATAATTAAGCATATTCTTGTTTGCACCAGAATGAATTGTTGTAGATTTAATACCGAGCCGGTCAAAAAGGCCGGTAAGGTCAAAAGAGTTACCCATTATTACGCCGATACAACCTGTAAGGGTATTGCGGTTTGCATAAATCTTGTTTCCGGCACATGAAATATAGTAACCGCCAGATGCTGCCATAGGTCCCTGGTATATATATACAGGACGTTTTGTTGTTCGGTAATCCTGCAAGGCAAGGTAAACTTCATCTGACTGATATACAGCTCCTCCCGGAGAATTGATGAATACTGCAAGACCGGCATTTTTCTCATTTTTCTTAAGAGATTCAATTGTTGATAAAAGCCATTTGTGATTATAGGAATTGTTTGCAGCAGAAATGGTTCCTTCTATATATAAAGCAGCAATAAACTCATTTCTATAGGCCTTTGCAGCAGAAGGATTATAACTTTCAGAATCTTCTGCAACACGGTAGGTATCTGATGAATTTATAGTAATTTTAGAGTCCCCGCTTATTCCTTTTAATGTAAAAACTGTATATGCGCCTATGACAATAAGAAAAATAATTAATATTATTAAGCCCGATCTTGTTGTTTTTTTCATTCTGATAAATCCTCCGGTTTAAGTCTTCCTGATTCAATTGCTTCTTTAATAAGTGCATGATATGCGTTGATATATGTCATGTTCTTGTATGGGAGAAGCCAAAATTGAAGTATTCCTAATGTAAATAAAGAAAGAAGATCCCAGCCAAAGAAAGAAAGGTACATTACAAATAAATCCCATTTATGACCTTTTGTAATTTCCATACTTATACGCATGGCTTTTGTTATAGATACATCTTTGTATTCAACTATGATATAGAACATCTGGGAGTAGGCAATTGCTTTTATGATTCCAGGAATAAAGAAAAGGAGTGCCCAGAGGAAAATCCAGAGAATCTGCCATAATACAGCAAGTATTGCTCGAGCCCAGTTGTTAAAACCTTCTATGAAATCACTAAAACTTACAGGTTCAGGTGAACGTGACATTTTGAGATATACATTAATTGAAGCGACTGAAAGAATAGCTTCAACAATAGTTTGAATGAGGGGTGAAAAAAGTGATGGGTTTGCATCTTGAGCAGCTACACTAATACCCTGCCAATCCAGCTTAATAAGTGCTGTAAAATATCCTGTTTTGTACAATTGTATTATTTCTGGAATTCCAAAAATTCTGAGTATGATTGTTACAAAAAGTGTAACAATTACAGGTACGCCCCAACGGCCAGAGAGCTGGGTTCTCGCAAAGCTCTTGTACTTTTTTCGTTCAAACATAGTTTTTATACTCCAATTAGTTGTTTTTCTTTTCTATAATAATACTAAACACGGGATATTTCAAAGGATTTTTGATATAATATATATAATATGTGTAAAAAATTAATCTGTGGTCCCATGGCTACTATTTCTCATCCGGCCTTTAGGATTCTTGTAGAGCAGTTTGGCGGCTGTGATGAATATTTTAATGAGATGATAAATGCCGGTTCTCTTATAAATGCAGGTCCCTTTGAAAAATACTATATAAATCCTTATCCGGCTCCGCAGAAAATGGTATGGCAGCTTACCGGTCATGACAGCGAAAGAATGGTAGAAGCTGCAAAACAGCTGCTTGAACTTCCAGGGCTTGGACTTGATATCAATATGGGCTGTTCTGCTCCTGATGTATATAAAACCGGAGCCGGTATAGGTTGGATGACACGTCCGCGTGAAGAAGCTGAAGAAATGATTAGCCGGGTTGGACAGGAAGTTGCATGTTATAATAGTAAAAATCCGGAAAAAACAAAGCGTTTTTCGGTAAAACTCAGACTTGGAGATGAAGATTTTACAGATGATGGCTTTTTTTCTTTCTGTGATATGCTGGTAGAAAAGGGTGCAAAGCTTCTTACCCTTCATCCAAGAACTAAAAAGGAAAAACTTTCCCGTCCACCAAGGTATAAATATTGTCAGGCTCTCTGTGAAAGATATAAGGGCTCTGGTGTGGAAATCTATCTTAATGGAAATGTAAAGGATGCAGTGACCGCTTCTTATGCACTTAAAACCTGTCCTGATATCAATGGAATTATGATTTCTCGGGCAAGTGTACAAAAACCATGGATTTTTTCGGAAATTCTTTCAGAAAAAAACAAAGAAATTAAGGTAGATATGGAAAAAATTTGTTATGATTATATAAAGAATGTAGAAGAATATCAGCCGCCGGAGTTTTATAAAACCCGTCTGCAAAGATTTTTTACTTACTTTTGCATGAACTTTCAGTTTGCCCATTATGCCCAGACGCATTTTGTAAATGCCGCAGAAAAGGGAAATGAGGCACTGAAAGAGGAAATCAGGGACTTTTTTGAAAAATGCCCTGAAGAAAAAATTAAAACATATAAAATAGGATGATACTGTAAAGATGAGCCAGACTGATTTACCGGAAAAAGAATCAGAAGAAAAAGAAAATAAGGAAACTCTGGAAACTCAGGAGACACAGAAGCCTCAGGAATCTGAAGAAACTCAGAAAGACGCTGAAGTTCAAAATAATCTTGAAGCAGAGTCTGCAGAAGAAATTCAAGATAAGGCCGAAGAAAAAGCTGCGGCAGAACAGGAGGCAACAACAAAGCCTGTTATTCAGGTTCCTCTGGCTCCCCGCTGTGAAAATCCGATTATCGGGCGAAAAGTTTTTTTTGTGAATCCTCCCTTATATGTTGAAAATTATCTTCAGCCGGAATTAAAACAGCATGAATATGAAGCCTATATCATCAAGGATTATAAATATACTAAGAATGCTTTAAGAATGTTTCCTGACGCTCTTTGTTTTATTTTTATTGATGATGAAATGAGCTATGACGGCTGGTTTAATTATATTCTATCTTTCCAGCAGGATGAAAAGCTGAAAACCATTTTTGTAGGCTTGATGTCTGCAATGATTCCTCAGCCTAAAAGAGAAAGGTTTATGATGAATCTTTCTTTGCCGGGTGGCTTCATAATGCTTAATGAAGTAAAGGGTACAGAATTAATAAAGAATGTTATTGGAATTCTTGAATTGAACGGTGCAAAAGGAAAAAGAAAATATTTAAGACTTGATTGCGATGAAAGTATTTCCATAAATGGTTATTTTGCAACTCAAACCCAGCTGCTTCAGGTTTCCATAGCAAATATTTCTTCTGTAGGCTTTACCTGCATTTTCCCAAAAAGTTATGGTGCAGTTCTTGCTAAAAAAACGGTTGTTCCAAGTTTTTCCATTACATTAGGAAGACGTTCTATTGCTACTCCTTCTATTGTTTTTGACGTAAAGTCTTATGATAACAATAATTATTTTGCAATGCTGCTCTTCCTAAGGCAGGTAGGACCTGATGACAGAAAAGTAATTAAGAATTTCATTTTTGAACATATGGAAAAGCGTCTGGAAAATTTGATTTATGCAAATCCACCGGATATTGATGATTATCTGGGTAAAGCTGCCTTGCCGGAAGAAAATGATAAAGAGACTGACGAAGCTGTGGATGAGGTTGAAGAAATCGAAGAAGCAGAGGAAGTGGAAGAAGCAGTGGGGGATGAAAAGCCTGCAGACGCTTAATCTTTTCGTTTGCAAACAATTTCTTTTTATGATACTCTCACATTTACAACTTAAAAGCCATTGGCGGCCTTACCCGGTACGTCGTGGCGAAAAAATCACAAAACGGCCCACGCCAGAGTCGTAAGGAGATATAAATGGCAAAAACAGAAAACACAGACGTACACGCATGTACCCTGGACAAAATCATCAGCTTGTGTAAGAGACGAGGCTTTGTATATCAGGCTTCTGAAATTTATGGTGGACAGGCAGGTGCATGGGACTATGGTCCACTTGGTGTAGAATTCAAAAGAAATATTCAGAATGAATGGTGGCACTACATGACTCAGCTGCACGACGATGTAGTTGGTCTTGATTCAGCTATCTTCCAGCATCATACAACATGGAAGGCATCCGGTCACGTTGATCACTTTTCTGACCCAATGGTTGACTGTATAGAATGTAATGCACGTCACCGCGCAGATAAACTTATCGAAGACTTTGTTGCAGCTAATCCTGATGTAAATCCTGGAAAACCTGTTGATACAATGACACATGATGAAATGAAAGCTTTCATCGATGCAAACATCAACTGTCCTACATGTGGAAGCAAAAACCGCAAATATACAGCAGTTCGCGAGTTCAACCTTATGTTCAAGACATATCAGGGACCAATTGCAGACGACAGCCATTTGATTTATCTCCGTCCTGAAACCTGTCAGGGTATTTTTACAGACTTTAAGAACATTGTTCAGTCTAACCGTATGAAGGTTCCTTTTGGTGTTGCTCAGGTTGGTAAATCTTTCCGTAACGAAAT
>JAEDCY010000016.1 GCA_016293915.1 Treponema sp. | reverse complement strand
TCGGTGTTTACAAAGCCGCCGCCTATGCAGATAAAGGCTGTGCTTCCAAGTTTTTCTTTTAAGAATCGCGCGGTATAGAGGGCCGGCAGAAAAGTTCCTGCAAAGGGAATTGAGATGCATATTAGAAGACTATCTGGCTTAGGGATTGGAGCTGCGCCGCAGGCGGCCACTGGACTGAGCGAACTAACGTTAGTTAGTGAAGCGAGGGAAGCGGCTGGAGCGTCAGCGGAACAGCGGAAAGCCCGACCGCCGCTTGCGGCGGGAAGCTCCTGAAAAATCTGCTCTAAAACCGGCTTATAAAAATGTTCCATAATCGGAGAATCTATCTGGGCCTCGAAATCTGAAAAGGTGCGAGTGTCCACAGCAAGGGACTCAGCATAGCGGACGAGGGAAAACTGAGGATCAAAGGCAACGGTGATGTAGTCGGACAAATCGGCAAGAGCAAAGGAACACAAAAAGCGCATATCGTCTACCGTAGGTTCGCGGCCATTTTCTGCAAGGCCGGCAAGATAGTTTTCCATACGGTTGCCACGCGGGGCAAAAGGTGAATACAAAAACTGATGTTCCTTTTCGCGAGCCCCACCCCCGCACAAAACGGCAGTTATAAAATCAATCCACTCTATCCAGTTTTCTTTCTGACTGATATAGCGGCGAAGATTAAAGGCTGTATTATCATCACTCTTGCGTTCGGCCTGGTCTGCAAGCTGCAGGGCACGGGCTTCAGAAAGTTCAAAAAGACGGGTCAATCCGCTTCGGCTAAAAATCTCATAAAAAAGACGGATATTCAAATCACACCAGGAAGCGTCACAGTTTTCTGTCTTAAAAAAAGAAGTCAGATAGGCTCCGGAAGGATAAGCTGTATTTAGCTGCATTATTGGCGGGATTATTGTCAGAACTTTCATATTTTTATTATATCATAAAATCAAAGCTGTGTTATAATATAATTATGATTGAGCTCGAAACACGCGTGAAAATTCCTTTTCTCTGGGGAAAGACTGTTTTTAAGAAATCTAACTGGTCGCAGATTAATCTGATAGTAGGACCTAACGGAAGCGGAAAAACACTTCTGGCAGAAAAGATTTCTCAGCAGTTTGAAGCTGCCGGTTATTCGGTAAAGTTTCTGCGTGCCGACCGTAATTATAGCGACCAGATTTCAATTCTCAAGGACAACGAAAAAATCCGGCTGAAAATTGAAAAGGTTCTTTCGAGCATGTTTGGAAAATCTATAACTTTTATAGAAGATATTGATGGAACTCTGATTCCCATTGTGGAAAACAAGGTCTGGAATGTTGAATATATGCTGGAAGAGGCGGAGTGTCACGGTCTTCGAGAAATTATTTCGCTACTTGTAAATCTTTATGATTCTACGGCTGATGACTGTCTTTTTATTGATGAGCCGGAACTGCACCTGCATCCGCAATTTCAGACTTTTTTTATGAATGAGATTAGAAAAGAAGTTTCGCACAGTCAGCGCCGAATGTTTTTTCTGATTTCCCACTCCCCTTTTTATATTGATTTACGCACGCCTGAAGAGCTTAGCGGTGTTATCGTTTGTCACATTAACAAGGCACCAACCAGTATTGAAGAACTATGCGAGGAGGATGACGCACTTTTCCGTCGCTTTCTGCCGCGCTTTAACACTTACCATAAACAGTTCTTTTTTTCTGACAACCAGATTTTCGTGGAAGGCTATACCGACCAGCAGATGTTCACTTACCTTCTGACTTTTATTGAAGATGAGTACAGTGCTGCGGGTACTGGAATTATTGACGTTGGTGGCAAGGACGAGCTTGGAGTTTTCTGTAAGGTGTGTTCGTTACTTGGTACTAACGGACGTATTATTACTGATCTGGATTCATTATTTAGCGGAAAACTGTGCGATGTAGCAAATGAAGATGAAAGGGTAATTCAGTGGCTTGAAAAACAGAAGGAGCGACAGGCTGATTTTTACAGCTCAATTTTTTCTACAAAAGAACTGGCCCAGAAAATTACTTTAAGCAAGCTGATTTTCAGACTGGAACGATATTTGATTAAAATTTCACAGGAGCTGCATAAATATTTTGAATCAAACAAAGTGCCGGCTAAGCTGCAGCCGCTTATGGAAAAACTTAGCCAGCTGAAAGACAAGCACGAAAACGCAGAAGCTGTCGATACCTATAAAACTGTACTCCTACAAGGAATCAACAATGTGGGTGATGAAATTGCTGTCTGCCTGCCTCGAGAAATTGCAAACACAATTCCACTTATTAAAAATCTTGCAGCCTTTATTCTTGCGGCTATGGAAGCTGCCCGCATTTACGTTCTTCCAAAAGGCTGTATTGAACACTACTACACCCGAACCAGCATTCAGTATATGCCTGTTTCCGCAAAAGACAGACTCTTCCGCAACGAGCTTGAGTTCATACAGGACGCTCACAGAAAGAGCGTGCGCAAGAATTACAGAGAACTGATTGAACTCCTTGAAAAGGCTGCGGGAAAAAATTAATTTAAAAACTTCTGCAAATCCGAAAGCTGTTCGAGCGCGATACGGCGGCCTTCTTCGTAAACCCGTTGAAGTTCATTTGGGTCTTTTTCTGTGCGGCTGATTCCAAGCGGAGCTGCCGGGCAGATTACAAAAACTTCTCCACGGTCTGCCTTTGCAAAAACGTCGGCAGTTTCTTCATTGTAAACGATATGGCGGCGGCTCATTGCATCTACAAGCTTGGGATATTTTATCAGCATTACGCGCATGAGCCCCATCAGCGAAGCAGGCTTTTTCTGAAAGTCTCGGGGCTGGGTCAAAATCACAACATTGCGCTTGTAGCCCAGGCTTTCAAAATATTTCAAAGGAATAGAATCTGTCATTCCGCCGTCGAGAAGCTTGTAGCCGTCAACTTCAACTACTCTGCTTGCAAGAGGCATGGAGGCAGAGGCTCGCATCCAGGTAAGGTCAGTTGCATCGCAGGTTTCAAGCTTTTTGTACACAGGCTGACCTGTAACACAGTCAGAAGCGACACACCAGAACTCCATAGGATTTTTGCGGTAGGTTTCCAAATCATAAATATCAAGTTTATTAGGAAGTGTATCGTAGCAGAACTTTGCCCCGTAAAGGTCGCCGGTAAAAATCAGGGAGCGGATGGAACAGTAGCGCCAGTTGTGAGAAAAACGTTTATTGTAACGGATGGCACGTCCAATCTGGCGGGACTTAAAATTACAACCGAAGGTTGCTCCGGCCGACACACCAATTGCCCCGTCAAAATCAATTCCGTTTTCCATAAAAACATCAAGCACGCCGGCGGTAAACATTCCCCGCATTGCGCCGCCTTCAAGAATCAAACCTTTTTTCATTTTTAATTCCTTTACATTTTTTCTATTAAAAGATCTGGTATATTTTCAAAATCGCTGTCTGCCGTTACAAGCGAAAGATTTGCAGTAAGTGCCGTTGCAGCAATCCAGATATCGTTCTCTGGGATTGGATGCCCTTTAGATTTTAACACGGATTTGATTTTTCCGTATCTTTTGGCAATCTCCATATCAACATTCAAAACTTTCATCTGTTCACAGAAGCTGTAATATCCAGCTGAATTATAATCTTTTTTCTGAGAAAGTTCTGCTCCAAACATCAGTTCTCCAACAGATATTGAAGAAACATAAAGATTTTCCATATCATCAAAAAGAGAAAAAAGTTCTGTTTGTCCTTTTAAGAAGCGAATAATAACATTTGTATCTACAAGCTTACCATTCATTTAGATCAACCTTGCGACATTCGCTAACTGCCTGCTCCATTAAATCAGCTTCTTCAGAAGTGATGCTGCAAAAATAATCACGGACAGATTTTTGTGATGCGGCTTCTGCACGCATTACAAGCTGCTCATATTCATCAAAAGATAAAATTACAGCTTCCATTTCATTATTACGGACAACCGCAATTTTATCGAGAGTTTTATTTACAAGACTACTCATAATGGAAGAGAACTGACGTACAATTTGTGTAGCTGAGACAATTTCGTTTCGATTAAAATTTACCATAAATCACCTCATTTTTATGTATTATTATACATATTATATTACATATTACAAGTTTTTAAACTCTACTCAAAATTCTACTCAGATAAACTACGCGTCGGGTTACAAGGGCAAAATACTGTGCTAATATTACAATGTCAGCTAAAATAATTGCCACAGGCGAAATCTGCATTGCTGATGACACCTTTGCGATTCGGGTTATTGACATGAAATAATTTCATAATACTCGCGGCCGGCTAACTTTTCGAAGTAGGCTTTGAGCTCAAAGTTTTTATCCCACTTGCCCTGAGGATAATAGCCATACCGTGCTTTTACGTCATTCATGCGCTCTTCGAGATTAAGAGTGCCGTCTGCACCGCAGGTAGAATCAAGCAGCTGAATCAGGCGGTCGTAGTCGTCATATTCGGCGGCTGCGAGAAGCTGCTTAATTTCTTCCATCTGATTATCTGAAATATCGATTTTGCCAATATAGTCTTCTGTTGTTTTAAGATTAAAAGAATGAGTCAGACAGATTTGGGCTGCTTTTTCATAACCAAAGGACAGCAGAAAATGATAACCGTCGTAAACATGAGCAATATAGGTGTGACCTTTCTGCCGGCCAATATCGTGAAGAAGGCCGTAAACATATGCAAGGTCTGGATTCATTTTTTCCTGACCACACTTTTGATTTACAGCCCGCGCAATTTTCTCTGCCGCCCTTGCCACAGCATAAGAGTGTTCGCGCCAGGGCCCCGGATTCTTCTTTACGCCTTCTTCAAGTAAAAGCTCTGCCATAGAACGGGAAGGCTCCGACGGCATGCCGGCCAGCATTTCAAGCACACGAGTATCCCGAGCAATCATGGCAATATTAAAATCGTTTGTATCGCGGTAGAGGCGGTTTGCAAGGGCAGCTTCTTTTATAGAGACAAGGCGAAGCTCAAAGCCAGCCTGGTCCTCGTAGGCGTCCAGCTTCTGGCTGATGATTTTTAGATTGCCCTGCTCGTCACGTTCAACGTCACATTCATAATAAAAATTGTCCTGAACAAAAATAGTATTCTCTGCCAGAGCGGATTTTTGATAGCGAGTGGCCACTCCAAACTCGCGCACACTTTCAGCCACAAGAACAAGCCCTACTTCTTCCTGCACTTCGCGAGCCAGCGCCACAAGTTTGTCTTCTCCATCATGAATACCACCGCCGGGAAACTTGTAGTAACCGAGTTTTGTCGCATAAACAAGAGCAAGTTTATCATCACCAACATGAATAATCGCACGAGCAGAATCGCGTCTCGAACGTTTCCAGTCTGCACCATAGTTTTTCAAATCAATCGTAAAAAGCTGCTTCATTATTTTAATCCCATTACATAAATCTGGCACGGATTTGCTTCATCCCAAAGCATCGGGAAAACTTCAAACTCCTTAAAGCCGAGCGCCTGGTAAAAACGGTTTGTTGCGTCATAATCATCATACATTCCCATCTTTACAGTTTTTACCTGCATAAACTCATAACCTTTTTCAACTGCGCAGGTCTTTGCAATATCAAAAAGCTTGCGACCAATTCCTTTTCTGTGATATTCCATGAGAACGCCCATAACGGCAAGTTCAACAGTTTCTTTACCAGTCTCTTTTAAGCACAAAAAGCCGGCAGGCTTGTCTCCGTCATAGGCCACAAAGGTTGGACGGTCGCTGCTGTCATTAATATACTCCTCGCGGGATTCTTCTACTGCAAACCAGTCTGGTAATGCTTCCAAAACGTATCTTGTAACTTTCTTTTTTTCGTCATTATCACTAAGCTGTTTAATAATCATCTTTTTCCTCTATATATAAGTATATAAAACTTTATCTGACTGTGCTATAATGCAAGGCATGAAAACAATCACTCTTGGAACCACAGGTATAACAACTCCTCAAAATGCATTTGGAGCGCTTCCTGTACAGCGCGTGAATATGGAAACTGCCGTTGAGATTCTGCACAGAGCTTATGACGGCGGTATGACTTTTTTTGATACGGCCCGCGCTTATTCTGATAGTGAAGAAAAGCTTGGTCAGGCCTTTGGAAAAGGTGGTTTCGATACACCCGCTTCGCGGGCACTCAACCACCGAACGTACGACAGAGAAAAGATTTTCATAGCCACAAAGTCTACTGCTGAAACTCCTGAAAAACTTAAAGCAGATTTAGAGACTTCGCTTCATAACCTTAAAACTGATTATATTGATATTTACCAGCTGCATTGCGTAAAGCAATGCTACCGTCCTGGTGATGGTACTGGTCTTTATGAAGTTCTACAGGAAGCAAAGGCACAGGGCAAAATCCGCCACATTGGAATTACTGCTCACAAAATCGGAATTGCAGAAGAGATTGCAGAGAGCGGACTTTATGAGACGCTTCAGTTCCCATTCTCTTATCTTGCAACCGACCGTGATATTGCTCTTGTTGAAAAATGTAAAAAGAACAACGTAGGCTTTATAGCAATGAAAGGTCTCTCGGGTGGACTCCTCACCAACGCCCGTGCCTGTATGGCATTCATGCTTCAGTATGATGTTCTTCCAATCTGGGGAATCCAGAAAATGAGTGAACTCGAACAGTGGCTGGACTTTTTCCGCGAACAGCCGGAGCTAACACCAGACCTCGAAGCCATCATCAAAAAAGACCGCGACGAGCTGCTCGGAGAATTCTGCCGTGGCTGCGGTTACTGTTCTCCATGTTCTGCAGGCATCACAATCAACCAGTGTGCCCGCATGAGCCAGATGATTCGCCGCGCACCATCCGAAGTCTGGCTCACACCACACTGGCAGGAAGAAATGATGAATATCGAAAAGTGCGTCGACTGCGGTGCGTGCCTTACGCGCTGTCCATATGAACTCAATATCCCGACACTGCTTCGTAAAAATCTTGCTGATTACAAGGATATCCTCAGCGGAAAAACTAAGGTATAACCCCGCACTCCTCGCTCTTCCTACCTCCTCTTATACTCTCGTTCAAGCAGCAACCTGTTCAGTACACAGGAAATCACAACAAGAATCAGTCCAGCAATAACGGCAATAATAAGTCCCGAAGAACTAAGATGTGGAAGCATATTTGTCAACGACATGAAAACAAAACTTCCCACAAAAGACGGCAAAAGCAAAATCAGATAATATATTACCTTTACCCCCGTCTCGTCAAATCTTCTGCTTGCAGCAATTGAAAAGTACAACGGATCTTCCTTACTTATAGGAATAATCAATTTTGGGGTAATGACAGAAACCAGAAGATGAAAGAGTCCGTATACAATTATGATTACATAACAAAAAGAAGAATCATAACCTCTTTTGTAAATCCAGAAAACAAGACTAAGCACAAAAATATAAAGTGCGGTATTTATAATTTCAATTAAAGAGGAAAGATATTTGGTATAAATCTTTTTTGCACTCTTTGTTGTCTTTATAAATCTTGTTGAATCTTTATTAAAAAATAATCTGAGAATAAAGAAAAAACATAAAGACGCCCAAAGGCATGAAAGAATTACATAATGAAAAGCAAGTTCGCCTCGTACAAGTCTTTTTATCGGAATAAAGGAATACAGAAAACCAGACAGTAACGAAAGAGCTGCCATAAAAATATTAATCGGAAGATAATTCATTTTTCACCTCCATCAGAATATGCCACTTTCATAATTCCAAGCCAGCGGCGATTTGAAAAAATCATCAGAGGAATAAAAGCAACAAGCCAGATTACAAAGATATATTGAGAAAACAGATTATTCAAAACCATCATAACCAGCGCAAACAATAAACCGAGCCACATTTTCAAAGAGATAGTCTTCTGAGTTTTACTTCTGAAGAAGAACGGAGTAATTCCAAAGATTACAAGTCCTCCAAAGATATCAGCCAGAAAAAGGAAGAAAGCATTTGAAGGAAGAGTTCCCATCTGCAGCCCGATTCCATATACGATTAAAACAACTACCACGTACTCAATAATTTTTTCTATAAAATTAATTAAATACCAGGATTTATAAGTTTCGAAACTCTTACTGAAAGTTTTGAGATAGCACTCTGTTTTCCCGAGATTAAAAAACTCATTTATATGCTGCATGAACGGCAAAATCTGCGATACTCCCAGTAATGTATAAATTATAGAATTACGTTTTTCCGAAAATCTCATTCCGCTGAAATCGAATCTGATAAACAGAATAAAAAACAAATCTAAAAGCAAAAGAATAAAAATATCTTCGCGTAATTTCTTTCCTGTATAAACATAATAATTATTCAGATTATTTTTGATACTCATTTTCGTCTCCTTAATTTAATGCATCCCGCCACCGGGCTTCATCCAGCCACCTGCTATTCCCTGCTTCGCAAAATCAAAACCGAAAGCTGCTGTAACGTTGGAACTTCAACTGCAAGGCCTTCATCAAACTTGTCAGCATTTTCTACAGAACAAAGCCCTTCCACCTTATTTTCATCAAAATAATAAAAGTCAAAATCATCAGTCCTCTGTGATGCCCCCAAACAATCTTTCGGTCCATGCACATAGCGGTACTGTTCGCGCAAATCTTCTACAAAGCCTTTCGCAATCACACGCCCCCGGGCAAGAAATACAACATAATCAACAATACTTTCC
Source organism: Treponema sp. (assembly GCA_016293915.1). GTDB lineage: Bacteria > Spirochaetota > Spirochaetia > Treponematales > Treponemataceae > Treponema_D. The sequence continues at coordinate 53,411 of JAEDCY010000016.1, read as the reverse complement.
ATGTCGGCAATATTGTGAGTTGAAAAGATAATACTTGTTTCTCCATTTCCTTGATTTATATACTGACGGAATTTTGAATTGAGCACATCGCGGATTACAGGATCCAGAGCAGAATCCGGCTCATCAAAAATCATAAGTTTTGTATCACGTGCAAGAATTGAAGCAATGGCAAGACGCGCGCGATTTCCATCTGACCAGGTGCTTATTTTTTTCGGATATTTTGAATTCTTTTCATCAATCCCGAATTCCTCCAAAAGCGCAGCAAACTTTTCCATATCAAAATTATCAAAAGCAAGAGGAAGAGATTTTCTGATATTTTTGAGACTCCAGGTCATAGGGAAAAATCTGTTAGCAGCACACCACCCGATTTCATTACGAGGCTCGCCATTGTTCTGGTCGAGATCGTTATATTTTTCAAGCCAGGTGATTTTTCCATGACCGCTTGTAATACCGCCAAGAGCATCAAGCAAAGTTGTTTTACCAGCACCGTTTTCACCGATAAGAGCCGTTGTAAAACCTGCCGGAATCTCAAGTTCTAAAGGACCAAGATCAAAACCATCAAAGTGTTTTTCATAACCGTTGAGTTTTATTGCTGCCGGTATTGCCATTCCCTTTCTTTCCATTATCTTCTCCTTCATATTTTTAATTTGCCTGCAAAAGAGCCTCAAGCATCTGCTTAAGTTCTTCACCGGTAACGCCTGCAACCTTTGCTGAATTAATTGCGTTCTGTAATTCTGTTTCAATCAATCTCAAATGCTGTTCACGGACAAGTTCCAGATTCTGAGGATTTACAAAATACCCCTTCCCCTGCACTGCCGTAACCAGCCCTTCTTCTGCCAGAATCTCATAAGCCTTTATTGTCGTAATGACGCTGATTTTCAATTCCTGAGCAAGTTCTCGTATTGAAGGTAAATATGATTCAGGCTTTAGCTTCCCTGAAAGAATCTTATCCCGATATTGATTTGCAATCTGCTTATAAATCGGTTCGCTTGAATTCTGTAAAATCTTCACACAACCTCCTGTATATAACTGTTTATATAACAGTATAACAGTTAAGTCAAGCAAAAACAGTTGAAAATCACAAATTTTTCATTTATAATTTTAAGTGGGTTGGGACAATTAACAAAAGATCCTGAAACAAGTTCAGGATGACGACGTAGATTTTTGTCCTTTAGGGGAAAATAATGGCTTATGTAAAAAATCTCTTTGACCAGAACTTTATTCAGTATGCGAGTTACGTTATCCGCGACCGCGCTATTCCGGAAATTACTGACGGACTTAAACCTGTTCAGAGACGAATCATTCACACTTTAATCAAGACAGACGACGGACGTTTTACTAAGGTTGCCAACGTGTGCGGTAAGGTTATGGCTTACCACCCTCACGGAGATGCTTCTATTTATACTGCTCTTGTAAACCTTGCTAACAAGGAACTTTTTATTGACAAGCAGGGAAACTTTGGTAACATGTTTACGGGCGACGGTGCATCTGCTCCCCGATACATTGAGTGTCGCCTCCGCCCAATCACAAAAGAAATCTTAAATACGAATCCGCGCATTACTCAGTATGTTGATACCTACGATAGCCGAGACGTAGAACCAGTAGCCTTCCAGGCAAAGCTGCCTCTTGTTCTGATTCTTGGTGCCGAAGGTATTGCCGTTGGTATGAGTACAAACATTCTCAGCCACAATATTCATGAGGTTATTGAAGCAGAAAAGAAATGTCTGCGCGGCGAAAAGTTCCAGCTCTTCCCGGACTTCCCAACAGGCGGTCTTATTGATGTTTCGGAATATAATGACGGCCTTGGAAAAATCATCACCCGCGCAAAAATGGATACAAGTGATGAAAAGAAAATCGTCATCACAGAGCTGCCTTACGGCTCAACTACCGAACGTTTGTGTAACTCAATTGAAAAGGCTGTAAAAAACGGAAAAATAAAAGCCACTTCAATTCAGGATTACACCGCAGATAAAGTAAATATTGAAATCCGTCTGCAGCGCGGCGTTTACACAAAGGACGTTGTAGATTCCCTTTACGCCTTTACAGACTGCGAGCAGACAATCTACTGTAACCTCCTTGTAATTAAAGATAACATGCCGGTGCAGATGACCTGTACTCAGGTGATCGAGCATCACGCAAAACAGCTTGTTGGAATTCTTAAGGCAGAGCTTCAGCTTGAAAAAGAAGACCTCACCGAAAAACTCCACCTGCGCACACTTGAGCGAATCTTTGTTGAAGAGAGAATCTATAAAAAAATCGAACAGCAGAAAACAGAAGAAGGCGTAATCAAGGCTGTAAAAGACGGCTTTAAGCCATTTGCAAAAGAACTGATTCGCCCGATTACAGACGAAGATGTTGACCACCTTTTGAAAATCCCAATCCGCCGAATCTCCCTTTATGATATGAGCAAGAACAAGGCCGAGGTTGAAGCAATCAATGCCCGCATCAAGGAAATCAACCGACTTCTCAAGCACCTCGTTGATTATGCAATCAGCTGGCTGGACGGAATTGAAAAGAAACTTGCCATACTTGGTGAGGACGTTTTCAAACGTCATACTCAGATTACAAATATCAACGCCGTAGATGTAAAGGCCGTTACAAAACGAGACCTTGCCCTCAAATACGACGAGAAAAACGGAAACCTTGGCACAGAAGTTTCTGGCGGCGTTGAAGTTCTTAAGGTTACTCCTTACGACAAAGTTATCTACGTTCGTAAGAGCGGAATCTATTCTGTTTCGGAAAGTCCTAAGAAAATCTTCGTGGGGCCGGAAATGCGTTACTGCGGTCTTGCAGACAAGGAAAGCCTTTCAAAGATTCTCTTTACAATTATCTACCGCGACCCGGCGACACAGTTTGTTTACGTTAAGCGCTGTAAGGTTCTTGCCTTCATCATGAACCGCGACTACTTCTTTGCTCCTGAGGGCTGTGAGGTTCTCCACGTCGATACCCGCAAGTCCTTCACCTTCCAGCTCAATTATGTTAAGAAAGGCCGCATTAAAGTTCTTCAGGAAAAGTTCAAGGCCGACAAGTTTGAGGAGAAGTCTCTTAAGGCAAAGGGTGTTCGCGTAAATAACAAGGAAGTGCAGGATATTTTGGTGGAATAGCTTTTAGCGGTTAGCTATTAGCTATTAGCGGTTAGCAGGAGGGGGAAGTCTCCCCCTCGCTCCAACCGCCTTCGGCGTTTTCCGCTACCCCTTCTAACGGGGGCTCCGCCCCCGTAGCGCCCCCGCAATACCGTGTCATTCCGAACTTGTTTCGGAATCTCATGCAACAGATGCTGAACCCTGAACTTGTTTCAGGATCAGCATGACAATTAAGATAAAAAATGGAAATATTAAAAACCTACATCAAATACGAAGAAACCATAAAAGGCTCGCGCTTCCTCTCCGAGCTCTTTCCCTGCGACAGTCAGGTCGGGGCTCGCGAACTCGTAAAAAACCAGAAAGCTAAATATGCAGACGCAACCCATGTGGTGCACGCCTTTGTTATAGGCCCCGGTGCCGAAGTCATGGGAATGAGCGATGACGGGGAGCCGAGCGGCACGGCAGGCCGCCCTGCCCTGGACGTACTCCGCGGCCGAGGCTGCACAAACACTGTGCTTACAATCACCCGCTGGTTCGGCGGCACACTGCTGGGAACTGGAGGCCTCGTCAAAGCTTACGGCAACGGCGCAAAGGGAGTCCTGGCAGCTGCCGACGAGACCGGGCTTTTTGAAGAACTCGTTGCTAAAAAGAGCTTCACATTTACAACAGACTATTCTCTCTACAAGCTCATTAAAAATAACATGGAGCTTTTCCACATCTCTGGCCTGACCGAAGACTTCGGTACCGAAATCACAATTCAAGGCGAAATCCACGAAAGCGAGTATCTGGTATTTATAAGTAAACTCCTTGATATTTCGAATGGTAGAATTCTAGTAAAATAAAGTAACGGTGGTTGAGTGCCCGAAGGGCGTATCGAAACCACCAGTATGCATGGATTGCTTCGCTACGCTCGCAATGACGTATTATGCTGTCATTGCGAGGAGCGCAGCGACGTGGCAATCCATATAATAAGGAAAACGAAAAATGAAAAAACTATTCACACTAGCTGCAATAGCACTTGCGGCTTTTACTTTCATCACCTGTGCAGGAAAGTCTAAAAATGCAGTAGCTTCAACTCAAAAGGAAGAAACAGTTATGAAACCTGCCGCTTCCGAAGCAACCGGTATGGCTGCCAAATTTATGAAATCAACAGAAAAAACAAAAGAAGAAGAAAAGGCCCAGGCTGCCGAAATGGAAGGCTTTGAACAAAAAGAAGCTCTTTATGAATCTGCTGCCCGCCACGGCTTTAAACTTGGAACAGTAATCAATCCACAGAATCTTCAGAAAAAAGCTTATACCGACATGGTAAAGGCAGACTTCAACAGCCTTACTGCCGGAAACGAGTTTAAGGCCTACTCTCTTCTCAACCAGAGCGCCAGCCAGAAAAACGAAAACGGCATGCCTGCTATGAACTACTACAATGCAGACAAAATTGCAGAATTTGCTCAGGCTAACGGAATCGGAATCCGTGGTCACGTTCTTGTATGGGACGCTTATATGCCCTCATGGTTCTTCCGCGAAGGTTACAAAAACGACGGCGCATTTGTTTCTTCAGATGTAATGAAAAAAAGACTTCAATATTATATAGAAGAAGTTGTTGCTCATTTTGAAGAAAAATATCCGGGCGTAGTTTACTGCTGGGATGTTGTAAACGAAGCAGTTGCAGACGGGACTAATGAATGCAAGGCAGACGACCCTCGCAGAGTCCGAACCAGCCGCGGTGGTACAACAAATTATTTCTACGATGTTATCGGCCCTGACTACGTTGAGCTTTCCTTCAAATATGCCCGCCAGGCCGCAAAAAAAGCAAATGCAAATATCAAACTTTTCTACAACGACTACAACACCTTCTATTCTCCAAAACGAGAAGCAATCGGCAAGCTTATCGAAAGCATCAATAAAGATGAAAAACTCTGCGACGGTGTCGGTATGCAAGGCTACGTCGGTGGTTACGGTCAGCAGTCAGGCTGTATGAATGCCAATGATATCAAGCTGTTTGAAAGCGCAATCAAGTTCTACAGCAATATGGGACTGGAAGTTCAGGTAACAGAGCTTGCCCTCCGCAACTACGAAAAAGAAAAAGCAGAACAGCACGCCGCCTATTATGAAAACTTCTTTAAAATGCTAACTGCTGCCGCAGACGAAACAAAGAGCCTTACCTGCGTAGCCATCTGGGGAATCTGTGACAATCCAGCCCTTCCTAAAAATGATTACAGCTACAAGATGAACGGCCCTTACTGCGGAATGTTTAATTACGACTGCAGCAAGAAACCTGAATTCTTCAGAGTTGCAAAGGCTCTTGAATAACCTTGAACTGAACTAACATTTGCAAATATCCGACAGGAGCTTTTTGAATCTGACTCCAGATTAACTTGTCAGATTCAAGCTTCTGCCCGGAAGCAGATTCTATGCGAATCAAACAGTTCTGAACTTCAAGCATTGTCAGTTCATCATCTTTGCCAGCTGAAATAACAACCAACAAAGCCTTTATTGGTCCACGCTTTGAAAGAAGAGGTTCTGCCTCCTCTACTGTATTGAATTCAAAATATTCAATTTCTGCAGCATCTGAAAAGCAATTGTCAATATCACAAATTTCAATATGAATAATTGAGTCATTGATACAATGATATATGAGTTCCTTTGCATTATCGCGGTCGCACTCTTTCACCCGTGAAAGAAGTTTTTCCATCGTTTCTGCTTCATATTTATCATAGTCAATGCGTTCAGAGGAAAGCTTTTCATTTGCTGCAATAGTTTCGGTTATTTGTAGTGGCATATTAGTAATAATACGACAGGAGTTTTCATTTTACAAGTTTAAAAAACAAATTGTGGAAATGATTTTATCGAATATTTAAAGAACCGTTTTTACCTCTTCCAAAGACTCAAACACTGTCTCGCACATTCCACGAATCTCATCTGTCGGCTGAACCTTATCAATTACCATAATCGGGTGCAGGGCGGCCGCATGTGCGCTTCGGATTCCATTCAGGCTGTCTTCAATTGCGACACATTCTTCGGGCTTCATGCCGATTGATTTACAGGCCATAAGATAGATTTCCGGATTTGGCTTACTGTGTTCTACCATTTCGCCTGTTGTGCGGGTTTCAAAAAAATCAATTACACCAGCGGCACGAAGCTGGCGTTCTACAGTTGGCCCACGTGTAGAAGAAGCCAGTGCCAAACGGTAACGAGGTTTAAGATACTCAAGAATTTCTTTTGCATAAGGAAGCAGAGGAATGCCATCCTTTTCTTCGATTTCATGAAAGAGCTCTGAGGTTCTTTCAAGAAAGGCTTCGCTAGCAAAATCTGCGCCGTAATATTTTTTTAAGGTTTGTATTGTGTCGTTTTTGTTTGAGCCTCGGCAGGCATTCAATATTTCGTCATTTACAGTAAGGCCTTTTTCCTCTGCGGCCTTTCTCCAGGTTATATCTGAAATTGATTCTGAATCAAGAATTACTCCATCCATATCAAAAATAATGGCTTTTATATCAGGCATTTTTTCACTCATAATGGCAAAGTGTAACATAATGGAAATATTCTCTCAATAATGCTAAAATACTTCTATGAAAAAGATAATTACAACATTAGCAATTACAATATTTTTAGCTCTTACAGCTTTCGCTCAGGATGCAACAATTTATCTCTGGCGCAATGTCAAAGGAATGGAAAAGCAGCCTTCTGTAATGTTTATGCATAAGCCTGCAGAAGGCAGTCCAAAAACACATACTGCAGTCATTGTCTGCCCAGGTGGAAGCTATCATCATTTAGGATTAAAAAGCGAAGGAAACTCAACTGCAACCTGGTTTTCACAGAACGGTGTTACAGCTTTCGTACTTAAATACCGTACCGCAGAAAGTCTTTACCACTACCCTGCAATGCTTCAGGATATTCAGCGTGCAATTCAACTGGTTCGCGAAAATGCTGACCAGTGGGATATAGACCCGAGCAAGGTTGGAGTTATCGGATTTTCTGCCGGAGGACATCTTGTAACTATGGCCGGCGAGTTCTGGCAGACTCACGACGAAATTGCAAAGCTCGGTCTAGACTGCAAAGTTTCACTGCGCCCGGATTTTGTAATTCCAGTTTACCCGGTAGTTTCTATGCAGGATGATATTGCCCACCGATGGAGTCGAAACAGTCTGCTTGGCAAAGGAGCAAAAAATCAGACTCAGGAACGAAAAGACGAGTTCTCAATGGAGCTCAACGTTCCAGCTGATATGCCGCCAACTTATGTAGTTGTCTGTGATGATGATCCTGTTGTAATTCCCGAAAACTCGCTCCGTCTATACGAAGCCCTGCAGAAAGCCGGCATTCCAAGCCGCCTCGCCCGCTACGAATGGGGAGGCCACGGCTTTGGTATGAAAGACTGCCCTTTCATGACTGAATTTCACTATAACCAGCCGCTTCACGAATGGCTGAAAGAACTGGGTATGATGGAATAAAATCAACAGTTGATACTGTCAATCAGGCAATGGAAACCTTAAATGAAGAGGTTTCAGGTATTCTTGGTGAATATAATGATTTGGTTGTAGACCTAGAAACTCTGAGTGCAAGCTCTCAGAGTATTGTCCAGATTTCTGCTCAGGCACAAGAGTCGGTTGGTATTCTGTCCGATGCAGTAAACAAGTTTAAGGTAGAATAAAAAAAATCCCCGAATCTCTGAGCAGCTGTGCCGCGAAGGTTCGGGGTTACAAATCATTTCACACCAAGCGCAATCTCAAGCACTTCATGCACATCACTCACAGAAATAAATTTAATTCCCTGCTTTACGTGGTCTGGAATATCTTCAAGGTCACGCTCGTTGGCCTTTGGAATAATTATTGTCTTGATTTTATTTCTCTTTGCGGCAACAGTCTTTTCCCTAAGGCCGCCGATTGGCAGAACCTGACCAGTCAAAGAAAGTTCACCTGTCATAGCAAGATGAGGCTTAATCTTTTTTCCAAGCAATAGTGAAACGAATGTTGTTGCCATTGTGATTCCGGCACTAGGGCCATCTTTTGGTGTTGCTCCCTCTGGAATATGAAGGTGAACGATATTCTCTTCAAACCATTTTGCATCCTTTTCGCCACGCTCAAGTACAAACTTTCTTGCCCAGTCAAAAGCAATCTGGCTGGATTCCTTCATAACATCGCCCATCTGCCCGGTGAGCACAAGCCCTGTTTTTCCGGCAAAAGAAGTTGCCTCTATCAAAAGTGTGTCGCCACCCATGCTTGTCCAGGCAAGACCAATTGCAGTTCCCGGGACGGCTGCAACCTTTATCTGGCTTTCGTCAAAGACTGGCTTACCCAAGTATTTATAGAGATCTGGAGCGTCGATAGTTACGCTGTTTCCGGTGGTTGAGTGCCCGTCAGGGCGTATCGAAACCACGGGAGATTTCTGAGCAGTTTTCTCGGCACCAAAAATCATCTCAGTAACAATCTTTCTGTGAATCTTATCCAGACACTTTTCGTAATTACGCACACCTGATTCACGGGCATACTCTTCTGCAATTTCAAGAAGAGCTGCTTTTGTATATTTTACCTGATTTTTTGAAAGTCCATTTTTAGCAAGGTTTTTTGGAATCAGATATTTCTTCGCAATCTCAAGTTTTTCCTGATCAATATATCCGCTCAGGTGAATAATCTCAGCACGGTCAAGGAGCGGCTCCGGCACAGTATCCAGAGTATTAGCTGTCAGAATAAAGAAGACATTAGAAATATCAAATGGCAGATCCAGATAAGTATCACGGAAGCTTACATTCTGTTCCGGATCCAGAACCTCAAGCAAAGCGCTTGCCGGGTCTCCGTTATGGCTTGAGCCCATCTTATCAACTTCATCAATCAAAAAGACAGGAGTGCTGGACTTTGTAATTTTGAGTCCCTGAATAATTTTACCAGGCATAGCGCCAATATAAGTTCTTCGGTGACCTTTGATTTCAGCCTCATCCCGCATTCCACCTACAGAAAAGCGGTAGAAAGGCTTATTCATTGCATTTGCAATTGAACGGCCCACAGAAGTCTTACCAACTCCCGGAGGTCCAACCAGAAGCAGAATAGATCCCTTGGCATCCTTTTTCATTTTGCGGACAGCAAGATATTCAATGATACGCTTCTTTACATCATCAAGACCAAAATGGTCATCTTCAAGAATTTTCTTAGCACGGGTCAAATCGTAATCATCAACTGCAGGAACTTTCCATGGCAGCTGTGTAATAAGTTCAAGATAATTTCGTGTCACCAGCCATTCAGATGAATTCGGATCCATCATAGAAAGTTTTGAAAGCTCGCTGTCGACAGTTTCTTTTATTTCACCTTCAAAGGCCAGCTCTTCAATCTTTTTCTTAAATTTCTGATAATCTGTTTCGTTACCGTCCGGAGTTTCTCCAAGTTCTTCCTGAATAGACTTCATTTCTTCGCGAAGGAAATATTCGCGCTGATTTTTTTCTATGCGGTCATTGAGCTCATTCTGAATTTTTTTCTGAACACGAAGCAGCTCCTGTTCCTTTTTGATGAAAACAAGAACCTGTTCCATTCGCTGACGTACATTTACTGTTTCAAGAATCTTCTGCTGTTCATCCTTATCAACATTCAAAATAGAAGCAATAAAGTCTGCAATTTTTCCAGGATTGTCGATGTTTACCATATTAAGGCGCATCTCTTCTGAGAAAAGCGGATTATTCTCACTCACTTCTTTCATCTCACTGATGAGTGCACGGGTAAGAGCCTTTACTTCAAAAGTATCTGCTTCTTCATCTTCAAGATATTCTACAGCCGCAGCCATTGGAGCAGCATTGTGAAGCACTTTTCTGATTTTAAAACGCTTAACAGTAGAAATAAAAATATTTATTCCGCCATCAGGCAAATTAACCTTTTTAATGATACGGGCTGCAGTTCCAACCTGATGCAAATCTGTCAGTGTTGGTGTTTCTGCATCATTTTTAAGCATAACGATTCCAATAAAGCCTTCTTTTTCGTAAGCTTCTTCCACAACCTTTACATCGTCTGCTGAATTAATCATAAGAGGTGTAAAAATACCTGGAAATATTGGACGTCCTGCTAGAGGAATCAAAGTTAGTTTATTAGGGAGCAGCTGGTCTGCTGAAATTATAGAATTCTCGTTCGAGTTATTATCTTTAGCCATATTTTAAATATACTGATTTTTAGAGGTAATCGTCAAATATTTTGTGTCATTCCTAATTTGTTTCGGAATCTATAGCTCTAAATGTAGTGTAGATGCTGAAACATAGGGAGCGGCACTGCGTAGCAGGGCAAAAATAGTCCAGTGGACTATTTTTAGCGAGTCTCCGAGCAGCTGTGCTGCAAAGGTTCAGCATGACTGTTTTTATTCAGGCTTATGTTCTTCTTTTGTTAATTCCGAAGAAATCATAAGTGCATCCTGGTACCAGTCAATTAAAAGTGAAAATTCTTCCATTTTATATCCATCTGCTTCTACACGAATTTTCCACACAGTACCTGATTCCAGCAGTTCAAGAGGTAGTTCTTCCAAAAGCTGCCATTTGTTCTTATACAAAACCTTAAATTGAGCATTTTCTATTTGAGTTCCTAACGAACGGTCGTAAGCCATAGCATTAATTGTAAGTTTTCTTTTTGCATTTTTCAAAAAGTCACAGGACATAAAAACATTTTCATCTCCAGCAGTAAAACTCTTCCACCAGACATAAGGACCAACAACGACCTTTACACGATAATCTCCTTTTCTCAGATAAACAGGGCGTGCACTGTAGGTTTTATTCTTTGCAGCAGGCCTTTCTGTCACAAATCGTGGTGACCAAAAAATCAATTTTTCATAAAAAGCCTTTCCCTGCTCTGTAAAAATTCTACGAGAACCGCTTACTTCCGGAATATCATTTCCATCATTTTCAAAAAAGAAAGCCCTTGCCGGTAAATCCATATTCTCAAGCAAAGAACGCGGCATCTGCATTTCAACACAAACTTCTGTATACCACTTTTTCAAAAGGAACTTATGAATAAATCCGCTGTACCATAGGCCTGCAAAAACTACAGCTGCGGCAAAAACACCAAGGCAAACGCGGCGGATAATGCGACGTAGTTTATCTTTTTGCGCAAGTGCCTCCGGTGAAAACTCATAAAGCTTTGATGCAATAACACTCTTTGCAAGCTGAACTCGAAGCTCATGAGTATCATAATGACGCAGGTACTTTTTAACCTGACGAAGCACTGCATCAATAGACTGATAGCGGCTCTTTGCCTTAGGCCTTGTCATTTTGTGAATTAGACGACAAACTTCTTTCGGAACATTTTTATCAATTTTACGAGGAGAAATATACTTTCCCTTTTTTATCACCTTCAAAGTATCTAAAGATAAAGTTCCTGGGTAAGGTTTTGTTCCAGTAACCATTTCGTAAAGCATGATTCCAAGAGCGTAAATATCTGCCCTGTGATCTACGCTTGCACTGTCCTCAAACTGCTCCGGCGGCATATATGCAGGAGTTCCTAAGGCTACACCAGACTGAGTAAGATCACCGGTTGTAACCGTATTCGTGCCGGCAAATTTTGCACCTGCCGCACCAGAAGCAGCAGTACCACCCTCAGCATGATCACTTGCAATTCCAAAATCCGCAAGCTTAATTTCTCCACGTTTAGAAAGAAGAATGTTTCCAGGCTTAATATCGCGGTGAACAATCCCCTTTGAATGAGCATATTTCAAAGCATAACAGGCATCCTGCATAACAAGCATTGCAACCGGAACCGGAAGTGAAGTTTGTCTTTTTATAAGTGCATCTAAAGCAGTTCCATCAACAAGTTCTTCAACCATGTAACGGAAACCAGCCTCAGTAAAATAATCAAAAAGGTGAACAATATAAGGGCTCTGTAAATCAAGTAACAACTGGGCTTCTTTTTTAAAACGTCCAGCATCACCAGCATGTCCACGCGCTGTCATTTTTTTGATTACGACAAAACGTTTTAGCGACGGATGAATTGCCTTATAAACAACCCCCATTCCGCCTTTTGCAATAATACCCTGCACCTTGTATTTTCCTATCATTGGTGGGAATGCATCATTCATTTTTAATCTCCCGTATTTAATACTTTATAAGTCGGCAAGCATAGCTTGCCTCTGAGGCATTTTTTCGATGAACCTAAAATGGCCCGCTGTCGCAGCCCATTTTTTAACGGTTCTTCGATTTTAGCCTTCAGTTACCCCTATAATATCACTTTCTAAATTTATGCTTCTGTCCGGATGTACAAAAACTATATTTTGTTTTCCAGGATTATGAATCTGGATATAAAATCCATTCTGAAGAACCTTGTAATTTCCCTGAACAGGTCTGTGGCCTCCAAGGTATAAATACCCTTTTGGTATACAGCCTTCAGAATTATCAAAAAGATTCTGCACTGTATCTCTTGCACTTCTTTCTTCTGCTTCTCCGTTTCCAGTCCAGATTAAACCGCGTACAACATCATCGTAATTTTTTGCATCAACAAGCTCCTGTCTTGTAAATGCGCGAGCTGGTTCAGCGTGTGAGACGCTACATCTTTTGCCAAAATAAAAAAGCGGAAGACTTTTCTCAACACAATTCATAAGATACAAAATGTCATCGCCGTAATATTCCTGAATAAAACAACGGCACATTTCGCCTTCATCAACAAACTTCATAAAAGAAAAATCGCCGCCACCTGTTTCATTCAAAACATTTTCATGATTACCTTTGAGAATATGAACATAAGCTGGAAATGCTTTTTTTAATTCCAGAAGTGCACATACAAGGCTCAAGCCCTCCTGCATTTCAGCAGAAATTGCAGGACCAGTAAAAATATCTTTCAGAAATTCTACATGTGCTGCTGCCCATCTTTCACGAGTTCCTCTTTCAGTATGCATAATATCGCCGACACTCAAAAGCCTGAGGCGTCCTGCAGCTACTGCTTCAAATACTGTTGCATCTTCAAAAATCTGATATTCAAGAATATTCAATAGATAATACGGGCGTGCATGAAAATCTGGAATCACTATAAGCGGCAGGTCATCATTGTGAAAATCAAGCAGAGAACCGCCATGCCCCCCCGCGCCAGCAGCTCTGTAATCTGTTTTTTCATTTTCAAGACATTCACAAACATCACTTAAAGTCTGAAAAAAACTGTCATAAGCAGGTAAACTGGCTGAGGTGAGAATATTCTTTATATCCTGGAATAATATCATATTTCAATTAAAAACATGTTTTTGCAATTTTTTTCTGCATAACAATGCTTTTTCCTATTACGAAACCACCAGATTCATATTTCCAATCGAGATTTTATCTCCCGGATTCAGTTTTACATATTTTTCATTCGGAATTCGCACTCCGTTTATAAAGGTACCGTTTGTACTTCCAACATCCTTAATAAAATATGCATCTTTGATTTTCTGAATCATGGCATGGTGACGGCTTGCAAGTTTATTGTCCACAACTACGTCATTATCGGTGTCGCGGCCAATAGTGATTTTAGCAATCAATTCAACCTTTTTATGATTAAATATAAGGTAAGAAGCAGGCTTACCTTCTCCAAGAGAATCAAGATGGCGTCCTACAGGACTGCTTGTTACAATTGTTGTATCACTCATAGGTTAAATTATAGAGCCTCCCTTCGTTATTCGCAAATTATTTTTTCAAAGAACGCTCAAGAACAAGCGGCTTGAAAATTGGAATATCATCTGCGATTACATCCTTAAACAAAGAAAGTATTTTTTTCAATTCCTTTCGCCGCTCTTTACCCATATCCGCATAAGCAGCAACCATACGGGCAGTTGATTTCAAGGCATCTTTTTCTATATCACTGTTTGTTTTGGCACCAGAAGCTTCAAGAATACAGAACATGGTTTCTACAAAGCTTTTTCGCTGGGAATTATCAAGTTTATCAATCCACTCATTAAAAACCTTATAAAAGAGTCGGCTTTCATCTGCAAATTTACCTTCATTTATAAAGTTACTGCCCATAATCTGCCAGTTCATAGCATCATGCTGCCAGAAAGCAAAACCATCACTCTTAACTATTTCAAAGTTTGCCGGATGATGAAAAATCATGCCTACAACCGAAAATCCTGGATAAAAGGAACGGATTTTACCCTCAACAGCCTTATATTCAGGGCTTTTAAAGAAATCAGTTGCAAAACCAGGTCCATCAAAATTGTAAACCTCATTAATCCGCTTTTGTAACTCAGAACCGCATCTAACCGCTGTATTAATTACAAGATTTCCGCCTTTTGAATGACCTACAAGCACAAAATCACCATTAAAAGCACTTGCTGCTTCTTTAAAATATTCAAGGCTATCCTTTTGTGCAGGTATTTGTTCCTGCCAGGCAATATTAAAGTCTTCTTTCCAGCCTACAATCGTATCATCAGTTCCACGCACCGCTATTACAGGCTTTCCATTCACAATATAAGTTACCGCGGCAAACTGCTCAACCTTTTCTTCATTATATATATTTCTAAACCCGCAGAGTTCTACATTTTTATAGCGTTCTACTTCAGCACATTTAAACATTAATTCTGCAGTACGCTTATTAATCAAAAAACCTATATTTATGCGTTCTTCATAGTCAGGCATAGCCATAAAATCCTTAGCAACCTGAGCAAAAGTCTTTTTTTCTGTAAAATTTTCAGGTACAACCCCGTCAAAAATCGAATATGTAACATGAGCAAGAAGAAGCGCATCTATTTTATTAAAAGGAACATCATCAAAACTTAAATCACCGCGCCAATTTAAATAATCAAAAAAATCAGCCATAAAAAATCCCCCAAGATAATAATCTAAAGGTAAAAATCAAAAGGTAAAAATTCTTTACCACCTACTTTTAATATAATATAATAGTTTAAATTCAACAAATGAAAAAGGAGTATTCAAAATGGATTTGATTTACGGAATCAAGGACAAACCAAAATTCGGTAAAGTTGTATTGTTTGCTTTGCAGCAGCTTCTTGCTATTATGGCAGCAACTATCGCTGTTCCAGCCATCATAGGACACGGACTTACTGCTTCTGCAGCTCTCTTTGGAGCCGGAGTTGGAACAATTGTTTATCTTTTGTTCACAAAAAGCTCAAGCCCAGTTTTTCTTGGAAGCTCATTTGCTTTCATTGGTTCAATGTTCTCTGCCTTTGCAGGAGCCGCAACTCTCGGATTAAGTGAACAGGCTGGTTACTGGGGTCTCATCATTGGTGCCCTTATGGCAGGTCTTGTATATGTAATCATTGCTATTATCGTAAAGGTATGCGGTGTAGAATGGATTAACCGCCTTATGCCTCCTGTAATCATCGGTCCTACTGTAGCCATCATCGGATTAAGCCTTTCTGGAAACGCCATCGGAGATCTCATGAAATCAAGCGTTGAAGGCGGAAGCACATACGTTGCCCTTATCTGTGGTCTTTTCACTCTCGCAGTAACAATGCTCTATTCAACTTATGGAAAGAAAGTTGGTCGTCTTATTCCGTTCATTCTTGGTATTCTCGGTGGTTATATTCTTGCAACACTTTTTGCAATCATCGGTAACCTTACCGGAAATGAAGCACTTATCATAATCAACTACGGTGCTGTGAAAGCTCTTGATTTCAGTTCAATCTCAGGCTATCTCTCACTTCCAAAATTCACATTCCTTTTGGGCGGAGGAGCAGGTCTTAAGGCAGTTTCAGGAAAATATCTCCTTACTCTTTTCACAGCTTACGTTCCGGTTGCTTTCGTAGTATTTGCAGAACACCTTGCAGACCACAAAAACCTTTCGGCAATCGTTGGAAATGATCTTCTTAAAGAACCAGGTCTCACACGTACCTTGCTCGGAGACGGTGTTGGAACTATGGTAAGTACATTCTTCGGCGGATGTCCTAACACAACTTACGGTGAATCAATCGGCTGTGTAGCTATTACACGTAATGCTTCTACAATTTCTATCTGGGGATGTGCTTTCATCTGTATCATCTTCTCAATGATTTCTCCACTCGTAGCCCTTCTCGAGACAATTCCTTCTTGTGTAATGGGTGGCGTTTGTGTAGCACTTTACGGATTTATTGCTGTATCAGGATTCAAGATGTTCCAGACTGTTGATCTCAACAAGAACAAAAACCTCTTCGTTGCATCTGTTATCTTTATTACTGGTGTAGGCGGAATGGTTGTAAGCTTTGGTGCAGTTGAAATTCGTACTGTAGCATGTGCGCTTATTCTCGGTATTCTTACTAACTTGATGTTGTCTCGCGAGGAAGCATAGTTTCTTAGCTGTTAGCTGTTAGCTGTTAGCTGTTAGCAATATGCTAATAGCTAACAGCTAATAGCTAACAGCTAACACTTACTTCAGCAACGCCGCAATTTCCGGTCTTCTCCAGCGAACCGCAATTGTATACGCAGTATCACCGGAAACATTCTTTGCAGTTTTATCTATTCCAAAAGAAATAAGTGTTTTTACCATTTCCGGCTTACTTGTTTTAGCAGCATAGTGAAGAATTGTATTTCCCTGAACATCGCTCATCTTTCCGGCATATTTTACAATATTTGAAATCATCTTGCTGTTACCTCTTTCCAGGGCAATTGAAACACCATTCTTTCCTTTCTTATCAATCATCTGGAACGGATTTGCTCCGTTTTCAAGAAGCACAAGTGCAGTTCTTACATCATCATTTTCAATAGCATAATTGAGTGCTGTATAACCATCTGCATTTCTTGTATCAACCGGATACCCTTCTTCAATCAAAACACGAAGCAAATCATCAGAAGCATTTGCTTTTACTACAATATGAATTGGAGTATTTCCATCGCTGTCTGTAATTGTATAATTATTACCAAGAACCTCACGGATTACACTAATGTCTTTCTTTACAACAATTGAGAATGGAGTATTTCCCTGTTTATCGCGAGACAAAGGATTTCCCCCCGCATTGCGGATCAATCTGATAATATCAACATCAGCTACCAGGGCTGCTTCATGATATGCATTTCGTCCATTTACTTCCTGAACATTCGGGTTAGCACCATAAGTCAAAAGAAGTTTTACAGTATCTCTGCTGCAGCCGCGGATTGAATCCATCAGAACTGTAACTCCGTTTGAATCACAAATATTAGGATCTGCACCGGCTGCAAGAAGCTTCTTTGCTATATCAACTTTTCCAGCAACAACTGCTTCGGCAAGCGGAGACTTTCCGGATGTATTCTGCGCATTTACATTAATTCCAAGTTCGAGCAGTTTATCAATTGAATCTGGAGCATCCCAGCGTACAGCAGTATGCATTACTGTACTTCCAAGATTATCGCGGGATTGAATATCAGCACCACAATCAACTACAGTCTGAATTATGTCAGGATTATTTGTTTTTACAGCGCTGAACAATGGAGTTTCACCATTTGCATTCTTTGCTCCAATATCAGCTCCCTTCATAACAAGGCTGTTGATTGCATCTTTATACTGCCATTCTGCTGCATAATGTAAAACTGTATTACCAGTTCCATCTTTAGACTTAATTGTTTTTGAAGTAATAAGCCAGTTTTGAACCGACCCACCATATTTCAGGGCAAGTCTTAAAGGAGAATTATTATTTGTATTTGTAGAGAAAATATCCGCATTCTTAGTAAGTAAAAGCTCCCCTACCTTCTGGCGGTTTTTAATGATGGCAAGGAATAAAGCAGAATTTCCGTCCTTATTTCTTGTGTTTACATCCTTCATCAAACTGATTATATACTGGATTTTTGCAAGCGGAGCATCACATAAAAGAGCCAGATGCAGCGGTGTGTTTCCATTTGAATCTGTAAGATTTGCATTAGACTCATTTACAACTGCCTCAAGCATTTCTGAACTGGAAGCAAGGGCAATTGAAAGCGGAGAAGTTCCGTTTGTATCCTGAGTATGAATATCTGCACCAGCCGCAGTAAGAAGTTTTACAGTTTCAAAATCATTTTTCTGTACAGCTATTGCAAGAGGAGTTACACCTTCCTTATTTCTGGCATCTACATCTGCACCACCATTAATAAGAACAGAGAAGGTTGAAGCACCTACATTAAGCATAGAAGCTGTATGCAAAACTGTATCACCAAACATATCTTTCTGACAAAGATCTGCTCGATAAGTTATAAGCAGTTTATAAATCTCTGCAGTTTTATCTTTTGGAAGAATAAGCATTAAAGGAGTTTTTCCAAGATTATCACGGGCATTTACATTTGCACCTGAATTGAGAAGAGCTTTTGCTATTTCAACATTTCCATAACGCACAGCTTCATGAAGTGGAGTTGCGCCAGAACTGTCCTGAACACTTGTATCTGCATTATTTTCAAGAAGATATTTAGCAATTGCATTGTGTCCGTAAATTGCAGCAAGGTGCAGAGGGGTCTGACCATCATCAAAACGGCTGTTTACATTACGGGCAAGCATTGCATCCTGGAAGTAAGAAAACTCTGTTTCTACCTCATCAGAACCACCCATGATAAGTTCAGCTGCAATTTCTACAGATTCCTCATCATCAAGATTTTCAAAAGCAAGATCCAAAGGGCTTTTTCCATTATCATCCAATACAGAAATTGGAATTCCTTTGCTGATACACTGACGAATTCCCTTAATATTCTTTGTACGTACAAAGTAATGAACAATACTCTGTCCTTCTACATCACGAATTTCACCGGCTTTAGTTGTTATAAAAATATCATAATAAGCATCGTTTGCATAAAGTCCGCGATCAAGAGCCGTTATGCCTTCACTGTCACGTGAAAAAATTGTAGAGCTCACAGCTGAAAGTGCTTTTGCAGCTTCCAGAGAATTATTTTTTATTGCAACGTGAAGAGGTGTATCACCATCAAGGTTTTTAAGTTCAGGATCTGCACCTTTAATAATGAAATAGGTTACAAGGTCTGCATCATCAACCTTTGCCGCAACATGAAGGACAGTATTTCCGTCATCATCTACTGCATTAATATCAGTATGCATAACGAATTCCTGCATAGCCTCTTCTTTTCGATTTTGCAGAATAAGCTGCTGAGGTGTAATTTCTTTAGAATTTGAAGCAGCTGGCGTTGTAGCACAGCCAGAAAGTAAAAGGAGTGCGGTAAAACCGGCAAAGACTAAATTATTTAACCCTGTTATTCTTTTTTCCATATTTCCCCTCTGAATATACATATCTATTCAGTTTATCGGGGAAAAATGATATTCAATTTACTGATTTTTTTAATAATTCAAGCATTTTTCTAAAGGCGCTTTCTTCCTTATTCAATTCACGCGAGCCTCTTGTAATCTTACATAGAGACATGCTGAACTTATTAGCAATCTCACGCTGAGTTGTTCCTGCATCAATTTCTTTAACTAAAAGCCAGCGGTTTGCAATATCCTTGAGCTCAGGCTTTGTAAAAAGGCAGTTGAAAAACTCATAAATAAAATTCTCATCATCTGATTTTTTAATAAGATGACAAAGCTCTTTTATAGTAGCAGCGATTTCTTCTTCTGAAATCCCCTTTCTTTCCTCGTTATTATTCATAGAAACAGTATATCAGAAAATATAGAAATTGCAAATACAAAAAAAATCGAAGTGCTTCGTGCCTAAAGCCCCTCGCCAACGGGAATGATGTTGTCGAGGAGCTTTATTCACTACGCACTTCGATTTTTTTACCGTAGTAAATTTCTATATTTTCTGATTAGTCAGCCAAATTCTTGTATTCCTCAAACTTAGCGGCAACTTCTTCGTCCTGTTTTGTAAGCAAAGAAACAACTACTGTTACAATAAGACAAACAATAAAAGCAGGAAGAATCTCATATACATCAAATACCCCACCATGGAGATAATGCCATGCTACATCAGTTACACCACCACAGACAAGACCAGCAATTGCACCAGGAGCTGTAGTACGCTTCCAGTAAAGAGCCAGAAGAATAAGAGGACCAAAAGTTCCACCAAAGCCTGACCAGGCAAAAGAAACAAGACCAAAAATTGAGCTGTTTGGATTAAGCGCAAGCAAAAGGCCTAAAATAGCAATTACGAATACTGAAATACGGCTAACGAGAAGAACCTTCTTGTCATCTGCATTCTTTTTGATAAGTCCCTTGTAAATATCCTGACCAATTGCAGAAGAAGCTGAAAGGAGCTGTGAATCTGCTGTAGACATAGCAGCAGCAAGAATACCACAAAGGAAGAGACCTGCGATAAAGGCAGGGAACATCTTCTGCATTGTGTAGCTGAATACTGCTTCCTGAGTTCCTGCACCAAATACCTTAAGACCTGCGGTTGTAACTTCAGAAGCATTTGCTCCAAGAAGGATTCCCTTATTCAAAAGATAGGCAGTTCCAAGTGTACCAATCAAAATTGCACCAATGTAAGAGATAATCATCCAGATAATTCCTACACGACGTGCTGTTGATATTTCCTTATTTGAGCGACAGCCCATAAAGCGAACGATGATGTGTGGCATTCCAAAGTAACCAAGACACCATGCAAAAGCCGAAACTGCAGACATTGCACCAAAACTCTTGTTTCCAGTTACAGCTTTGAGCATCGCATCACCGAATTCCCCGCTTGTAGCACGTTCTGTAAAACTCTGAACCTGAACTACTGCATTACCAAATCCACCAAGTGAAACAATAATTATGATTCCTGAAATTACAAAAGCAATAAAAATCAAACTTCCCTGAATAAAGTCTGTTGTACAAACAGCACGATAACCACCAAGAATTGTATAAGAAAGAATAATTACAAAACCAATAAGAAGTCCTGTATTCCAGCTGAGTCCGAAGACAGAATTAAAGAGCTTTGCACAAGCTACAAATCCAGATGCTGTATAAATAGTAAAGAATACAACAATAAAGAAAACTGAAACTATTGAAAGAATGTGTGTTTTATCATTAAAACGGTTTGAAAGGAATTCTGGAATTGTGATTGAATCCTTATAAGTAATTGAACATTTGCGGAGAGGCTTTGCAATTAAAAGCCATGCAAGATAAGTTCCAACAATAAGACCAATGGCTGTCCAGAAGGTTTCCTTAAACCCACCAAGATAACAGAGTCCTGGAAGACCCATTAAAAGCCAGGCAGAAGAGTCAGATGCTTCTGCAGAAAGGGCTGTTACCCAAGGCCCAACCTTTCTTCCACCTAGGAAGAAGTCTGAAGCTGAATTATTGTTCTTTGCATTGCGAAGTCCCACATATACCATAAGACCCAGGTAAAGCACAAAGGCAATAATCATCGCGATTGTCTGTGAAGTCATTTTTATACCTCATTTAAAAATAATTAATTATTTTATTATAACTATAATTTTTGTTCTTCTCAATAGTAATATCTGTGCAAGATCACCGCATTATAAAACATATTCATGAAACACTGGCTCCCGGTCACGGCTGCGTGATTCAAAACCGCGCAATAATGCGCTACACGCTTTTTGTGGTATAGAAACTAAAGAAAACTCCGTATAAAATCTAAGAGGCTTCCGCTGCACCGATCGCAAAACTGCGGGCGAGCTGGTTTTTGTGAAAAAATCCTGCGGTTTTGCTTCGCAAAATCCTCGGATTTTTTTTATGGCTAAGCGCCAAATACCCCTCGATGCAGTTTTGCATCGGTTCCGCTCACGCCTCTCAGATTTTATACAAGCATTTTCCTTGTCTTTTAATAATATTCTTAGTATATTTAAATTGAGGTATAAAAATGGCTGAATGTACACACAACTGCGACTCATGCGGTGAGAAATGTGAAAAGAGAGATTTTCATGTAAACTTGCATAAAGACAGCAAGGTAAAGAAAGTTATTGGTATTGTCAGTGGAAAAGGTGGAGTTGGAAAATCACTTGTAACAAGCCTCTTAGCCAGTAAAGTAAATAAAGACGGATTCCACACTGCTATTCTGGATGCTGATATTACAGGTCCTTCTATTCCGGAAAGTTTTGGTGTTGGCGATGAAAGAGCTCAGGCAGTAGATGGACAGGACGCTCTTACACCAGTTGTAACTGATTCTGGAATTCAGCTTATGTCTATGAACTTTTTGCTTCAGAACGAAAATGATCCTGTAATCTGGAGAGGTCCTGTAATTGCAAGTGCTGTAAAACAGTTCTGGACTGATGTCATATGGAAAGATGTTGATTTTATGTTTGTTGATATGCCTCCAGGAACAGGTGATGTACCCCTTACAGTTTTCCAGTCTCTTCCACTGGATGGAATTATTGTAGTAAGTTCACCTCAGCAGCTTGTTCGAGTAATTGTAGAAAAGGCTGTAAACATGGCTAATATGATGAACATTCCTATTCTTGGAATCGTAGAAAACATGAGCTATGTAAAGTGCCCTGACTGCGGTAAAGAAATTACTGTATTCGGCAAAAGCAATATCGATGAAATTGCAAAGACATTTAATATTCCAGTTCTGGCCCGTATTCCTATGCAGGAAGAAACAAGCCGTGCAGTTGATTCCGGAGATATTGAAAGTCTGGATATTCCTGAACTCAAAGAGGCAGCAGAGACTGTAGAAAAACTGTTGAAATAAGAAATCCTGCTGACTTACATAAAAAATGCATAGTATTCCATAAACCCTATGTGCTACAGTGAAAAATACCTGCCCCAAACGGGGATGATGTTTGTGTCAGGCATTTTTCACTCCGAACATAGGATTTTTTAATTTAATTAAACTGAGGCACACTTTCTTCTATTACGCTAAGCCTATCTTGGCGAACTTGCTTTCAACTGATTTCAGGATTCTTAAAAAATTGAAGACGACATTACAAAAGGAACTTTTGCAGCCGCCTTTACAGAATAACTCAATTACGAGGAGTGCCAGCCATGTGGCAATCCTCTCATAAGCTTATACTCTTTCAATTTGGAATGACTTAGCATCCTTACCCATGTAAGCGACAATCTTTGAACCATTCTTAAGTTCACTTACCGGAATTACTGCTGCATCAATTCGTTTTCCGTCTACTTCGATATATTCAATACCTTTGCAAACATGCTGCGGATTCTTTACTTCGATATAAAGATTCATGCCACGCCAGCGACGTTCAACCGTATATCCATCCCAGTCGTGTTTGATACACGGATCAATCAAAAGGCCATCGTACTGTGGCTTAATTCCAAGCATATACTGAGTAATTGCGTAGTAAGACCAGGTACCAGCACCTGAAAGCCATGATGTACGAGTATTACCAGGACGTTTTGAGAAAGTTGAATAAGTTGTCTGACCAACTACATAAGGCTCGCTCTGACGGATTTCTGCCTTGTCGTTATAAGCAGCAGGAATAGATGCCTTACAGTATTCGTAAGCACGGTCGCCGTTTCCAAGCATAGTTTCGGCAATTACCCCCCAGCCCTGAGTATGGTTGAAGATACCTGCATTTTCCTTAATACCAGGAAGAAATACTACAGAAGACATAATGTCACTGCGAGTCTTTACAAATGGAGGCGCACAAAGCATAAGTCCGTAAGGTGTGGCCAATTTTTCCTTTACAGATTCCATACAGATGCGAGCCTGTTCTGCTGTAGCAGCACTAGACATTACAGCCCAAACCTGAGTATTAAAGTAAATCTGACCTTCTTCGATAGTCTGAGTTCCGTAAACAGTTCCGTCCTCGCCTACAGCCCAGATAAACCATTTACCATCCCAGCACTTCTTCTGAATATTCGCATCAAGAGTATCGCGTTCTTTCAAAGCCCAGGCAGCCTCATCTTTTTTACCAAGACGTTCAGAAATATCAGCATAAGTTGTAAGACCAAGACGCAGCTGGAAGGCTACAAACAAAGATTCTCCGTGGTAGCCAAGCTTCAAACAGTCATTCCAGTCAGCAAGAAGTCCGCAAGGAAGACCGTCTTTACCCATTCGCTCCAGGTTGAATTCAAGGGCTCGCTTAAGATGTCCGTAAACTGTAGCTTCTCCGCCATCAGCATAAGGAACAACTTTGTTATAAAAATCAAAATTTCCAGATTCTGCTACATAACAAGGAACAGCATTAAAGAACCATTCACAGTCATCAGAACGGAACTCTTCAGGTTTTGGAGCCTTTTCATGGCCGGCATTAAAGTCCTTAGAAATTACAGGAACAGCTCCACCATTCTGGCACTGACCGCTTATCATGCGAACAAGGCGTTCTTCTGCTTCTTCAGGAATTGCAGCAGAAACACCAAGAATATCCTGAACAGAGTCGCGGTAACCAAGTCCATCACGTTCTCCGTTATATACAAGAGAAGCCGCTCGAGACCATGCAAAAGTAATCAAACAGTTATATAAGCCCCAGACATTTACAGTATGGTTAATATCTTCATCTGGAGTTATTGCTTTATAAGAACCAAGCTTTGCATGCCATGCTGCAACAAGCTTTTCAAATTCTTCATCAGCTTTCTTAAAATTACCAAACTCATTCAAAATCTTCTGACCAACAGCAAGTGCATCATCAATACCAAGCATCAGCATGATTTCTTTAGTTTCGCCAGGTGCAAGTTCAAGATCTCCCTGTACAGTACCACAAGAGTTATCACCAAATGCTTCAGAGTTTGTACATGCACCGTCAACAACAGCCTTAGGATGCTCATAAGAACCATAAGTACCAATAAATGCTTCACGGCTTGTATCAAAACCAGTCATTGGTGTTCCAACAAGAGCAACCCACTGGCTCATATATGCACCGCCAACCTCATATTCGGGATGCTGAATATAAAGATTATCCTGAATTGAATAACGAAGAAGATTATCCCCTACTTTCTCGCCCTTTACAATGAAAAGAGAATACTGAAGGTTTACCTGATCCTGAGTTGTGTTCCACTGATTTGCAAATTCACAATATGAGAAAACCCGAATCTTACGTTTTCTATCAGAAGTATTTGTTACCTTAAGACGCCAGTATTCAAAATTCTGTCCAAGGGGAACATAATATTTTGTCTCGCTCTTTATTCCCTTATATTCAGAAGTAATTATAGTATATGCAGTACCATGACGGCACTCACTCTTATACTGATCAAGCGGCTTACCTACAGGCTGCCAGGAAGCAGACC
Source organism: Treponema sp. (assembly GCA_016293915.1). Classification (GTDB taxonomy): domain Bacteria; phylum Spirochaetota; class Spirochaetia; order Treponematales; family Treponemataceae; genus Treponema_D. The sequence goes on along the minus strand of JAEDCY010000016.1, from coordinate 28,417 downwards.
AGAAGTCTCCATTCTCCTGATCACGAAGGTAGAAATATCGGCCCGGCTGATCCATCGGAATAGAATTAAAGCGGAGACGCATAAATCTTCCCTGTGCACCAGATTTATAAAAACCATAACCACCGGCATTGTTTGTAATTACAGCACCATATACTGTAGAACCAAGATAATTACTCCAGCTTGTTGGGGTATCCGGGCGGGTAATAACATATTCCGCCTTGTCATCATCAAAATAACCGTATTTCACTTTTACCTTCCTCGGCTTTCCAATAAGCCCTCTTGCCGCAAAAAATTACGACAACGTTTTCTTAAGTATAACAAGTGTAAACCAGGATTCGTAATAAGTCCATAAAGGATTTATACTATGTTTGAAAGGAAACAATGTCATGCTGAACTTGTTTCAGCATCTTTATAAAAGAGATTCCTGCCCCTTCGCGGCATAGCCGCTCGGAGACTCGCTTAAAATGCTCCACTGGAGTATTTTATTGGCTTTCAGCCGTCGCTCCCTAAGTTCAGAATGACAGATAATAAAAAAAAAGCTGTGGCACCTTTTGATACCACAGCCAATATTTGAATTCCTAATTAAACAATTAACCTTTTACAGAACCAAGAGCAACACCAGCTACGATGTACTTAGCAAGAATAAAGTACACAACGATAAGTGGTAAAGCAGTAAGAGAAAGTCCTACGTAAATAGCACCATGTTCACGCTTATAAATATCACCATTAAGAAGCGATACCATAATAGGAAGTGTATACTTATTCTGGCTTGTAAGAATTACAGAAGGACGGAACAAATCGTTCCAGCTTGTTACGAAAGTGAAGATTGCCTGAGTAGCAATAGCAGGTTTCATAATTGGAAGAACAATTGTATTGAATGTCCAGAATTCTTTTGAACCATCAATACGAGCTGACTCTACCAGAGAAACTGATACAGCAGGCTTCATATACTGACGCATAAAGAATACCATACTTGGGGAGGCTATCGCCGGAAGTATGAGTACAAGCAAATGGTTAGTCATATGAACCTTATAAACCATCTGGAAGAATCCGATAATTGTTACAGTTGCCGGAATCATCATAATACCCATAATAAATCCGAAGAATGCATTCTTAAGCTTCCACTCATACATTACAAGAGCATAAGCTGTCAATGTAGAGAAGTACAAAGAGCAGGCACAAACACCACAAGAAATGATAAGTGAGTTCATAAATCCTTTTGCAGGATTAAATGATTTACCAGTAAGAATTCTCAAGTTATTAAGGAAATACTTAGAAGGTATTAAAGAAACAGCGTGTTGCTGAATCTGGTTTGTTGAGCGTGTTGAGTTTACAAGCATTATAACAAACGGGAACAAGCTCAAAATTGCAAGAATTATACAAACAACTAAAACCAGTACCTTAAAAATTGACATATTTTTTGAATTATTCATTTACAACTCCTTTAGCAGCCTGTTTTGCAGCAAGTTTACGAGCCTTAATCTCCTGCTTCTTAGCTTTTTTAATTCTTGCTTCATCTTTATCACGTAAGATATAGAAGAGAATTGCAGAACAAATAACAATGATGATGAACATAATCATACTCAAAGCAGAAGCACGGTTGTAAAGATAACCACCACGGAATGCCATAGTATTGATAAGTACAGATGTTGTAAGTGTAGCGTTATCAGGACCACTTCCAGGAACGAAGAGAGCTGGAATATCGAACATGTTCAAACCACCAATAAGAGAAGTTACGAGTGTGAACAAAAGGATAGTTTTAATACTTGGAATTGTGATTTTCCAGAATACTGTCCAGCCGTTTGCACCGTCAATATCAGCAGCTTCGAAGATTTCCGGGTCGATACCAAGAACACCAGAAATAAGAATAATCATTGTATAACCATACCACTGCCATGTCTGAATAAAGATGATAATATTCTGGGCAGCATGTCTACTATTTAAGAAGTAGAATGGCTCATCAATAATCTTTAATCTTGTAAGCAAATCGTTTACAGGACCCATTGGATAACCGAACAAAGTACCGAACAAAATTGCAACTGTAGCAGCTGTAATAATGTTAGGCATATAGAAAAGTACTTTAAATACTCCCTCTCCCGGAATCTTAACACGGCGGTTAGTAAACCAGGCAGAAAGTAAAAGTGCCATAATCATCTGTGGAATAAAGTTACAAATCCAGATTTTTACTGTATTTTGCAATGCCATATGGAAAGTTGGCATTGCCAGGATTTTTTTATAATTGTCAAAAAATTTACTTGCCTTTAAGAAATGCCATGTTGTTTTTCCGGCACCTCTAAGATCTGTAAAACCTATGATAAAAGTATATAATGTTGGATAGAAAGAAAAAATTAAGTATGCAACTACAAATGGAATACAAAATATATAGCCGTATTTAGCATAACTGATACTTCGCTTTTTTTCTTTGATGGCATTATTTCCCATAAGTGGACACCCCAAATATTAAATTGATTAAAAAGAAATTCAAAAAAACATTTTTTTTTACAAATTAGGGCTGCCTTTCGACAGCCCTAAATATTATGCAGTTAGTTTACTGACTATTCGATATCAATACCGTACTTGTCAGATACAGTCTGCTTGAAGTCCTTGATTGCGTCTGCTTTTGATTTCTTTCCAGCAGCGTAAGCACGAACCTGATCACGCCATTCTGCGTTGATAACTTCATCGTACTGTGTAAGGTTCTTACCGTTAGCATAAGCACCAGCTGGTACGAAGTAGTCGAACATGTTCTGGTTGCCGAGGAACTCGAGCTTACCGTTAGACTTGCTCATAACTGTTCCAGAAGAAACTGTATCCTTTGTGTTTACAGTTGCATCAGCACCCTTTCCATACTTCCACTGGAATGTACCGTTAGCCCACTGATAAAGAAGACCTGTGTTAGAAGAATCAAGAGTGATCCATTCGATGATCTGGCGAACAACTTCTTTCTTTGCCTTATCTTTTGCAGCAGTCTTAGAAGCGAGTACCCATGTACCACCCCAGAAGAATCCGATTGGAGAGTTACAAACAGCCCAGTCGCCGTATGTTCCCTGTCCAGCCTTTGTTCCACCTGAGTTACCAGCCATTACGTAGTTGATAAGCCATGCTGGTCCGAAGAATCCGAATACAGGTTTTGCACCCTTACCCTGCATATCAGCATACCAAGCTTCTGTCCAGTCACGTGTAAGGTTAGACCAACCTTTGTCTGTAAGCTGTTTTGAAGCATCCAAGAAAGCTTCACGTTTTGGATCGATGTAGAGCTTGTCGTCTACAATCCAACCCTTGTCTGAAGAGTTTTCATATGCGTGCCAGATATCACCGTCACCAGAAACGATTGCTACACCATTGTCAGCCAATTTAGCAGCAGCATCCCAGAACTTTGTCCAAGATCCAGAACCACCACCGATGGCAGCCTGTACAGTTTTTGGATCGTCAGAACCAAATACTTTCTTAGCAATTGAGCGGCGATAGATGAAACATCCACCAGTAGCCTGATAACCAAGACCTACTACCTGGCCTTTTTTGTTCTTACCAATATCTACTGAATATGAAGCGATATTAGCATCTTTAATTGCCTTGTCAATCTTAATTCCAAGATCCTTGTAAGGAGCAGCATAGTCAGACATATCGCCTGATGCATACTTCAAGATGAATGCAGCTTCAGCAGCATAAATATCAACTTCTCCATTCTGAAGAGCTGGGTCAAGAGCTGGCTGATACTCCTGGTTTGTTGTTGCAACAATAGTAGTATTCAAATTGAATTCTACATCTGGGTGAGTAGCCTTGAACTTCTCAACCATTGCTGGAACTTCATCTGTAAATGACCAAAGATTGATTGTTACAGGTCCCTTTGGTTTTGCAGCGAACATAGAAGTTGCTACTGCAAGTCCACACATAACTGAAAGAATTTTTTTCATTTTCCTTTCCTCTTGTAAAGTTTTTTTTATTTAGGGAATACTCCCTAACTGGTATTATTGTAACTCATAAGTATTTTTTTTGCAAAAAAAAAATACTGAATTTATACGAATTTGGAGCAAGTTAATCGTTTAACTTTAAAAAAATGCCTTACGAAAACGTTTTCTTTAGTTATTACAACGTTTTCGTAAGGTTAAATGATTGTTAAAGCACCGGAAAAATGCCCTCCTGCTAAACTTTCCCTTTAATTTATTTTCTATTTAATTGGATTTTATTTATTTGACTTTCATTAAATCTGTGTTATTATTTTACGTGGGTGGTGAAAATATATTCGTATCGGAATGAAGTTTTGTGAAGAAAAACAATATTTCGCCTGAAAAGGCCAAGTTTATATCTACCCTTCTCGTCTATGTTGTATTCATGACAATCGTCTTGTCTCTTTCCAGCATGTATACGAAAAAAATGCTTAAGAATGCCGAAGAGGAATATTTTTCCAGTATTGAAAATACTCTCCAGAGCTATTCAAAAATAATCAGTCTTCAATTAAATTCATATATTCACTCAATGCAGATTGTATATTCAGATAGAATCTTTGATGAACCTGATACTCAGAAAATCTTTCAATTTATAAATGAATATGCTTATAAAATGCCCGAAGATTTTTTTGAACTATATTATGCTCTGCCTGACGGTACAATTTATACCTCAGACAATTTTCAAACCAAGCTTGATCCGAGACATCATTTAGGACTTGTAGAAGGCAATGACATTGCAATAAGCGGCTTAAGAATTCATCCCCGAACCGGCGACAAAATTTTCTCTATAGAAAAATCAATTTATAAAGACGGGAAGATTGTCGGAGCCCTTGGAGCCACTGTTTTTATTAATAAGTTCATAGAAAGAACGACAGACATCAAAATGGGCGAAAAAGAATCTTATATGCTGCTCGATAAAAAAGGATATTTTCTTGTTCACCCTATTCCGGAAATTATCGGACGAACTTATGAACCGTCAGACAACAAATATAGTAACACTTCTACTGTCAATATTGCAAAAAATCCGCCTGCAACCTATATTACACAGACAGATACAGGAGATTTAGCCTACCTTATGACTGCTAAAATCCCGGAATCAGGCTGGACTCTTTCCTTAAAGATTTCGATGAATGAAATAGATGAAATTTATAAGCCGGAAAAGAAGAATGAAATGGTACTTATCATTGTTTCGCTTCTTATTGTTCTGGCGCTGGTTCTGGCAGAAGCTAAGATTCTGGACTTTTTCCAGAGAAAGCAGTTAATTGCAACTGTTTACGACCCTCTTACAAACCTCTGGACAAGACAACGCTTTGAAATCGAAGCAAATAAAATGATTCGAAACAGTCGCTCTAAATTTATGCTTATTGAAGCAGATATTCGCGGTTTCAAATTTATCAACCAGAATTATGGAGAAGAGGCTGCCGATAAACTGATTCTTCATTACTCAAAAATGATTACAAAAGCTATCTCAGTCTTTCATGCTATAGCAGGCCGTGGTTTTGCAGATCATTTTTACATTTTTATAAAGATAACATCTGTTCACAAGGCAATGAATACATTTAAAAAGGAAATGGAAACTATCGCAAAGGAATCTAAATCGTACGAAATTCCATTCTTTCCGAAATTTGGTATTTCATTTCTTATGCCGGATTCTGATATCACAGGAAATAAAATCCAGAATCTTATAGGTCAGGCTTCCTTTGCAAAAAGCACTATAAAGGATAATCTTCTTACCCAATATTCGGTTTATAATTCACGACTGCTCGAAAAAATCAATGAAGAACGCTTTATTGAAAGTCACATGCAGCAGGCTCTTGACCAGAAAGAATTTTTTGTAATGTATCAGCCGAAAATCTCTCTTAATGATGATAAGATTGTAGGAGCCGAAGCCCTTGTAAGATGGAACAGTCCAAAGCTTGGACTTATGACTCCAGATAAATTCATTCCTCTTTTCGAGCGAAATGGCTTTATAACAAAACTTGACTATTATGTTTATGAAGAAGTTTTCAAATTTGTACAAACTCGTTTGATGAAAGGTGAATCTATTGTTCCGATTTCCGTAAATATGTCCCGCAATCACAATAAGCCTGAAAAATTCATTCATGATTTTATGGAGATATTTACAAAGTATTCAATTCCACCAAGTCTGATTCAAATTGAAATTCTTGAGCGTTCCGTAATGGATAATAACACTCTTCAGGACATTACAGAAAAACTTCACAAAGAAGGCTTCTCGGTTGCAATGGATGATTTTGGAAGCGGTGAATCTTCTTTGAATATGCTTACCAAAATTCCTGTTGATGTTTTGAAGTTTGACAGAGAATTTCTTAATGCTTCTACAAACAGCGAAGGCCGCATAGACAGAAAATCTCAGAAGTTTATTCAGGTGCTGGTAAACCTGAGCAAAAATCTTGAAAAGCAGACAATTTTCGAAGGTGTAGAAACTCAGGCACAAAGAGACTTTTTGCGCTCAATTGACTGCGACCAGGCCCAGGGCTTCTTTTATTCAAAACCACTGTCCGAGCAGGATTTCATGCAGTTTATAAAGCTGCACTCGTAATGGTGGTTTCGATACGGCCTTCGGTCTACTCAACCACCGTTGGTTGAGTGCCGCGTCAGCGGTGTATCGAAACCAACTTACAATGCTGCCAGATGCTTATTCAAGAGTTCTGTTGCCTGCTTAGGGTTAGCCTTTCCGTGACTCTGCTTCATAACCTGCCCCATAAGCCAGCCGACAACATTTGTCTTTCCGCCCTTATAGTCTTCAATAGCCTTAGGGTTTGCGGCAATTACGTCCTGTACAATCTTGTCGATTTCGCCGGCATCGCTTACAACTTCCATGCCCTTTTCTTTAATAATAACTGAAGGCATTTTGTTAGAAGCAAGCATTTCGGCGAATACTTCCTTACCCTGTTTTGATGTGATTTTTCCATCCTCGAGGGCATCGGCAAGTTCTGCAATATGAGCCGGAGTAAGGCTGATATCTGTAATGGCAATTTTCTTTTCGTTGAGAACTGCAAGGAGTTCTGCAAGAATAAGGTTTACTGCGCGCTTTGGATTCTTTGATTTAGTTGCGGCATCTTCGAAGAAGAGGGCCAGGTCACGGGTAGATGTGATTGTTTCTACATCGAAATCTGTCATGCCGTACTGAGCCTTGTAGCGCTGACGTTTTGCTTCAGGAAGCTCGCCTACCTTTTCTTTTGCGTTTGCAATGAGTTCTTCGCTTACAGTGAATGGCTTAATATCAGGTTCTGTTGTAAAGCGGTAGTCTACGAATGAGTTCTTTGTACGCTGAACAACAGTCTGACCTTTTTCTTCGTCCCAGCCCATAGTAACTTTGAAGCCAGGGTTGAATTCCTGACGGTCTTCCTGGAACTCTTTGAGCTGGCGCTGAGCTTCGTAAGTGCAGGCCTCGCGGATTGCCTTGAAGGAGTTCAGATTTTTGATTTCGGAAATTGGTGTGTGCCAGAGCTTTCCGTCTTCCCAAACGTTGAGGTTGATGTTTGCGTCGCAGCGCATGTTACCTTCTTCGAGGTTACCGTTTGTTACTTTTACGTAGCGGAGAATTTCCTGAACTGTCTGCATAAAGAGAGCAGCTTCTTCAGGAGATGTCATATCTGGTTTTGTTACAATTTCGATAAGTGGAGTTCCACATCGGTTGTAGTCGATGTATGAGTGAGCGCCCTGAAGGTGAAGAGACTTACCTACGTCTTCCTCAAGGTGAATGCGTTCTACGCGAACTCGGCGGTATTTACCCTCGCCTACAATACAGTCCTGGCCGATAAAGTTCTTTTCACGGCACTTTGCTCCGCCCGGCTGTTCATCTTTTGGATAGCTTCTGAAAGGCAGGTCTACATAACCGTCTGTACAAAGAGGAATATCATACTGAGTAATCTGATAGCCTTTTGCAAGGTCTGGGTAAAAGTAATGCTTGCGGTCAAACTTTGTAAAGCGTGCAATATTACAGTTGAGTGCCTGTCCGGCAACAGCTCCGAGTTCAACATAACCTTTTGAAATGCGTGGCATAGCGCCAGGAAGGCCTAGACATACAGGGCACACGCGGGTGTCTGGCATTCCTCCATAGCGGTTTTCGCAGGCACAGAAGGCTTTTGTTTTAGTCAAAAGCTGAGTATGAATTTCGCAACCGATTACAATTTCCCACTTATCTATCATATTATCCTCAAATAAAAAGCAAAATAATGATTTATTATATAGAAAAAAAAGAGTTAGAACAATATATATAAGAGTTCTTAAAAATCTAAGAAGCTCCCGCGGTAACGAGATACGAACATGCTCGCTTTCCGTTTTTTTGTAAGAATCCTGCGGTTTTCGTTCCGAAACTCCTCGGATTCTTTTTATGCAAGTCTGCAAAGACGTCAAGAGGCAGTTCGTATCTCGTGACCGCTCCGCTCCTCAGATTTCTATACACCGTCATTCTGAACTTGTTTCAGGATCTATTACTCCTATATATTATATCTTCCCTTTTTCTTTAAGAATTTTTTCTACATACTCTACCATTTCATAAACGAGGGCATCGCAGTGGGGTTTTCGAGTGCCGCCTGCGGCTGCGTTGGCTTTTAAGAGATCGGCGCAATTCAGCATATCTGAATGACGGCTCTGAAAGTATTTTACCAGAGCCTGAGTATCTTCTGGTGCGTCTACATCAAAAAGACCTAAAACCATAAGGCCGCCTGTAATTACTCCACAGGTAATACCAGATTTCATGCCGCCACCAAAGGCTGTTGCAATTTTGTAAGCAGTTTCATCATCCAGATTAAGGCTCTGGGTAAAAGACATAAGAACAGACTGTGCACAGTTGTGGTGTGGTGTTTCAATTGCGCGGATTTCTTTTGCGCGGTCTAAGTATTTTGACATAATTTGCTCCTACAATTTAATGTCATGCTGAACTTGTTTCAGCATCTTGTAATAGATTCCGAAACAAGTTCGGAATGACAGAGGCATACTATTCCTGCCATTTAGTGTATTTATCACACTCGAGAATTTTTTTTGCATTTGCAACTCTCTCGAGTGTCGGGCTTTCGAGGTCTTTGAGAACATAATCAATTCCCAGGTCTTTGTACTTCATTGCACCAAGTCCGTGGTATGGGAGAATCTCTACGCGTTCTACGTTGTGAAGAGTACGTATAAAATCTCTTGTTTGTGTGAGGTATTCATCATTATCTGTAATACCTGGTACAAGTACATGACGAATCCAGATTGGCTTATTGATTTTATCTAGGTAAGCAAACATCTCGCGGATATTCTTTCCAGTCTTGCCGGTAAGCTTAACATGTTCTTCTTCGTTGATGTGTTTGATATCCATCAGAAGAATGTCTGTTACTTCCATAAGTTTCTGAAATTTTCCGAACCATTCACCTTCCATTGTAAAAGGAGCTCCAGAAGTATCGATACAGGTATTAACCCCAAGTTTTTTGAAGGCTGTAAAGAGTTCAATCAGAAAATCAATTTGAAAAAGAGGTTCTCCGCCACTTACGGTTACACCACCCTTTTTACCCCAGTATTCCTTACATGACATTGCTTCGTTTACAAGTTCTTCTACGGTGTAAAGTTTTCCGTCTGTCATTTTCCAGGTATCTGGATTGTGACAGTAAAGGCAGCGAAGCGGGCAGCCTGAGAAAAAGATAATAAAACGGCTTCCTGGTCCGTCTGCACAACCGAAGCTTTCGAGCTGATGAATGTAGCCTTGCATAAGAGTCTCCTTGTTATATGTCATGCTGAACTTAGGGAGCGGCACTGCGTAGCAGGGCAAAAACAGTCCAGTGGACTGTTTTTAGCGAGTCTCCGAGCAGCTATGCTGCGAAGGTTCGGGATCCCTTTTCAAGAGATGCTGAAACAAGTTCAGCATGACGTTTATCATTTTATATTATTGTAACTATTTTCTAAACGATTTTCCACTCTTAATAAAATCCATGTGAGCTTTATCTTTGGCAGAAAGGCGGCGCTGGCCTAGTTTTAGTTCATCGTGGTGTGAAGAACTCTGGCGGTTTTGAGATAAATCCCAGACCGGCTTTTTAGGATGGGGGTCTCCCATTTTTACGTACTCACTCCACTCTTCAGGTTCAGGCACTTCGAACTTCATGTGCTCGCCTGTAAAAGGATGATCGAATTCAAGAGTTCTTGCATGAAGACAAAGACGGTGGAAAGGATCTGTGTGTGCACGGTGTTCTTCATCTCCAGCAAGCGGATAACCATGGGCCGCAAGGTGAGCTCGAATCTGATTTTTCTTTCCTGTATCAAGAGAAAGCTCAAAAAGAATATGCGTTTTTCCCTGCAGAATCATTTTATAATGTGTACGGGCAAGGACGGTTTTAAAGTCATGACCAGTATGATCCTTATCTCCTTTTTTAGGAACAAAGCCAACGTTGTGTGCATTCTGAGCAAGTGGATCATCAATAAGGCCGCTTTCCGGAAGAGGCTCTGCATTACGACTGATTTCTGCCACTGCGTGGTAAAGGCGTTCTGTTACCATTGTATGCCAGGTATTCATAATTTTTTCCTGAGCCTGTTCGGTAAGTGCAAACATCATAACTCCGCTGGTATCGCGGTCCAGTCGGTGAACTACATAAGGCTTATGTTTTGAGTTAGCTTCGCCCTGCTTACGAAGTATTTCTTCAAGAACAGACTGAGCTGTACGAACTTTACTTCCTGGATAAGGAACAGAAAGGAGTCCGCTGGGCTTGTTGATTACAGCAATCCACTGATCGTGATAGAGAAGTTCTATTTTCTCGCGACCGTAATCTGCCTTGTGCTCTCTCTTATATTTTGTCGATGCCTTTACCATAGTTGAGGCATTTTAGCATTTTGCAATAATATATGGAAGATTATTCAGGGCTTCCGCATTATAAACAAAAATCCCGAATTTTTGGCTCCCAGTAACGGTTGCGTGATTCAAAACCGCGCAATATTGCGCTACACGCTTTTTGTGGTATAGAAACTATTGAACTGCCGCTTCGCAGCAGCCACAAAAAGAGTGTTTTTGAACCTCGCCCCGCTCCTTCGCGCCAATATTTACGGATAAGCGTTTATAATGCGGAAGCCCTGGAAGATTATTGATTTTCAAAACGTTGTAAAAACTGACGGGTACGGGCTTCTTTTGGCGATGTGAAGATTTTTGAGGACTTGCCTTCTTCGATTATTTGACCTTTATCCATAAAAATTACTTTGTCGGCAGTATCGCGGGCAAAAGACATTTCGTGAGTTACTATTACCATGGTTGTTCCTTCTGAAGCAAGCTGTTTGATTACAGAAAGAACTTCACCGGTGAGTTCAGGGTCTAGGGCTGAGGTTGGTTCATCAAAGAGAATAACTTCGGGATTTACTGCAAGGGCTCGGGCAATTCCAACTCTCTGCTGCTGACCGCCTGAAAGACTTGAAGGATAAAAATCTGCACGGTCTTTTAGACCTACTTTTTCAAGGGCTTTAATGGCACGGTCTTTTGCCTCTGCTTTTGGAACTTTTCTTGCAGTAACAAGACCTTCCATTACATTTTCAAGTGCTGTCATATTTGCAAAAAGATTATAGTTCTGAAAAACAAAGGCCGTTTTGCGGCGAATTTCCAGCATTGTTTTTTTAGACACTTTTTCCAAATCAATATGAATATCATCAAAATCAAGAAGACCTGTGTCTGCTTTTTCCAGAAAATTGATACAGCGAAGAAGAGTTGTTTTTCCTGCTCCAGAAGGCCCGATAATTGCAGTTACACTGCCCTTTTCTACATTCAGCGAAATACCTTTGAGAACTTCTGTTTTTCCAAATGACTTATGAACGTTAGTTAGTTTTAACACGACGTACTCCTGCGAACACAACTCGTCTTTCAATTTTTCTGAAAATTAATTCTACTAAAAGACATACTGCAATATAGATAATAAAAATGTCAATATAAGATTCTACGTAATTATAACCGTAGGCTGCTTCAATTTTTGCAATGCCCGTAATTTCACGCACGGTCATCATAAAAGCAAGAGAAGTGTTTTTTATAAGAATAACAGTTGTACTGCAAAGATTCGGAAGAGCCGACACTGCAGCCTGTGGAAGCACAACTCTGCGAAAAGCCTGAAAATGAGTTTCACCAATACTTAATGCAGCTTCTAACTGCCCGCGGTTTACAGAAGAAATGGCCGATCGAAAAACTTCACTAAGACTTGCGCTGGAATTAATGCCAAAAACTACAAAGGCATAAATCACCGGATTCATTTCAAAAACATTAATAGACCAGCCGGCGCTTTTTACAAAACTGTTCAAAAGGCTTGGCATAATACTGTAGACAATCAGTATTTGAAGAACGATAGGAGTACCACGAATAAATGAAACAAATATGCTGCAAAGCTGTTCAATAACTTTTACATGATAGATTCTTGCAAGTGCAATAAAGAGTGCAGGAATTATTGCCAGCAGTAAAGAGACTATTGTAATTTCTAATGTTACAGGAACAGCTTTTACACAAAGCCAGAAGGTTCTGATAAGGTAAGAAAAATCAAGCTGCATTTAGCTCTCTCCTGCCTTTTGAAAAATGCTTTTCCAGATGTAAAAAAATCTGTTCAATAATCAGAGTAAGAGTCCAGTAAATAACTGCAAGAGCCAGATAAGTTTCAAGTGAATAAGCTCCATAGTTTCGGGAAATTATAAGATTTCCAGCCCCCATCATATCAATCAGACCGATTGTAAAAGCGAGGCTGCCTTCCTTAAAAAGAGAAATGAGCGAGTTACCAAGATTTGGAAGCGCAACCACAAGCCCCTGTGGAATCATGATTCGACGAACTGACTGCCAGGGAGTAAGGCCGATGGAAAGAGCCGCCTCATACTGCTGACGACCGAGTGCAAGATATGCCGAGCGAATAATTTCCGCCAGAGTTGCCGAATAAAGCAGAGAAAGTGAAATAATTACATAAATAATTTTAGAAGAAAAATTTAGGTCTACGTTGAAAAGACCAAGAGCAAGTTTTGGGATTCCGTAATAGACAATAAAAAGAAGAACAATACTTGGAGTGCAGCGGATTATATTTATGTAGCCGTCGGCAAGGGCACGCACTGCTTTACGTTTACTCTGTTTTTGTACAAAAAGAAGGATTGCAAGTTCCATGCCAAGAATTATAGTTCCTAGCACGACACCAAAAGTAACACCAGCGTACGGAATGATTGTCAGAAAACTATTGTAAATCTGGACCGGTGAAAATGGTCTGTTCATTCCCTACTCCTAATTCCCGTCATGATGAACCTTCGCAGCACAGCTGCTCGGAGACTCGCTAAAAACAGTCCACCGGACTGTTTTTGCCCTGCTCCGCAGTGCCGCTCCCTATGTTTCAGCATCCCTTGTAAATGAGATCCCGAATCAAGTTCGGGATGACACCCGCCTCTTCGGGATGACACCCGCCTGTTCGGGATGACGTGGTATATTATTTTAATCACTTACAAAGTTGAAAACATCTTCTCCAAAGTATTTGAGTGACAGTTTTGATATTGTACCATTTTCTTTTAATGTTTGCACAGCCTTGTCGTAGGCAGCAGCAAGCTCAACCTCTTTTTTATTGAACAGAGGCCAGGTTGGAATACCCTTATAAGGCACGTAGGCAAGTTTATCTGCAAACTGATGGTATGGTCCTGTTTCTTTCAGAACATTTTTTTCGAAAGAAAGCTTCAATACAAAGTATGCATCGTAGCGGCCTTCGAGTACCCAGAGGTATGAATCAGCAATATCAAAAACATCAGAAGGAACAAGCTTAATCTGATTTAACGGGTGTTTTTCATTGAACTCCTGAATTACAGAAAACTGTGCACTCTGTGGAGAAATAGGAATAAGTTTGCCTGAAAACTTTGCAAAGCTTTCCAGGTCTTTAATCTGATTTACATTTTCTTTGCGGAAGGCAATTCCGATTACACTTGCAGCCAGAGGATTTGATGGAATCAAAAACTTCTTTTTGCGTTCTTCTGTAATCCAGGCACCTTTTGTACCTACCTGATATTTTCCAGATTCTGTTCCGATCAAAAGTTCTTCGTCGCTTACTCCATGGAACTTAAACTCATATTCTGGAAGAAGTTCATCTACAGCTTTGAGAACTGCTATTTCAAAACCATCTGCATTCCCCTTTTCATCGAGAAAATCATATGGAACATTAGTAACAGTGTGGGCAACATTTATTGTACGCACTTTTGATTTTTTTGCTTTTGAAGATTTAGCAAAGCATGGTGAAATGGCAAGCAAAGCAAATGCTGCTGCCAATGTAATTTTTAATTCTCTTTTCATAAATCGTCCTCCTGAAATATCAAGAAATAAAAGTTTGCTTAGAGTAGCATTTATTACCTAGCAAGTCAATAGGTTTTATATATAATTATTCGATAACGGTTATAAATTGTTGTTTATAACAGATTCCCTGACCGAGTTTGCTTCGCAAACGTCGCAGATCAAGCCGGGGAATGACAATAAAATCTGGCCGGGGAATGACAGGATATAAAAAAACGCCGCTCTTTTAAGAAGCGGCGTTCTCTTGAGCCCCCGAACCAAGTTCGGGGTGACAAAACCTTATTACAGGCTTGCATGACAGGTACGAGCGATAACGTCGTCCTGCTGTTCCTTTGTAAGGTTGATGAAGCGTACTGCATATCCAGAAACGCGAACTGTGAAGTTAGCATACTCTGGCTTTTCAGGGTGAGCCTGACAGTCCTTGAGTTTTTCAACGCCGAATACGTTTACGTTGAGGTGGTGAGCACCCTTAGAGAAGTATCCGTCGAGGATGTTTACAAGGTTTTCAACCTGTTCAGCTTCGTTGTGTCCGAGAGCAGATGGGTTGATTGTCTGTGTGTTAGAGATACCATCAAGTGAGTACTTGTATGGAACCTTAGCAACAGAGTTCAAAGACTTAACAAGTCCCTTTGTTTCTGCACCGTAAGATGGAGAAGCTCCTGGTGAGAATGGAGCGTGAGCTGGGCGTCCGTTAGGAAGAGCACCTGTAGCCTTACCGTATACAACGTTAGAAGTAATAGTAAGGATAGATGTTGTAGGCTCAGCATTGCGGTATGTTGGGTGCTTCTTAATCTTAGAAATGAAAGTCTTAAGGAGCCATACTGCGATTTCGTCTGCTCTGTCATCATCCTGACCGTAGCGTGGGAAGTCTCCTTCTGGCTTGAAGTCGCATGCAAGACCGTGGTCATCGCGGATAACCTTAACCTTTGCATACTTGATAGCAGAGAGAGAATCTACTACGTGAGAGAAACCTGCAATACCAGTTGCGAATGTACGGCGAACATCTGTATCGATGAGAGCCAATTCTGCAGCTTCGTAGTAGTATTTATCGTGCATATAGTGGATTGCGTTCAATGTATTTACATAGAGGTCGCAGAGCCAGTCAAGCATTACATCATACTTGCGCATAACTTCATCGTAATCGAGGTATTCAGAAGTGATTGGCTGCAATTCAGGACCAACCTGAGCGTATGGTGTAAGTCCAGCACCTTCGTCCTTACCACCGTTGATAGCGTAAAGAAGAGCCTTTGCAAGGTTAGCGCGGGCACCGAAGAACTGCATTTCCTTACCAGTCTGTGTAGCAGATACACAGCAGCAGATTGAGTAATCATCACCCCAGATTGGGCGCATGATGTCGTCGTTCTCATACTGGATAGAAGATGTATCAATAGAAATCTTTGCAGCGTACTTGCGGAAGTTTTCCGGGAGTCTCTTTGAGTACAGAACTGTGATGTTTGGCTCTGGAGAAGGTCCCATGTTTTCGAGTGTGTGGAGGAAGCGGAAGTCGTTCTTTGTTACCTGTGAACGTCCGTCCTGTCCAAGACCTGCAACTTCAAGAGTAGCCCAGATTGGGTCACCAGAGAAGAGCTGGTTGTAAGATTCGATACGAGCGAAGCGTACCATGCGGAACTTCATAACGATATGGTCAACAAGTTCCTGTGCTTTCTCTTCTGTAAGGATGCCTTTCTTAAGATCGCGTTCGATGTAACAATCCAAGAATGTAGAAATACGTCCTACAGACATTGCGGCACCGTTCTGTGTCTTGATAGCAGCAAGGTATCCGAAGTAGAGCCACTGGAATGCTTCTTTTGCTGTTGTAGCTGGCTTAGAAATATCATAACCGTAAAGGGCAGCCATAGCCTTCATACCCTTCAAAGCCTTAATCTGCTCAGAAAGCTCTTCGCGCTGGCGGATTACAGTTTCAGTCATTGTACCGTTTCCACAGTTAGCCTTGTCAGCTTCCTTCTGCTCGATGAGGTAGTCGATACCATAAAGAGCAACACGGCGGTAGTCACCTACGATACGTCCACGTCCGTATGTATCTGGCAAACCAGTAAGGATGTGTGCCTTACGAGCCTTGCGGATCTCTGGAGTGTATACATCAAATACAGCGTCTGAGTGAGTCTTGTGGTACTCAGTAAAGATCTTGTGAAGTTCTGCGTTTGGCTTGTAACCATACATTTCGCAAGACTGCTCTGCCATTTTGATTCCACCGAAAGGCATAAATGCTCTCTTCAATGGTTTGTCTGTCTGAAGACCTACAACCTGTTCAAGGTCCTTTCCTTCTGGACAGATATATCCAGCTGGATGTGATGTGAGTCCGGTAACAACATCAGTGTCCATATCGAGAACACCGTTGCGTTCCTTTCCGTCTAATCCAACAGATTTCTTTGTGTATTCTGCTTTCTGTAATTTCTGAAGTTCATCAAAAAGCTTCTCTGTTGCCTTTGTTGGGCCAGCTAAGAATGATGAATCTCCATCATACTGTGTGTAGTTAGCCTGAATGAAGTCGCGAACGTTGATTTCGCTTGTCCATAAACCGTTAGGATTGAATCCTTCCCATTCTGGTCTTAAAGTCATATAAAACCTCTTTTGCCTTGGGACTCCTTTATGATTCCCTTAGCCTAAATAATTACCGATTTTCTCAGGAGACTCCTTTATGATTCCTCTGCGAAATGGAAAAACTTTCCGTATCGGTTGTTTTAATAATAATACATTGTATACAAGATATCAAGTATTTTTATCGTTTCCATACTAGAATACGAGTTATTTACACTATATCTAGTGGAATTATCAACTAAAATTTAAAACTTACACCAAATTTGCTAAAAGGATAACCAAATTCAAGATTAAGTCCGAAATTCTTTCCAAAATACCAGTAGGCGCCGATTGCCTCACCAAAATGGAAATAATCAGATTCCCAGAAAATTCCAGGTTTTATAAAAGGTACACTTCCTCCAATTCTTGTTATGGCATATACATCAAGATTTTTTGGTGGAAGCATAATGTGATAGGCAGCCTCACCGCCAAAGAAAATTCCCAGGTACGAAGATTCTTTTTTCATGATTCTGCCCGATTCGTATGTGTTATAGCTGAAACCATAAGCACGGAAACCAGCGTAGCCGCCGAAAGTAAATGGAAGTTTCCAGATTGGCTGTGCAAACTGAATTTCA
This sequence comes from Treponema sp., assembly GCA_016293915.1. Lineage (GTDB taxonomy): Bacteria > Spirochaetota > Spirochaetia > Treponematales > Treponemataceae > Treponema_D. Next base: position 11,039 of record JAEDCY010000016.1, on the reverse strand, counting down.
AACATTACAGGAGGAAAGAACCAGAAGCCATCATGCGCTGCATAAGCAAAATCTGAATAATATAAGCCTCCGTCAATATTGATGATTACATCCCCCTTCTCTATTCCACCACCGTAATTGCACCAGCATTCAGACCAGTCAAAATCTTCTGCTGATAATGCAGTTCCACTAAGTATTAAAAGGAGAATTGCAATAAACGAAAATTTCTTCATAATAAATCACCTCTGAAAAAAAAATGTATTAATCAGAATAATGAATTGTGAAGAAATTTGCAAATAGAAATATCGTGTCATCCCGAAACTGTCTGGAAATCGATTATGACAGATCCTGAAACAAGTTCAGGATGACAGTTATTTTACGTTCAGGATGACAGTTATTTTACGTTCAGAATGACAGTTATGCAAAGTTCAGGATGACAGTTAGTCTAATTCGTATTCCTTTTCTGGTGCAACGATTTCGACATTTTTGTAGCCAGCCTCTTCTAGATGCTGCTTAAAGCCTTCCTGCTGGTCAAGTTCTCCATGAATAAGGAAGATTTTTTTGAGGCGGCTTGTGTCAATTTCGCCAAGCCATTCAATCATCTCAGAATAATCAGCATGGGCAGAAAAACCGTTACACTTTTCAACCTTTGCTTCTACCTTATACTTGTCACCAAGAATGGTAACTTCCTTTTGGCCTTCAAAAATGCGTCGGCCAAGAGTATTTTCTGCCATGTAGCCTACAATCATAATTGTATTACGAGGATTAGAGATTTCGTTAGCAAGATGATAGAGAACACGGCCTGCTTCACACATTCCATCAGCGGAAATGATAATCATAGGACCTTCTTTTTTATTGAGGGCCTTTGAGTCTTCTACGCTGGTAGTATAAATCAAAGAATTGAAACCGAACGGATTTTTATGATGCTTGAGAAAGGCTTCGTTTACACTTTCATCGTAACATTCAGGGTGTACACGGAATACTGAAGTTGCATTGCTTGCCATAGGTGAATCAACATAAATAGGAACAACAGGGATTTTTTTCTGATCTGTAAGCAGATGTAAATAGAAAACAAGCTCCTGAGCACGCTCAATTGCGAATGAAGGAATTATGATTTTTCCTTTTTTTGCACAGGCATCGCGGACAATTCTTATAAGTTCTTTCATTGCAAGATCATGATTGTCGTGAAGCTTGTTACCATAAGTCGATTCAAGATAAATATAATCCGGAGCCGGCATATCTGTTGCAGGATTACGGATGATTGGCTTACACTTACGACCTATATCACCAGTAAAGAGCAGACGGGTTTCTTTTTCCGGCTCTTTTGGATTTGGATTGATTGTCACATTGGCAAAAGCAGACCCCAGAATGTGGCCGGCATCAAAAAATTCAAGCTGAACATCAGGAGCAATATACATTTTGCGGTTATAAGAAAGAGATACAATCTGATTTGCAGCCGCAACACAGTCATTTTCGTCGTAAAGAGGCTTCCAGGTAAACTTTTCGCCCTTTTTACGTGCCTGCTTACCAAGGAATTCAGCATCGTGAGCCTGAATGCGGGCAGAATCCATCATTACAAGGTTTGCAATATCGCGGGTTGCAGGGGTTGCATAGATATTTCCACTGTAGCCTTTGCGGGTAAGCAGCGGTAAAAGTCCACAGTGGTCGAGATGTCCGTGTGTAAGAATTACAGACTCGAGACGCTCATGGTCAATATCAAAATTACGATTTTTTTCATCCGACTCCTTTCGTTTTCCCTGAAAGGAACCACAATCTATCATAAACATTCTGTCATCAATTTGAAAAATATGCTTGGAACCAGTAACTTCTTCTGCAGCACCGAGCGAAAAACACTTAATAGACATAACAAACCTCCGTGAAGTAAAAACTTGCTAACTGAAATTATAAATCGGTTTTCATAATATGACAAACAATTATTTTAAGTTCGGGGTCTTCCACGATAATTATGGCAGGCGGAGCAGGTAGAGGATACGGACTGCCTCTTGAGCTTTTTGGCGCTTAGCCATAAAAAGAATCCGAGGATTTTTGCCTGCAAAAACCGCAGGATTCTTACACAAAAAAGGGAAAGCGAGCATGTTCGTATCCTATACCTGCGGGAGCCTGCCATTTTTTCACGAGAGCCCCCGAACTTACAATTTATCTGATTTTTATTTGAATTGTTTTTTATGAAAAATTGATTTATAATAGAAGAATGTATTCACGGCAGTTTAGTGAACCGCCAGAACATCTGGTACAAAACGGCAAGGCGCATTTCGGCTCGTTTAATGGAGTCTCCCCTAAAACAGACATCAGGGGAATGAGAGCACCTTATGCTGGAGTTCCGGTTCCTTCTATTATATCTAACCTCAGAATAAAAAGCCGACTGGACTTTGTATTTTCTCTTAACGACTATATTGGATTATCACAGTTTTATGATTTTAAGGTTATAGGACTTGGTGAAATAATTTTCTGGAATAAATCGACCGGCAAGAAATATGTATATCATACTATCATGCCGTCGCGTCGCCGCTTTGTTCCGGTTTTGACAACACGCGGTATTTGTGCCTGCTACAGAAAATCACGCTATATAAAGATTTCCTGGGGACGACAGCATAAACATCATGCGCTTGCTTTTAAGGTAAAAGGAGATAGTGCACGTCCGAACGCAGAAGGTTATATGTATTCACCTATGCAGGATGATATGCACACGGATGCACTTTTTGTATGTCCTTCACCAGCTTCTTCAAGATGCAGTGCAACATGGTTTTCTTCAATGAATGTTTCCGGACATGTTGCTGTAAATGATGAAAAAACTGAAGACAGTAACGGTCTTGGCATGATGATTTTGAACAGAGCTTATTATAAATTCCATTCAAAAGCTTCCTGTGTATATGGAATCGGAAACGTCAAAAATAAGAAAATTGTTTTTTATCTGAAAACTTCAAATATGGATGCAGCAGATTCTGATTCCTACAACTGTAATGTTCTGGTTGTAGACGGAAAACAGACAGCTCTTCCTTCGGTTTATATGACTCATCCTTTTGGAATTGACAAGAACTGGATTATACAGGATACCGAAAGCATGGTAGATTTAACCTTTACCCCACTTTCGGTAAATTCTCGAACGCTAAATCTTATTGCTTTAAGAACTAATTACCATACAATGTATGGCACCTTTGAGGGTGTACTTCTTACAACGGATGGCGAAAAAATAATTCTTAAAAACTTTCCTGGTATGCTTTACAAAGGTATGCTGAGGCTTTAAGTAGATTCGGAGGAAATATGGCTGAAAAAATTAATGGAACCGCAGACTGGGCTCCGGGAACTCTGGACAAGACTAGAAAAAATATTGGTGAAATCAGTGATAGAGATGCTGCAGACATGGCAAAAAAACTTGGAGGAGAGGTTCTTTATGAACGCACAACCTCTGGGGGCGGCGGAGCTTCGGGCAAAGCTGGAAGAATAGTAAGACAGCCAGGCGGAGGTGCCGGTGGTTCTGCGGGCAGAAACGGTGCTGGATCAGGAAATTCAGGAGTTGGTGGAATGGGCGTATCAAGTGCGTCAAGAAGAAGAAAGGAAGATTTACCTGTAATTTCAAAGAAAGCAGCAGGGCTTATGGACAAATTAATGATGTCCAGTGAATATAAAATCAAACCGAATTACGGAGTATTCAATTTTATCCGTTCTTTCCAGAAAAACGGAATGGAAAAAATTGTACCCGAGTTTTATGAATATACGATAAAACAGGCCACAGAGCACATGGAAGTTTTTATCACCGTAATAAAAACTCTGATTCAGATTGCTCCTTCTACTTATAAAGCAAAAATTGCAAGCGGAACAGAATCTAAGTTTAAGTTCTTACGAAATGTTGCCGGCTGGGCAATGCAGCCTATTAAGGTTGAGTATATCAACTTACAGGGAATTACAGAGCCTCTTATTGTTGCTGATTTGATTCCTCTTGTTCGTGCAATTTATAAACCACTTATTACTGTATATTATTACGGAAATACAAAGATTCCAAAGCTGATTAAAGAGATCTATGCTGATGAAGCAGCATATCCGGATTCTCCAAAAGACAAGCTTTCGCAGTTTGCAAAGCAGGCTATTACTGAATGGCTTTACATCGAAACAGAAGTAATCAAAAAACTCTACCCTCTTCTTATGAGGATGTGTTCTGATAGTTATGAAGTTTATCCAACTTTCTTCAATTCAAAGGTTGGAGAAATTCTTAAATTTGTTGGTCTTCATAAATTCGACCTGCTTCTGCCGGAAAAACCAAAAGAGCCTGCTCCAGAAGAGAAGAAGGCTAAAGCTCCGCCTCCAGAAAAAGGAATTAAAGATTCTACTGTAATAACTGGTCTTAAAATTTTGAATCAGATGTTCCCGGATGCCGGCTTTGACCGTCTTGATGAACATCCGGATTTGTATCCTTACTTTCAGCCTCTTTTCCATTTCAAAGACGGCTTCAACATTCTTTCACCAGAAAATCCTATTCAGGTAATTTGTGTACTTCAGCATATTATCGAAGACTGTTTCCAGGGCTGCCGCAACATCAGATTTGCAGAGCCTGCTGAACAGAAAAAAGGAGCTGATAATATTACGGCAATTATGGATGACTGGTCTGCATATCGTGAAGATACATTCGAACAGTTATATTGTGAGCCTCTTTGCGACCTTGTAAACTCGGTTTATTCTCAGCCTGATTTTGATAAGTCTCACATCGGTAAGAAAATGATTACTTCGCTTTTATGGCAGACTACTTATCATTACATGCCTAACTTTAAGTTTGAACAGCTTCTGCTTGAGCATCCTACAGATGAAAGCAAATACCGTCCGCTTTTCCACCGTACAGACTTTGCAAGAAAATTCTTTACACTTGTAATTAATGAATGTGATCAGAAAGCGGCTGCTAAAGCAACCTGTTCACTCATCGAAAATCCGTGGGAGCATTATAAGTTTGATATTCCTAACGAAGTATCTAAGAGACTTGATGTATTGCTTGGCGCTCAGAACAAAACTGCAAACACTACAGCGAACAACGCAAACCTGCTTAAATACACACTGTGTTTCATAGCTGTTCTTGACTGGTGGATTAATAATCCGGGAAGCCCTGCTTACACAACAGATCCTATGCACATCTGGCGTGTTTCTGATGCAGATGGCAAACCTCAGTTCTCTGTACCGGAACGCAAAGATCAGAACAAACTGTTTGCCGACGGAATACGAGCTAGTTATCAGAAATCTGCGAAATAAGAAATGGCAGGGCTGACTCAAAATCAACTCCATACCAATTATAATCTTTATGACTTAGGGTGGCTTTTATTGACTCTACTACGAAGTCTGCCGCAAGCCGGCAGGCTTTTTCTATTGTGAGACCGCGTACAAGAGCCCCTGTAAGAACACTGGCAAAAATATCTCCGGTGCCGTGAAAATTTTGAGGCATTTTTTCGTGAAAATACCAGGTTATTTTTTCTGTCTGAGAATCATAAGTTGCAATACCAAGTTTTTTATCATCAAAAGAAATACCTTTAAGAACAATTTTCCGCGCCCCAAGTTCAGAAAGCTTTTGTATTAAATCTTCTATATATTCTTTAGTATAACCTTGTGAAACATAAGGAATACCAAGCATAAAACTTGCTTCAGTAAGATTAGGAACAATAACATCGGCTTTTGAGCAGAGACTTGCCATTGCAGCAGCAAAATCCTTTGTAAATCCGGAATATAGCGAACCGTTATCTCCCATACATGGATCTACAATTACACGGGTTCCGCCATCACCGAAATCTTTTATAAAAGTCTGCATAAGTTCTATCTGTTCAAAAGAGCCAAGGTAGCCAGTATAAATTGCATCAAAAGTAATTTTTTCCTGCTTCCAGTGATTTGTAATAGAGGAAATATCTCCTGTAAGATCACGGAATGTAAAACCTTTGAATGCTGTATGTGTAGAAAGAACAGCTGTTGGAAGGACACATGCTTCTACTCCCATTGCCGAGATAACTGGAAGTGCAACTGTTAGAGAGCACTTACCAACACAGGAAATATCCTGTACGGTTATAATACGTTTCATGTTTTAACCCTTTGAGATTTTTTACTGCGCTTATCTTCATACATCCTTGCATCTGCTTTGTCCAGCACTACCTGGAAGCCTTCTTTTTTATCCAGTGGCATAAGGCTATAGCCGATACTTGCTTCAACCGGAATCGACAACGCTTCATTGGCCGTTTCCAGATACCCCCTGAAGCGAGCAACTTTTTCGCTCAGCTGCTGTTCGGTATAGTCTCCGACACCGAGAATAAAAAATTCGTCGCCGCCACCGCGGACACATATTTCGTTGTCGTCCGTAATACTGCGGATTGCATTTGCTACAAGAGAAATTCCATTATCACCTTCAGAATGACCGTAATTATCATTTCGTTTTTTCAAGTTATCCATATCAGCAACAATTGCAAAAATCTTTGCTCCCTCTTCAGCTTCTGATATTTTAGCTTCGATTGAATTTTCAAGGCCACGACGATTTCTTAGACCTGTCATTGCATCATGCTCAGAAAGATAAATTGAACGATACTTTGTCCTGCTCATCTCAAGCGCATTATTTATATTGCGGATATAATTTCTGAAAACCTGACCAACATGACCTGGAAGGCTTAAATCATTTTGTAAAACTACATAGCCAAGACTTATCTTTCCAAAATGAAGAGGCGCAAAATAATAAACCTGAGGTTCTTTAAAGGTTTCTTTTGGTTCTTCTTCTAAAGCAGGAAGCATAGATTTTCTGTTAAAATATCGTTCCCTTCCCTCTCCAATAAAAACATGATGACTCCAGCCATGAAGTTTTGAACCGTTATGCGCTGATATTGCAAGCAGCATTCTGTTACTATACCCTTCAGAAAAATCAGCATCGGTATTCAACCAGTCATCGTTTAAGCAGATATAAAAACGTTTATAAGGTTTAAGAAGATATTTTGATTCGTAAATCTTTCCAAGACAAACTTCGGGAGTTTCTGAGCCAGTAAGGATTTCTGCCATATAAGATTCCTGGAGCATTGTCATATTTATATTATCCCACACAGAACTGTCATTGTAATTATATTTTATACCTGCAGAATCTCCAGGGAAGAAGGCCCGTGTATATGAAAAATCTTCATCACAACCACAGGAAGCACCAATTTTAAGATTCAAATCTTCTTTTTCAACATAAGGGACAATGGAAGCAGCAGGATCAATTATCGTACGTAAATAATTTACACCTTCAGCACCGGTCTTTGCCTGGTACGGAACATAAGAAGTAAGAGGTGGTGTATTGATTGCAGCTTCTCTGACAGCTCCAAAACCGGTAACAATAACATCATCTGGAACTTTTATATTATTCTTTTCAAGTTTATTGATAAGACCAAGTGCCATATGATCAGAAAGACAAATAACAGCATCAGGAAGATCTAGTTCACCGGAAATATAGCGGTCTGCAAGCTGTTCACCGCCAAGATACCAGTAATCTCCACGGAAAATCCGGTTTTCGTCCGTTGGAATATTAAAAGAATTAAGAACTTCGAGGATTCCGTTAAGCCTCATATTTGTAAGAGGAGAATCATCCGGACCGCTTAAAATGTCAAAATCACGGCAGCCATGTTTTTTTATCAGATGTTCAGTAATTTTATTGAAAGGTGTTTTATCATCAGTATAAATAACCGGAAAATCACCAAATTTCTTATCAAGAGCAATAACTGGCTTAGTACAGCTTGAAAACAGAGCAAGCAGTTTATCATAAAGGATCATATTCTGATCTTCTGTCATAGGGATAGGTGTAATGATAAAACCATCAAAAAGATCAAAATTAATTATATTATAGATATTCAGTTCGCCCTGAAGATAGTTCTTATAATAATTACAAACAGAAACCAGTGCAGAAACGACAACAACATCATATCCGTATCTTTTGCATTGAGAAAAAACTCCCTTCATAATGCGGCTGGTATATTCAGATTCAGGAGAAATAGTAACAAGACAGATTCTCTTTCGTTTCATTTTTTTATTATAGCACATTTTTGATATTCATATATAGAAAAAACTATACTTTAGATGGATTTTTTATTATATTTAATTGTATATTTTGTGAGGTATTAAATTATGTCAGATAAAAAGATTCCAATTACACTTTTGTGCGGATATCTTGGAGCGGGAAAGACTACTCTTCTTAACCGCGTTCTTACAAATCAGAAAGGCTATAAAGTTGCCGTAATCGTAAACGATATTGGTGAAGTAAACGTTGATGAACGTCTTATTTCAAAAGAAGCAAAAATAGAAGATTCTAGCAGCCTTGTTCCACTTACAAATGGTTGTATCTGCTGTACTCTTAAAAGCGATATGGTAAATCAGATTGAAAACCTGATGAAGAGCGGAAAGTTCGACTATATCATGATTGAAGCCAGCGGTGTTTGTGAGCCTATGCCAATTGCTCAGGCAATCGAACAAATTGAAATTGGAAGACTTGATAACGTTGTTGGTGTTGTTGATGCAAGTCGTCTTGTTGATGAATTTGATGAAGGAAAAGCTCTTCTTAAGAAAGATATTGATGAAGAAGATATCGAATCACTTTTGATTCAGCAGATTGAGTTCTGTTCAACTTTGATTGTAAACAAACGCGACCTTGTAACAGACGAACAGATGAAGATGGTTCGCGCAGTAATCAATAAGATTCAGCCAACAGTTAAGGTTATTGAAACTACACGCTGTGATGTTCCGGTAGAAGAAATTATTGGAACAGACCGCTTTGATTTTGAAACAGTTTATTCAAGTGCCGGCTGGGTAAAAGCTCTCGAAGAGCACGATGCAGAAGATGATGATGACGATGATCACGACGAGCATGAACATCATCACGACCATGAAGAACATGAACATCACCACCATGATGATGATGATGATGATGAACACGATCACGACCATCACGGACACCATCACCATCACGAGCATAAGCACGAAGGTGAAAGTGAAGACGAATACGGAATCGGTTCATTTGTTTACTATCGCCGCCGTCCATTCAACCGACAGAAGCTCGATGAGTTTGCTTCAAAGTGGCCTCGCAACATCATCCGTTCAAAGGGCGTAATCTGGTTCAGCGATGAAGAAGATATGGCTTACGTACTTGAAACTTCTGGCCGCCAGATTCAAGCCGGCTATTCTGGAAACTGGCTTGCCTCATGCCCACCTGCAGAGCAGCAGCGCGTTCTTGCCGAAGAACCAGAAATGAAAAAAGACTGGGATGAAAAAGTCGGCGACCGCATGATCAAAATGGTAATCATCGGCCGTCACCTGAACAAAGAAGAAATCAGCAAGAATCTGGATGCTTGTCTGGATTAAGTGCTGATTAGTATCTTGATAAGATTAGATCTTATGAAAACACCGGCTCATATAGGCCGGTGTTTTTGTTTAATTATCTAGAAAAAAGAAATATGTTATCATCTATCTCAATTGATAAATTTACACCAGCGTTTGCAACATTTCCTGTCATACCTATTGTAGCAATCTTTTCCCCCTTTTTGATATGTTGTCTTCTTTTCACGAAAAAAGAGTTCAAATTACAATAAGTTACTGACATTCCTAGTTCTTCATAATTCACAGTTACAAACATTCCTTTTTCTTCATCGAATCCTAAATCTTTAATAACTCCGTCAGATATTGCATTTATTATCTCCCCTTCTCTCCCATCAAAATGAAGAAACGTCTTTTGGTTCTCTGCATATAACTTAGAAAATAGTAGAATAATAAAAAAAATAATAGTCTTTGTTTTCATTTAAATGTAACCTCATAATTATATTGATCTTGACTATCTTGATATATAGAAATGACAGTAATGTCAAAATTTACAACAATCGGTCTTTCTTTTCATAAGAATATGGAAATTTTTCTTCCTTAAGACCTGTGTCATCTGAATAAGTTGATATTTCAATATAATTTTTACTGAAATACCATGAAAAGTCTCCACCCGCGTTTGAAAACAAACTGCTTACAATTCTTTCTTGTTCTTGACTAAACAGAAAAAAAGAATTCAGCATGATTATAATAAAAATAATTCGTTTCATATAAATTCTCCTAAAGAAGAGTAAAAACATTTCAATAGACTAAATATTTGAAAATTAATCTTATTTCAACTGTCTAACCAATCTGATTCCTGCAAATTCGGTTGATCGTTCATTTACATTCATAATTATCCTTTTGCTAAAACTTTCATATGTATCACACCAAAAACCACCCATATAACACCTAACTGGTGTTAGTATACTGTTATAATATACTTGATCAGGATCAGGAGTATATACATCTGGACCAAATGGAGATAAAGAATAATCAAAGTAGTCATAATCCTTTAAATAGTAATCATTACAATACTGCGCAAGATTTCCTAAAATATCATAAACACCGTAATCATTCATTTTTCCTTCATAAACCGGTCGGGCAACAGTTTCATTTATATCTTGTTCCATATTACAAAGATTTTCCTTTTCATACTTCTCTTTTGTAAGCCCATCTTTTATTCCTGAAAGAATAATTAATTCCCTTAAATATGGCATTCTATATCCATTGGCAGTCTTATCTATAGTTATTATACAAGAAGATGACTTTTTATTTTCTTCACTAAAAATGTAACAAGGCTTATATCCAGATCTTATACTCAACCAGTTACAATAATCTGCAGCTTCTCGCCATGAAACATCCCATACAGGCCAATCATCATTAAATTTCATTTCATAATATATATCGCGGCTTCGTATTTTTTTGGATTCAAAATCTTCTACAGTTTTGATATTATTTGCAACAATATATTCCTTGAAATCTTTCATCGTTACCAATGTTTCTGAAATCAGAATATTCAAATCATCATTTTTTATCTTTATCATTTTTGGTGACACATTCTTTGTAGAACAACTGCAAAGACAGACAAATAAACTCAATAAAAAAAACAGTTCATAAATAAAGTTCTTCATTTTTTATACACCACTCCACTCTTCTATGTAATGCCTAACCGCAACTTGGACTAAAACAGCAAAGCTAATAAGGTGTATAAT
>JAEDCY010000015.1 GCA_016293915.1 Treponema sp. | reverse complement strand
ATTGCGATTTTGCGAAATGAAATCATGCGCAAATTTCCCAAAATCCTGTGCATAACATGAATATTTACATATTCTGTCCTGCTAAACTAGTTATCAACTTGCCGTCAACTTAAATTATTTAGCTTATAACTATATCTAGTGTTATCTTTTGATTTATTATGAATAAACACCACTAGAAATTAAATTCTATCAACTTATCATCAACTTAAAATTATGCCCAAATCGGAACATAACTTTTATATCTTGGAGCAGTTGTCTCATCAAAAACCTTTATAAGATTTTTAGAAACAGCATCTGCAATTAAGCGGGAAATAATAGCTTTGTTTTTTTCTTCAATACCAAATCTTTCTCTTAAAGACTGATTTGTTAGATGTTCACCTTTTAAGTATTGCAGGCATGCGTGTAAATAAACTGACCATAATTTATCTTCGATTGGAATATTATTAAAAGAAAGATTTGAATAAAGAATTACTCTAGTATTTTCTTCATATAGAACAATTTTCGGCGCTGGCAAATGTTTTAATTCACATTCAATAGTTATACGATCCCAGCCAGAACCTAATTCTTCGCATAACTTTAGTCTTCTCATTAATGAGGAAAGAATTTCATTTCTTGATTTTGGTGGATTATCGATAATTCGCTTAATATCGATAAGAGGTGTACCTGGATTTGTAATTTCAATTCTATTTCCGAAAATTTCTACCAATGGTGCTGAACCAGGTATCGTAAAATCCTGATGTATAAGTGCATTTGCCATAATTTCACGAAGAGCAACCATAGGATATTTTGTTACTGTTTTTCGTACAGACTCTGTAATCACCTCTTCGGATGGTAATAAAGCTTCTAAGTATTGCATTAAACCTTCAAAACCAACCGCATAACCTTTATGTCCGCTATATTCCTTCAGAATTCTAAGTTTTGTGTCATCTTCATATTGAATCAAACGAATTGATTTTCTGCTAACAGAAGGAAAATCTTCTATTCTCTTTGCAAAAAGTAATGCCCCTAAATTTGTAATAGAATATAAGCCATTATCTTGTTTTACTACGATTTTATCTTCTAATGCGTAATGCAAAATTCCATCCTGATTTGATGGCACAGTAATATTTTGAAGTTCAAAATATTCAGAGAAATCTAAAAATGAAAAAATATCTCCCTTTTTTATTTCTGATTTTGCAGCTTGTGTCTCAAAATTTGTAAGTCGCAGTTTGTCCCAAAGTTGAGCTTCCTGTGTAGGATAATCTCTAATAGGTTTTGTGTAGGAGCCGATTCTGATATACGCATCTTTCCTAAATGTAACAGGTTGCCCCGTTGTTCTTTTTATAACAAGCACTACGATTTTTTTACCTTCAATTTCTGTGTCATCAAATTCAAAGTCGGCATTTTTTGAAAGAAGATTTCTAAGCCAACTTTCTATTTCTTGACTCCCCTTCAATTTCGAAAACCGATTATAATTTGTTCCTTTAATTTCATGGCTTATATCATCAATGCCCCAAATCATGTAAGCCTGTTCTTTTCCTCGATATGTCGCAGAATTTGCTAAAGCACTTATATCTTTTCCAATCATTTCTGGATCAAAATTGTTATGCTTAAATTCCAGCCAATCAGTTTCATTTGGAAGAGTAATTAATTGTTTAACCAGTAAATCTAGATTTTCCATTTTGGCAATTCTCCAACTATTTTATTTATCTGTTATATCTTTCATAAACTCATCTAATAAAACCATAAAATGTTTTTCATCTATTTCAAGATTAATTATTTTATCTCCAGTTTGCCGCTCATGAGGCGTGGTAATAAGAGGTCGCGTTGTTGGGTTAGGTTGGTGATTTGTTGCTGTAAAGAATATATTCTATTCATCATTGGCTCGAGTTTTTCATAACTCATTTTTAGGATCTTATCTGCTGGAACAAGTATTGTAATTTTCTTTAAGTGTTTATCACCTAAATGTGCAACTGTTGTTCCTACAATCATTTGTTCAAGGGCTTTGATTTGCGGATACAAAGAAAAATATAAATAGTAATTACTAAGATTCTTTATTTTTGAAGTAACGCGTACAGTTCGCTGATTCTGCAGAGCTCTTTCTCCTGTCCACAAACTCATATGGAATATTCCATCCATTCCGATTAACATTTCGTTTGGATTTATCCAATATTTCTCATCACAAGATTCTGATGTGTAAGTGTCGGTATGATTATCTAAAATATCTCTGATTCTTACTACTGGATTTAATGTACTGTCATCACAAAACTCGTCTGAATTAAAAGGATAACCATAAATAATTTTTGCAACATCAAATAGTTTCTCAACCTTCCACCCCTCAGGTATTCCATTTTCGAACTTTGCATTTTGCCAGCCGGGGAAGCGAAAGCGGACGAACCATTCTTTGTAGAGTTCGCTTGCGGTGGTTTGCAAGGCTTCTATCTGCTTTTTGTAGTTTTGTATGAGGTTGTCGTAGGCTGATAGTATTGAGGCGATTTTTTGTTGGGTGGGGAGAGGGGGAAAGTTCCATTTTATATTTTCAATATCTGATGGACTTACATTTGCTTGGTTAGCCGCCCCATATGCTCTATTGCAAATAGAATATTTAAATGATTCTGTATTCAATAAATAATATAAATAGTTTTTATCTGCATTTTCATTAGGAATAACTTTACCAGCGCGTTGATTTAATAAGAACTCTGTATCTGAAAAATTTCTACAACTTCTTCCAACCATTGAGTTTGGTTGATTAATATGACTCCCTGTAAGAGAGATTAACACATCACCTTTTTTTATATGATATTTTTCATCTATGGATAAAAAATCACTTGAAACATATTGTGTTGAAGAATCAATTATAACATCATTGCCATTACTAATATTTCCAATTTTTATAACAGGTATTTCTGTGCCCTCAGATAAATCATTAGATTTAAAGGCATAACCAGAGATAATTTTACAATACTTTCCTAGTTTTTTCATATTCATATAGTTCATTCTCTTTCATAGATCCCGAAACAAGTTCAGGATGACAGTTTTCACAGAGACGCCGTTAGGCGGCTCGAATCCGTGTGACAATTCTACCCGCCTGCGAGCTTTCATACGCCTTCGCAGCATAGCTACTCGGAGACTCGCTCCCTACGTTAGGGATTGTAGGGGCGGCGTAGCCGTTCTCGCGAAGCGAGAATGAAGCGATAGCGGAACCCCGAAAAGCCCGACCGACGCGAAGCGGCGGGAACGCCCTACTTATTTTTTTTTTCAACTTTTCAATCTACATTTTCAATTCATCCTCAAATCAGCAAGACTTTTCTGTAGATACGAATCAAAAACCTCTGGCGAAGGAAGTCCTAACTCACTGGCACTTTTACAGTTTTCTTCTGGTAGAACATAGTCTATGCTTACCTGCTTTTCACCGATTATAAAAAGAAGCCCGACTGCGTTATTTTCTCCTTCACGCTTATCTTTTCTATTGAAAAATTGTATTTGTTCTTTAAACTCTTCTTTTTCCTTTTGCGTCAGATTCTTTCGCAAAATCTTTAACAGAACATTTCTTCTGGTCGGAATGTGATAATAAAGCTGGTCAATTACAAAGTAAGAATCTTTATATGGAACCCGGAGCTTTTCATTGCTGAATCCAAATGAAAGTCCTGTCCCCAAAATAAAATTTCTGACAGGAAGATAAAGCTGCTCCTTTTTTGATTCAATCTGCGCTTCAAAATAATCTCTTGCATTAAGAGGCGTAACGATGCTTCTGCCTGTTTTGCTTTCAAGTTCTCGACGAGCTACGGCTGCAACAGTTCCGCCTTCGTGGGCGCAAAGGGCATTTTCTTCCAGAGTTTGCGGATTCTTTGCCTTTGTTATACTTGTAGCAGAAAGCTCTGCCAGCATGTTCAAGACAAGCTCTTCGTTTGTCATGTTGTCGCGGAGATTTTCTTTTTTTAGACCTTTGAACTTCTTGTATTCTTTTGCTGTTTTGCCAGCCCATGCCTGATAAATTATATCTGTGAGGGCTGCATATTGAACGCCTTCTTCTACATTGTGTTCTTTCCACTGGTCTGTAAGGTCTTTTCGTATTTCGATGGACTTTAAACGCTGGTTAATCCAGTCGTCAGAATAGCCAAGCCTGCGGTAATCTTCCAAGCCCTGTTTTATTGAAAGCTCCGGGTCTTGCAATTGGTCTAAACGTTCCGCCCCAACTTTGGCAAGCCACTGTTTGAATGGTTCTGCCTTTTTTGATGGAATAGACTGTATTATGCGGAAAAGGCCTTGTGTGTTGGTAAAATTTGTTTTCTGCTTTCCTCCAGCCGTTTGAACTGAAAGGGGGGTGACAATTTGTCCCCACCCTTTGCCAAGTTCTTCATCGCGTTTGCGCATTTTTTTGATGTAGTCAGTTACATTTGTTGAGTCGGTTAAAATCTGAACCACATCATTTACCGAGAAAAACCACTCTTCTTTTTCTTCATCCCAAACAGAGCGGACAAGTTTATCTTCAAAAAGTTTAATTGAATTCTTTTTTGCCATCAGTTAAACAACTCCTTCAAATTAGCTGCTATTCTAGCTTCCAGAGTTGCGGCTTCTTTGCTTAAGCCGGTAAGCTCGTTGTTGAGACCCAGCATTTTGGCTTTGAACTCAGCTTCGGTCATGCCATCGTCTTCAATTACAACTCCTACGTAGCGGCCGGCGTTGAGGGAATAATCCTGATCGCGGACGCCGTCTTCACCTTCTATGCTGGCTGCTTTGCAGAGACCTATTACATCGGTGTAGGTTCCGTTTGGGAAGCGTTCGTTGAGCCAGTCGATCTGTGACTGCCAGTAGGCTTTTGTTTTTACTTCTTTGTCATCGCTTGTTTCTGGTGCGGCTTTAAGGGCGGCGGTGTATTCTGATATGAGGTCTTTAAAAACCTGGGTGTCGCCATTGTAAAGCCGGGTGATGATTCCCAAATTTTTTATCTGCTCGTCGCTGAACTTTCTGTGAGCGCGGTCTACCTGGGTAAAGATTGAGCGGGCATCTATAAAAAGGATTTTGTCTTTTTTCTGCTCGTCTCGAGTTTTCTGTTTGTCAAAGAACCAGAGGGTTGCAGGAAGGGTAACGGAAGAAAACATATTGCTTGGAAGGGTTACCATCTGGCTGATGATTCCTTCTTCTATCATCTTTTTGCGGATTTCCAGTTCTGAACCGCCGGCATCGCTTGCGGAGTTTGCCATAACAAGGGCTGCTTTTCCTTTTGCGTTGAGGGAGCTTGCAAAATAACTTATCCAAAGATAGTTTGCATTTGGAACGGTTTCTTTTTTGTCGCTGCCTTTTTTTGCGGTTTTTGATTTGTTCTTTGGAACACCGTAGATGTTAAAGCGGGGGTCGTCTTTTACTTTGTCGTACACAACTTCGTCTACGTTGAAAGGCGGATTTGCCATTACATAATCAAAGTTGCCTACTGCGTTGTGCGGGTCTGAATAAAAAGAGTTTGCTTCTACAATTTCGCCGCGAACATTGTTCAAAAGAAGATTCATTTTTGCAAGTTTTACGGTGTCAGGTTCTTTTTCTACACCATAGCAGCGGAACTTCATTACTTCATTAGAAGCTTTGTTGTGGCGGTGCATAAAGCGGGCTGCCTGTACAAACATACCGCCAGAACCACATGCAGGGTCCAGGATTTTCTTTTCGCCATTTTCTGGCTGGAGAACTTCTACCATGTAGCGGACAACGGTTGCCGGTGTATAGAAGGTTCCTCCGTCTTTTCCTTCTTGAAGGGCAAATTCACCAAGGAAGAATTCGTAGATTTCGCCAAAGAGGTCTACGCTGATGTTTTCCGGAATATCCATAAAGATGCGCATGATATTGGAAAGAAGTTCCGGTTCTTCTTCGGGCACAAGCTGACCGTACACTTCTTTTGGAAGAACGCCATCCATCTTTTCATTTTCCCGTTCTATGGCTTCCATTGCCTTTTTTACGAGGGTTGCTTTGTTTGCATCATCGGGCGCATCGTTAATTGTTGTGTAGTAAGCTTCTGGCGGAAGGTAAAAACCACAGTATTTGATTGAAATGTCTTTTATGGATTTTTCGGCTCGTGTACCTTTTGATTTATTATATTCGGCTTCTATTTCTGCTTTGTGCTGTTTGTAAAGAATGTCTGCATAGCGGAGGAAGATTAAGCCTAAAATTGGCTGTCCGTATTTGTTTGCTGCTAAGTGGGCACCTGCACGAAGAACATCGGCGGCGTGCCAGAGGTTGTCTTTTAAGTTTTTTAACTCACTGTCTGTCATACAATTATTATAACACAGAAAATCAAGTTTTTACAGATTCACTGGTCACGCCGTGTATGACAGATGTTCTTCGGTGGTTTCGATACGATGCTTCGTATCGTTTGCATTCAAGGAAATTATTTTCTAGTGCGCTTGCGCGCACTATGCATACGCCCGCTTCGCGGTCACTCAACCACCGTATTTTCTGTGGAACTAGCGTGTCCCCTTATCATAAGGAATACCCTCAGCCTTTGGAGCACGAGATTTCTTTGAAGTAAAGGCAAGTACAATAAGCGAAATTATGTATGGCAGCATCTTGTAAACATCACCAGGAACAAGATGAATCAGTGCGTCGAAAGCAGAATAAGTATCTGCAACAGCACGGAAGGCACCAAACAAGAGTGCACTGGCCGCAATACGCAAAGGATTCCACTGCCCAAAAATCATAACTGCAAGGGCAAGGAAGCCCGCGCCGGCAACACCGTACATAAAATCCCACTGTGAATTGGCAGCAGAGATATAAATGATTCCGCCGATTCCACCACAGAAACCGGAAATCAAAACGCCTGCATAGCGCATCTTGTAAACATTAATACCAAGGCTGTCTGCTGCCTGAGGATGTTCACCGCAAGCCATGAGACGCAAACCGAATCGGGTTTTCTTCAAAATTACATAAGCGGCAGCAACTAGAATCACTGTCAGAATCATATAAATATTGAAATCACCAATCAGGAAAACCTTGCGGTTAGCGATGTAATCAAGAATTGCCGAAGGATTTGTACCATCCGACCTCGCATTATTAAAAGCCTTAACAATAACCACCGCAGCGGCGGTAGCCAGCATATTCATAGCCGTACCAACCAAAGTCTGATCAGCCTTAAAATTAATAGCCGCAACTGCAAGGAACAAAGAATACAGCATTCCAAAAAGCACACTGGCAAGAATCGTGAGCAGAATAATCACAAGGGCCGGAGTTCCCACAGGCATGCTATATAAAACAAAAGCACCACCAAGAGCCCCCATTACCATAATTCCTTCCAGTCCAAGATTTATAACTCCACTGCGTTCACTGAACATACCGCCCATGGCAACAAAAATCAAAACCGAAGCATAAATCAAAGTATATTGAATAAGTAACATAGCTTCCTCCCCCTACTTGCTCTCGCCTTTCTTTTTTCTGTCAAAGAGCTTTGAAAGCTGAGTCTTAAACAGGAACATAAAGGCACACGAATAAATGATGATAGATGAAATCAAATCCGCAATCTGAGGATTAAAATATTTTGTATCGATAAAGCTTCCGCCCTGAGTGATGTGCTGAATAAAATAGCCCGAGAAGATTATGCCGATTGGATTAAGCTCACCAAGGAAGGCAACCGCAATTCCGTTAAAGCCCATAGCAGGAACTGTCGAGCTGGTCTTCCAGGGCTGAACATCAGTCAGATAGAAAAGAGCTGCAGCAAGGCCGGCAATTGCGCCGGAAACTGCCATTGTCAAAATCAGGTTTTTCTTGTCTTTCATACCGGCATATTTTGCTGCGTGCTTGTTCAAACCTGTTGCACGAAGCTCATAACCAAGCACAGTCTTCTTCAAAACAATGTTGATTAAAATTGCCACAACAATTGTAAGCGGAATTGCAATTGAAACATATTCGTTATCATGAAAAAGCTTTCCCAGCCCAAGAGTTGGAAGCAGCGAGCCAGGAGAAGTTTGAGTAATAGAGAAGGTTTCAGATTTACCAACATTCATTACACGCTCATTCTGCATAAGCACGTTTACAATATAAAGTGAAATCCAGTTAAGCATGATTCCCGCAATAACTTCATTCACATTACAGAAGGCTTTAAGAAGTCCCGCAAGACTGGCCCATACAGCAGCACAAATAACTGCCAGCAGCAAACAAAGCCACCATGGCAAATGCCAGGCAAGCGCGCACCACAATGAAATACCAATTCCTATACAGTACTGGCCGGCAACACCAATATTGAACAGGCCTGATTTATAGGCGAACAAAACAGCAATACCACAGAGAATAAGAGGTACAGCCTTTACCAGAGTCTGGCCCAGGTAGTAAAGCTTTTTACCCTTATTTCTGTAGTACATAAAGTTTTTCAAAATTACACTGATTGCCTTTGGAGCATGCTCAGCATTAATAATCAAAAGAATTATAAAGCCAACGATAATTCCAACAAGCGCACAGATAACTGCTGAAGCAATTGAACGGAAGGTATCGGAAGCAAGAATTGCCTTAAACTTATTTTCTTTGATTGTATCACTCATTTATGCTTCCTCCTTTGCTGCGCCCACATTACGTTTAGCACCAGCCATGTAAAGTCCAAGCTCTTCCGGAGTTGTCTGCTCTGGATCCAGCTCTCCGACAATTTCACCTTCATACATTACAAGGATTCTGTCGCTGAGATTCAAAACCTCTTCCAGCTCATATGAAACCAGAAGAACGGCCTTGCCTGCATCGCGGTCTGCAATAATGGCTTTATGAAGATATTCAATGGCACCAACGTCAAGACCACGGGTTGGCTGAACTGCAATGAGAAGTGAGTGTGCCTTGTCCAGCTCGCGGCCAACAATTGCCTTCTGCTGATTTCCACCCGACATTGCGCTGGCAATTGTTTTATTTCCCTGTCCGCTTCGAACATCATATTTATCAATCAGCTCCTGCGAATAAGCAGAAACTTCTTTATTTTTTATAAACTGATTTTTCTGGAACTGAGGCTCCCAGTAGCGCTGAAGCACCATGTTCTGTTCCAGAGTGTAATCCAGGACAAGTCCGTGCTTGTGGCGGTCTTCCGGAACGTGGCTCATGCCGGCCTTGCTTCTTTCGCGGATAGATTTTTTTGTGATATCTACCCCGCCAAGAATGATTTTTGAGTTAGCATGTGGAGCAAGTTTTTCAAGCCCCGTGAGTCCCTGAATAAATTCAGACTGTCCGTTTCCGTCGATTCCTGCAATGCAGACAATTTCACCGGCTCTTACCTGAAGGCTTACGTTATTTACAGCTAACTTTTTATGAAGATGACTTTCTACGCAAAGGTTCTGAACATCAAGAATAACTTCGCCTGGCTGGGATGGTGCCTTGTCTACTGTGAACTTTACATCGCGGCCAACCATCATGCGGCTGAGTTCTTCCTTGCTTGTGTTTGCAATCTCAACTGTACCAATGTAGCGGCCCTTGCAGAGAACTGAACATCGGTCCGAAACTTCCATAATCTCATTGAGCTTGTGGGTAATAAAGAGAATTGATTTTCCTTCTGCTGCAAGATTTTTCATAATCTGCATGAGCTCTTTGATTTCCTGCGGAGTAAGAACTGCAGTAGGCTCATCAAAAATCAGAATCTCATTATCGCGGTAGAGCATCTTTAAGATTTCTACACGCTGCTGCATACCCACGGTGATGTCTTCGATTTTTGCATCCGGGTCAACAGCAAGGCCATATTTCTGACTAAGATTGATGATTTTTTCACGGGCAGATTTGCGGTCTACAAAACCATTTTTTACGGTTTCGCTGCCCAGAATGATATTATCAAGAACGGTAAAAACCTCAACGAGTTTAAAGTGCTGGTGTACCATTCCGATTCCAAGAGCGGTAGCATCGTTTGGATTTCGGATTTCAACCTTTTTTCCGTTCTTATGGATTTCGCCCTCTTCCGGCTGATAAAGACCAAAAAGGACACTCATCAGAGTAGATTTTCCGGCTCCGTTTTCGCCAAGCAGAGCATGAATCTCGCCCTTCTTAAGCTGCAGGGTGATATTGTCATTCGCAACAATTCCTGGGAAACGCTTAGTAATATTAAGCATTTCAATGATGTATTCTTCACTCATAAGAAATAATTATACTATAAACTGAGTGGGTTTTAAACAAAAAAAGCGTGAACTCCGGATTTGGAATTCACGCTTTTTACGGTGATTGAGCCTGTCGAAATCACCGCAGGGGCGGCAAGCACAGCTTGCCTCTGAGGCGTTTTTTCGATAATCCTAAAACGACCCTTTCGGCTCGTTTTTTAACGGATTTTCGATTTTAGCCTTATTTTATGTTCTGATAGTAATTAACCTTTACAGCAACAGATGGGTTCTTATCGATTGCATTAGAAACTGTTACCTTTTTGTTGAATACATCACTAACAAGCTTCTTGTATTCTTTTTCAGAGAAGTTCTTCATTGTCCATGTGTCTGTAGGAAGACCAACATAGTTTACAGAAAGATCATTTCCAGAAACAAGACCGAGAGTTGCAACCTTTCCTGAGTAATCTGCCCATTTTCCAGCCTGAACAGCAGCAAGAGCAGCGTTTACAGTTGCACCAAGACCCTTCATAGCAGATGTTACACACATACCAGCGCCGTAACCATTAATCTGAGCTGTCTGATCAACGTCAACACCAATTACCTTTCCGCCAACCTTTGCAGCAGCTTCACATGCAGAAGTCCAGATTCCACCACCACAAGCGAATACAACTTCTACACCGCGATTCTTGTACCATCCGTCCATAGAAGCAGTAATTGTCTGATCACCATAGAACTGACCACCATATACATATTCGATTGTTACCTTATCTGTAACCTTGAGCTCTTCAGCAGCCTTGTTAGCACCCTGAACAAATCCGAAACCATAGCGGATTACAGCTGGAACAGCCATACCACCAAGGAAGCCAAGATGACGATAACCTTCTTTTACAGCAGCATAACCTGCGAAGAATCCAGGAAGCTCTTCTGCGTAAACTGCACAGAATACATTAGCTGGAACAGCAGCACCACCGAGGTCGCCTTCGCTGATATCAAGACCGATGAATTTTGCATCATCATAATCTTTAGCTACCTTTACAATAGCTTCACCAAAAAGGAAGCCTGGAAGAACGATTACATTGTAACCATCCTGATAAGCAGCATCGATAGAAGCAACGCGGTCAGCAGTTGAATCTCCAGCTGGTTTGTAATACTGGAACTCAAGTCCGTTAGCTTCAGCATAATCTTTACAAGCCTGATAAGTTGTCTGATTGAAAGACTGGTCTGTAATATCGCCAGAGTCTGTTACCATAGCGATTTTGATTGAAGATTTCTTTGCAGCCTTCTTGTTCTTTTTAGGAGCTGCGAAAGTTGATGCGCATACAAGTGCAGCCATCATTGCAATTGCAATAAGCTTTTTCATTTAGTTATCCTCCAAATAAAATGATATCTTAATCATTATAGAACAGTCTCATTAAATCTTCAATTGTTTCGCGACGGCGGATAAGTTTTACACTTCCATCCTTACAGATGAGAACTTCTGCAGGGCGTGGGCGGCTGTTGTAAGTTGAACACATAGACCAGCCGTAAGCACCGGTGTCGAGAACACAGGCAAGGTCTCCGCGCTGCATTTCTGGCAGTGGGCGATCCTTAGCAAGAAGGTCGCCGCTTTCGCAGATGTTTCCGGTTACTGTCTGTTCCATAAGATTATCGCGGGCTACAACTTTTCCTTCGCGGATTACTTCGATATCGTGCCAGCTGTCGTACATGCTTGGGCGAACTAACACGTTCATTCCGATATCAGTTCCGGCAAAGGTTTTTCCATTGTTGTGCTTTACTGCATGAACTCGGCCAAGAATTACGCTGCCTTCTGCAACACAGAAACGGCCAGGCTCACTCTTGAAAAGCGGAGCGCGTCCGTACTTTGCAACAAAGTCATCGAGAATCGGCTCGAGGCGCTTCTTAAAATCTTCCATTGGGAAAACTGCTTCATCATCCAGCTTGTGATATGGAATACCGTAGCCGCCGCCAAAGTCGATGAACTCAAGGTCTTTAAACTGAAGGGCAATTCGCAAAATGTTAGTTACCGCATCAAGATAAGGCTGTGGGTCCATAAAAAGAGAACCGATATGCTGGTTGATTCCTGCAATTGTAAGATTGTACTTAGCGGCAATTTCAAAAATCTGAGGAATGAACTCTTCAGAAATTCCAAACTTAGTTTTCTTTCCGCCGGTAACAACCTTTTCGTGGTGGCCGGCTCCTACACCAGGATTGATGCGTACTGCAACCTTACCGCCCTTGTTGAGACTTCCGTAAAGCTCCAGCTGAGCAAGAGAGTCGCAGCTGGTCATAATTCCCTTATCAATTGCAAACTGCATTTCTTCTGCGCTAACATTGTTTGGAACAAAGAAAATGCGGTCGGTTGGGAAGCCAGCCTTAAGCAGCATCTGGATTTCGCCGACGCTCATTGCATCGCAGTTGTTACCTTCTTCGAGAGCAAGCTTAAGAATGTGGATGTTTGTGTTTGCCTTTACCGAATAGTTTGCGGTATAAGGATACTTTGTAATAACCTTTGCAACTGCGTCCATACGGTTACGAAGAATCTTTTCGTTGTAAACGTAGAGTGGTGTGCCGTATTCCTGGGCCAGCTTCTCCGGATTATTGCCTTCAAAGAAATTTACTGTATCAATAAATGAATTCATTGTTTCTCCTTTTGATATAGCACATAGCTATTAGCCGTTAGCACTTAGCTAGTTGCTAATAGCTATCCTAGAGCAAGTGAGCGCGAATCTCTTCACCGCTCAATGGGCTCAGGTATGCTGGTGCTACATCGAATACTGTCTTACAACCGGTCTGGCCTTCTTTATTCATGCGGTAAACTGCGCGGGCATAAGCTACAAGAACGCTTGATGTGAATGCAGGGTTTGAGTCGAGCTTGAGGCTGTACTCAATAACGTTATTGAATTCATTGTCCCAGCCTGTCTTTCCTGTACGGATTACAAAACCACCGTGTGGAATTCCTGAATGGTTCTTCTTCAATTCTTCTTCGCTGATAAAGTTTACTGTTGTATCATAATCTGCAAAGTAGTTTGGCATCTCTTTGATTTCTTTTTCGATGCGAGCCTTGTCTGCACCTTCCTCTACTACAACGTAGCATTCGCGTGTGTGCTTCTGGCGTGTTGTCAAAGTTGGGTTTGAACCAGAACGAACAGCATCCAAAGCAGCCTGTACAGGAACTGTATACTGGCGTGCATCCTTAACACCTTCAATGCGACGGATAGCATCAGAGTGTCCCTGACTTACTCCCTTTCCCCAGAAAGTATAGTCACTACCGTTCGGTAGGATGCAATTAGAATAAAGACGTGCAAGACTGAAAAGTCCCGGATCCCAGCCACAGCTGATAAGTGCTGTATGCTTAAAGTCCTTTGCAGATTTATCTACATTTGCAAAGTGCTCTGGTACTTTTGCATGTGTATCAAAGCTATCAATTACATTAAAATATTTTGCATATTCTGGAGTCTGTTTTGGAAGGTCTGTTGCAGAACCACCACAGATGATAAGAACATCAACATCATTCTTGTGTTTTTCTACATCTGCTACATTGTAAACAGGAACTCCTGCAGTAAGAATTTTTACACTGGCAGGATCACGACGTGTAAATACAGCTGTCAATTCGCAATCTGGATTCTGCTTAATAGCAGCCTCAACACCTTTTCCAAGGTTACCATAACCTAAAATACCAATTTTCATAAATCTACCTCACTTATTCTTAATGTGGTTTCGATACGGCTACGCCTACTCAACCACCGTTTTATTTTCCGCCTAAAAGCGTAATTTTATCCTTTAATGCTTCCTTCATAACCTCAACGAGGTTTTTCTGTCCGGAATACAAACAGGTATCATGTTCATCGCCAGTCAATTCACCCGTAAGAACATAAGATGAATCAGTAATAAAACGGAGCTGACCTTGCTCTGGCTTTGTCTCATAGATTTTAGCTCCTGCAAGCTTAAAGTCTTTAGTAAGAAGAACAACTTTTTTTCCAGCTTTTACAATTTCGGCAAGTTCATTTTCGAATTCGCCAAGCACCTTCGCCGGCGCCATCATATACAACCGCAGCTCTGTTTCTGCCAGCATTTGACGGATTTTATTTTTTATATTCTTTGCACCAATAATTGTAATGTATCCATCGCAACTGATTACTTTTCGCGGTGCATGCTTTTCAAGCCAGAGTGCAGTCTTCTTCAATTCTGAGATTCTATTTTCTGTAAAACGTGAGATTTCCACCGGGCGATATTTTGTAGCTTCACCCTGAACAAGATAAGCCGCGCCCTTTTCTACAAGAGCTGTAAGGCCTGCATAAACATTTGAACGCGAAATACCTGTGTCCTTTGCAACCTCATAACCGGTCATCTCTCCATGATTCAAAAGAGCCGAGTAAATCGAGCCCTCCTGACGAGTAAGTCCAAAATCATTTAAACTGTCTATAAAGTTCATATCTGACATAAATTGATTCCGCGCCTTTGCTTTTTGACTCCGTATTAGTAGTTCTATTTAATACTACTAGCAACAATATACAGATATTTTCATTTAAAGTCAAATTTATAATGGCAGAAAGAAAAAAATACTGTATTATTGGTAAATCGATTAACTAAAAATTATGAGGCAATTATGACACCAACAGAACCATCAAAAATATCAGATACAAAATACCGTTTCGACTCCTTTACTAACGGACATTCTTTTACCGGAAACAAAAAAGGCCGACTTCCGGCAATGGGCTGGAACAGCTGGAACGCTTTTGGCAGCGGTAACACAGAAGCCCTCACAAAAGCCATGGCAGATAAAATCGTTGAGCTTGGTCTTGATAAGCTTGGCTACAAATATGTAGTTCTTGATGACGGCTGCTATAAATCTGAACGCGAAGACGGCAAGCTTGCTAATGAACCGGTTAAGTTCCCAAGCGGCTTCCGTGCCCTTTCAGATTACGTGCATGAACGTGGTCTTATGTTTGGAATGTATAATGATATTGGAACTAATCTTTGCGCCGGTGCACAAGTAGGAACCTGTGGTTTTGAAAAGACTGATGCCAAATCTTATGTTGATTGGGGTGTAGATTTCCTTAAAATTGATAACTGTTACTATCTTTGGGATAATGCAACTTTCTCAAATCCTGAGAACGCAAAATACGTTTTTGCCCCGAATTTACGTCAAATTCAGTTAAAAAAAGGTGAATTCTGCATTTTACTCAACGCTGACAAGGGATTTTTAGAAGGTCGTGGTGCAAGCCTTAAAGACGGCTATGTTACAGGAATTGGCACTTTTGACGGCACAAATACAGGAACAACACCTGTTGGACCAATGAGCAGCGAACTTGTTTTTGATATTGAAGCCCCAGAAACTGGAGAATACGAACTGCTTGTAAACTATGCTACAGCCCGCCAGAACGGAACAGGAGAATGGCTGCAAGTGGCTACAGGCAGGGGAAAAGATACTCAGATTTTTTATGATAATCTTCTCCCGCAAACTGATTCTCCCGAATCCTTCGTAAACTCAAATCCTATTAAAATCACCTTACAGGCTGGTCGCAACAAGATTCGCCTTATGAATCACCGTCGCCAGGAAAACACCCTCTGCTCTTATTCTGCAATGCTGGAAGGCTTAAATGAAGCAAAGCCTGATCACGAAGTTCTTCTTTCACTCTGTGAATGGGGAAAAACTCAGCCACAAAACTGGGGTTACAAAGTTGGAAACTCCTGGCGAATTCTCAACGACATAACTTTTCGGGTTGGTCGGGACGGTGACCCGGGATTTGGAGAATGGACAGATCCTGGAACGCCAAGTGTTACCTCACAATACAACAAGGCCGTAATCATGGATGAATTTGCCGGTCTAGACAAGGGCTGGAATGACCCTGACATGCTGATGGTTGGAATGAAGGGAATGACAACTCAAATGAGTCAGACTCATTTCACAATGTGGTGTATGATGAACTCACCTCTCATGCTGGGACTGGATTTACGTCGGGTAACAAAAGGAGATGAGCTATATAACATTATTGCTAATGCTGACCTTATTGCTCTCAATCAGGATCCTCTGGGCATTCAGGCAAAACGTATTTTCACTACATCAACAAACGGCAATAATGATACCCCAATTACTAATTCTGATAAAGCCTACATAACCGACTGCAATCGCGTAGACATTCTTGCTAAGCCTCTTGCAGATGGTTCTCTCGCACTTTCTTTTTTTAATTTGAGTCAGGAAAAGAAGACTGGTAATTTTTCTGCAGATCTTTCTCTTATCAAAAATTTTCTTGGCAATAAACTGCCCGCAGATTTTTATGAAGCCTCTACCTTCAGTGTAAAAAATCTCTGGACAGGAGAAAAAACAGAAAACACCAGCGGCACCTTCTGTGTAAACTCTCTTGTTGCCTGCGGTAACTCTACTTTCCGAATCACACCTCTGGAGAAATAAATTGAAGGAAGAAAGCATCAGTGTCGGAGATTTTGTATTTCAACTTTTTGAGACTCACAGAAAAAATTCCAGTCCAAAGATTGATAAATCAGAACTCCTGCGCTATGGCCACTTTCGCGGCTGGCTTGAAGATTCCGATGAACGTAAACCAGACTGCCCGCTCAACCGTCAGACTGCAGCACGAATAATACACATGTTCATGCTGATTGAACTTGGAATTGCTGATCTTCAGGATATAAGTCCGGCAACCTGTCTTAGAGATTTATATACCTGCCGTGTTTGTACAAATCATATTGCGCAGGTTTATACACGAGGTTTAATGAATGCTGTAAAAAAAGAGGAGACTGATTTCTCAGACTCCTCTGCATTATTCTTTAATCATCTTGCACTTGTTTCAAAAACAGAAGCATTCCAGATTATTGGAAAAGATTTTTAAGCTGGCTACCAATCTGTTTCTGAAGTTCTTTTTTTGCGCCTTCTGCTGCCTGCTTAGCAGCATCTTCGGCCATAGATTTGAGTTTTTGTTCTGCTTCAGCACGTTTTTGCATAAGCAGATTTTCAAAGTCTTTTGTCGAAGTAACAGAGCCATTAAGCAGCTTCTTTATTTCATCAAGCGGTACATACTGACTAAGTGCTCCACCTGAAGCTTCATTTATTCTCTTTACAAGTTCAGCCTTGAGATTTGCTTTGATTGCAGCAAGCTGTGCTCCCATTTCTTTTTTCAAAGCATTCACAATCTGCTTATCTGCATCTGAATCTATAAGTAATTTAAATCCGCCAGAAACAGTGAATCCACTGTTTATACCTGCACGAACAGTATTGATTCTGGACATAATATTTGAATAAATCTTTGAAGCATATTCCGGCTCAAACGGAACTGTAGAAATCTTCAAATCTGTAAGCTGCGTTTTTCCTGTAATTTCAAAACCTTCATCATCAAAAATCTTAATAATTGCATCTACAGCACACTTAGACTTAAATGACGGAACTCCAGGATAAGCGCCAAACTTTTCTGCAGGTATATCCATAGTAATATTATTAAGATTATAATCTGCATAAATTAAAGGCTCACTGGTATTAGTTCTGATATCTACAACAACCTTTGCAGTATGCTGCAAATCCCACAAATCCATATTGAAATTAATTACTGCAGGCTTATCTATTAAATCCTGATTACTTGCAATATCTGTTGCTTCAGCGTAAAAAATAGGACCAGAACCGGAAAGCTTTTTAATCCATACTTTTGGAACCTTATCCTGTTTATAGAAAATATCACGGCCAGTAGCACGATAAATACTGTAACCGGCTTTTTTCTGTTTCTTTTCTTTTGGAGCTTTTTCTTCTTTTGTTTCGTTTGCCTGTTTTGCCCTCAACTCAATAAGATAATCCACGCCCTGCTCTACATAAGGATAATATTTTCCAAGAACATCACAAGCAACATTTTCAAACATTCCGCTTATCAGTTTTGTTCCATCAGAAATATTAAGAGACTTTATCTTATTAATTTCTGCCGTAGCAAAATTTAAATCATGATTTACAGCCGTCTGAACAGTTTTTCTAAGTCCATCTACTTCCTGAATATCGGCATTAAAGTTATTAAGCAAACCTGTTGCATCATTTTTTACTTTATCAATATTTTTATAAGTTGAATCCAGAGTTTCGATAAACTCTTTTATTTTCATCGGATTATTCTGAATTGCATTATAATCAAAGGAAATAATGGAATTTACAGACTTTTGAAGAGATTCTACTGTAGCCTGAATTTCTCCAGGTTTTGCCTGCCATTTTTCGACAATCTGAGGTATCTGTACCTGTAACTGTTCTGCAAGAGCTGGAGTTTTCAACTGAGCATAATAGCTGCTCATCAGAGCTTCCGGATTTACCTGATTGAATAAGCCCGTAATATTTTTCTCAAGTGAACTTGTGGCAGTAGTCTTTTTTTCAGCAAGTATTTTTTCAAACTTTGATTCAGAAACCTGCTTTTCTGTTTTGTCTTTTTGTTTCTTTATCTTCTTTTCCTGCTTAGGAGGTAATTCTCCTGAAGTTTTTCTTTCTGTTCCACTGTTTACCTCAAGCATAGAAAGGTCTTCTGCAACAAAACGTTTTTTCAAAAGTTGACCAAGATCAAAATCAAGAGTAATAGAACCAATATCGATAAGATTTTTCATATAATCATTTTTATTGGCAATTTCGATTTTCTGGATTTTTAAAGATGAATCAAGCAATTTAAAATCTACACTTGCAATATCACATTTTGCTTCAAAGATATTTTCGCAGGCTGTAGTGATTGCTTTTTTTACAATCTTGTTTTTAAACAGCATAAAACATACTGGAATTGCTGCTATAAAAGCCAGCGTAACAATAAGCGGAACAAAATTAATTCTGCTCTTCTGTTTTTTAATCTGCTTTGCAATTTTCTTAAGACGTTTCATCTCTTTTTTTGCAAGCTGCTCACGTTTTTCCTGTGGAATTGCATAGACAGATATCTGTTTTTTACCTTTTTTTCCAACTTCTTCAAAAAGACTTTTTACATAGTTTTTGTCTTCTGGAACATAGAGCTTTCTATAAAGCTTTTTTTCTAGTTTTTTTTCTGTATATTTTTTTCTGAAAAGCGATGGTATCTTCTTCATTCTTTTGCCCCCTTAATCATCTTCCGCAATAAGTGCCGAAACCTTTTGAACAAGCGGAACCTTAGAAAGCACTATAATAACTTTTGTTTTTCGCATAATCGGAACAAGTTTATTTCTCATAAGCCAGATGAAAAGACGGGCAAGAATATAAAGCGGAATATAAAGTATGAGCCCACAAAGCAGTGAACCCGACGCAATTGTATTATTGAATTTCGTAAAGCTCACAAATGGAATATCAAGCAGTTTTGCAAAGGTTGGTTCAAGAGAAGGCAAGGTAAGAAACCAGTACCCCACAGAATCGAAGAAGGAATCAAAAAGAGGTGCCAGCAGAGAGAAGCCCAAGGTACACAAAACCAGAGCACCTTTGTTTATTCTCATAAAAAGAACAAATACAGTTATTACATACCAGAAAATGTTGTTCTTTGGCAAAAGTCCAAGCAGCATTCCCAAACAAACGGCATGAGCAATTTCACCCGGATGTGAATTACTGTTCAAAGCCTTAAGAAGTTTTACCAGAAATTTAAGCATATTTAACTCCGATTTAAATATTGGATAAAATATTGTCTATATATTTTAACAGAACGACCTGATTTATCAACCAAAAAAAACTGGAGCCAGCCTCTTAATGAGATATTATTACAATATTAATATATTTCTTTTATACATTTTCATTAATATTTTGGTGTATTATAAAATTATAATTGGATATATTATAGTGGAAACTGAAATAATAATACGTTTTCACCGTGAACAGGAGTTTTTATGAAATATTATGTTGATGCAGCAGCAAAAGCTGGTGGAGATGGTTCTGAAAAAAAACCTTTTAATACAATTCAGATGGCCGCTGATATTGCCGTTGCTGGTGACGAAGTAATTGTAAAACCTGGAATTTACCGTGAAAATGTAAATCCAAAACACGCTGGTAAAGAAGGAGCGCCTATTGTTTACCGCTCTGCAAAATTGCGTGGTGCACATATTACCGGCGCAGAAGTTCTTACCGGATGGAAAAAAGTAGAAGGCACTGTTTATACAGCCCGTGTTCCAAACTCTATTTTCGGAAAATACAATCCTTATAAAACTCTGGTCAGCGGCGACTGGTTTATTGCTTATTTTATTGCTCATACTGGAGATGTTTACCTTAACGGAAAATCAATGTACGAAGTTCAATCTCTGGAAGAAGTAAAAAAGGCAGAAGCAAGCAATGCTGCCTGGGATACAGATTTTTCACGTTTTAAATGGTATGCAGAACAGGACAAAAATAAAGACGAAACAGTTTTTTATGTAAACTTCCTGGGCAGAGATCCAAACAAAGAAAACGTAGAAATCAGTGTAAGAAGAAATTGTTTTTACCCACAGAAAGAAGGCATCGGCTATATCACTTTGAGCGGCTTTACAGTTTCTCAGGCTGCAACACAGTGGGCTCCTCCTACAGCTTACCAGGAAGGAATGATTGGTCCTCACTGGTCAAAAGGCTGGATTATTGAGGATTGCGAGGTTTATGAATCAAAATGCTCTGGAATCTCACTTGGAAAATATAAGCAGCCTAATAACGACAACAAATGGCTGAAAACTAAATACAAAGATGGAACTCAAACTGAAAGAGATTGTATCTGTCAGGCTCAGGTTGAAGGCTGGAACAAGGAAAACATCGGCTCACACACTGTTCGCCGCTGCGACATTCACGATTGCGGCCAGACAGGAATTGTTGGTCACCTTGGCGGAGTTTTCTCTCTGATTGAAGACAATCATATTCATCATATAAATAATAAGCAGAATCTTGCCGGGGCAGAAATCGGTGGAATTAAAATGCATGCCGCAATCGACTGCATTTACCGCAGAAACCATATACACCACTGTACCCGTGGAATCTGGCTCGACTGGCAGGCTCAGGGAACCCGCGTAACACAGAACTTCTTCCATGATAATATTCCGCCACGCTCCCCTGGAAAAGACATTATTGCCGAAGTTGCAGAAGATCTTTTTATAGAAGTTTCTCACGGGCCAACTCTCGTAGATAATAATATCTTCCTTTCACCTCGAGCTCTCAAGCTTGCAACCCAGGGAGTAGCACTTGTTCACAACCTGATTGCCGGAAGCTTTACTGCAGTTGGACGTGGTTGTAATAATGGTGCACCAAATCGCCCGTCTCCACGTTACACTCCATATCACATGAAGCACAGAACAGAAATTGCAGGATTCATGACAATTCTTCATGGTGACTGTAAATTCTATAATAACATCTTTATCCAGCAGCCAATTCATCCGGAGTTTGCTGCAAGAATGCTGGATAATGCTAATAACGATTGGGATGATTCAAACTTTGTTGCAGGAACCAGACCATATAATAACTACCCAACCTTTGAAGAATGGGATGCTCAGTTCAAGGGTTACTGCGGAATGGGTTCACAAACTACAGACCGTTATTACTCAGAACTTCCTGTATGGGCAGACGGAAATCTTTACTTCAATGGCGCAAAAGCAATGAACAAAGAAAAAGATGCCTATGTTGATACAAGAACTGAAGTAACAATCGGATATACACAAAAAGCTGGCAAAATCCACTTGAAAACAAATCTTTATGATTTAATTAAAGCCGGAAAGATTCCAGCAAACGCGCTCAAATGCAAACTGATGAA
Source organism: Treponema sp. (assembly GCA_016293915.1). GTDB lineage: Bacteria > Spirochaetota > Spirochaetia > Treponematales > Treponemataceae > Treponema_D. The sequence goes on along the minus strand of JAEDCY010000015.1, from coordinate 40,686 downwards.
AACAGAAGATATTCCTCCAGCTTTTGAACCCGAACAGAATTACGAAAATCCGGATGGTTCTTCAATTATTTTTGATACCGACTTCTTAGGAAAAAAACGCGGTAAAAGTCCAATTGCAGGTCCATTTGCAGATGCCACAGAAGCAGGAGAAGCTTTGTTTTAACTAATAGAAGAAAAGCGCAAAATAAATTTTTACTTTTTTGTTATTTTGAGTTAAAATAGATAAGTAATTATTATGGATGCGTTGGAAGAACAGCTTAAAATAGACAAAAGAAAGATACAAACCTCTGTCTGTTTACAACTGCCTATAGAAATGACAACCTATACCTTGCCAAAAAATACAGAAGTGTATATACGCAACGTTATGGAAATCTTTCTGGATGAGTGTCATCAGTCTCACTTAAAGGAATATCTGAATTTCTGTCTTAGCGAACTTTTGACTAATGCAAAAAAAGCTAATACTAAGCGTGTTTACTTTAAAGAAAAAGGCCTGGATATAAATAATCCTGAAGATTACGAAAAGGGTATGGAAAATTTTAAAATGGATACCCTTACCAATATAGACCACTATCTGGAGCTTCAGAAAAAAGCAGGTCTTTACATAAAGCTTGTACTGAGAATTCAGGCAGACAAAATCTATATTGATATCAAGAATAACAGCCAGCTCACTGTTTTTGAAAAAGAAAGAATCCAGCAGAAATTAGACAGTGTACAGCAGTACAAAGAAATGGACGAAGTATTCAAAAATGTACTCGACCAGTCTGAAGGTGCCGGCCTTGGAATTATCATCATTATCCTTATGTTACAGAAGGTCGGCCTCACAAAAGAAAACTATCAGGTTTTCTCTGATGATGATGAAACAGTAACCAGAATTATTCTTCCTTGTAATAAAGTTGTTTATTCTGGCGCAGAAATGCTCACTTACGAATTTGTAAATCTCGAAGATACAATTCCTATTCTTAAAGAAAGCTTTGATCAGGCAAATAAAATCGTAAATACCGACGAACCTTTAGATCGTAATGCTCTTTATGAAGTTGTTCGAAAGGATTTATCCCTTGCTTTACTGCCATTCAAAGATGTCCTCGAAAAAGACAAAAAATGTTTTGATCTGAAAAAAGCAATAGCTATGCTTTCTGATTATGATTTGAAATTCATTTTCAGTGAAAGTAATCCACGAAACCGCATTATTGAAGGAGCTGATTTCTTTAAGGAAATTCTCAGACACTCAAGGCATGTTGCATATTATGTATATACCCTTTATAAAAATTGCCCGGTAAAAGAAGTAATCGGTCAGGATGAGAATTATATGTATCTTCTGGGGCTCTTTGATAGTCTCGGAGCCTTGTTTCTTGCCGGAGCCAGCAAAAATCAAATTGATTATATTACTGAGTTAAGCCAGCAATATTCTGAGTTTGGTGAAAAAATTCTTAATATATTCCTGAATAGAAATGCCTCTACCTACGTAACAATGGTTGCGGCAAAACGCCTTGGTTTTTCAAGAAATGTTTACTATGATCTTGTAGGCTGGAATGGTCTTTCACTTGTTCCAGATACATATAAAGACAGAATTGCCTTACTCCATCTTGCAGAAATGGTAGATTTTTATTCTGTAGGTATGGTTGATTTTTATCAGGTAGAAAAGCTTTCCCTTAAACTTTTTAATATTGCAGATGAAAAACAGTTTGCAAAGATTGTTAATGATTTACGAGAAGGCTATAAAGCCGAACATGGAGAGTATTAATACCATCCTAAGCTTTTATGCTTTCAACCCACTTTTGCATTAAGATTCCAAATGCCACTCCAACATTCAAAGAAGCTTTAAGTCCCTTCATTGGAATTGTGACAGTGCCATAAGTTGCACGTGAAAGAGCTTCCGGGCTCACACCCAGTTCCTCCGACCCGATTATACAAATCCCACGCTCTGGAAATTTAAATTCTTCGATTGAAGTTCCCCCGGTTTCCAGTGCAAACACAGGTGTATCCGCAGGGAGCTGGTCGAGTGAAAGGCGTTCCCAGCCCATAGTTTCTATACAACCCATTCCTGAACGGATTGCACGTGGTTGAGTAGGATCAATACAATGAGGAGAAATGAGAACCTTTTCTGCACCCATCGCTTCTGCCGTTCGGAAAATCGAGCCTATATTAAAAGGTGAGCGAATATCTTCTGCATAAACAGCTACCCCGGGAAAAAAGTCGCGGGCACGAACAGTACCGTCTTGTTCTGTGCCGGCTGCAGCAGGATTATGTGGTGCAATGACAAGATCCCACTCTGCAGGAAAAGTTCCTAAGAGTTCAAGTAGAGTGTTACGGGCGTAGTTACATATGCGAAGTTCGTCTAGAGGTTCTGCAGCGAGAAGTGTACGAAGCCGTGCACTGGCATCTTCAGAAAGTTTTGGGTCGCGGAGAAGTACGGCTGTAACCTGTTTTATATATTCGGCGCGAGGCAGACCAAAATTGTATTCAGTGCCTTTTTCTGCAATTCCGAGAATATCACGTTCAAGAGCTCCGAAGGTAAGAGCAAGCTTTCGGCGTTTCTGGCCACCTTCAAGTTGAAATAATTTTCCTGGTTCAATCATGTGTAAAACATGCCTTTCAGCAAAAAAAGAGTACCCAAAACGAGATGATGTTTTGGGCACTCTTTTTTTTGCTTACAGCATCTGAGTTCTTATAATAACCAAGTCAATTATTTCAATCAATACGCAAGTTTTACAAAATCAAACAAATCGTCTGTAGTCATGCTGCGAGGAAGATTGTTTATAAGATTTACAGCCTTTATATCTTCAACAGGAAGTGAAAGTTGATCTACTGTAAGATTCAAATCTTTAAGACGAGTTGGTAAACCACCCTTGGCAATCTTCTGGCGAACATAATCTGTAAACTGTTTTGCAGTATCTTCTCCAGTAGAATCTTCCGGACATGCCCTCATAATATGAGCAAGCTTTTCTATCTTTGCAAGCTTAAATTTTGCTACATCTTCCAGCTGGAATGGAAGCAAAATAGAAGAAATAAGAGATTTACTTTTATGATAACGTGAATAAATACTGTATGAGAGTAAAGTTCCTACTCCAACACTCGAAGCAGCCGCGCCAAGCGAAATTAAACAACCGGCCTGTGCCAGAAGTACTTCTGCCGGTGTGGTAATATCAAGAGTTGGAGATCCATCAAGTCCGTAAGAAAGAATCTCAAGGCCTTTTTCAATAAACATATCGCTAAAGAAGTTTGCTTTCTGTGAAAGATAAGCTTCAACGGCAATCGAAATCAGTTCAATTGAAAGAGTAGCTTTTTGATTATCTGTAAGAGTAAGCATAAGATTTGGATCTGTAAGAACCAGCTTGCAAACACCACTCTGTACACGAAGGAATTTCAACTGATGGCTGCGTGAATCAACAACAGGAATATCCTGTGTAAACATAAATGGACTCCTGTAAGTTGTAGGAATACATATACAAGGAAGCGAGTTTGATGTTGGAAGAGCTCCGTCTACGAAATTATAAAAATCATGTACTTCGTTATAATATGCTGCAACCGCACGACCAACCTGAATGGCTTTTTCACCGCCAATACAGATAATTCCATGAACATGACCTTCTTTTGCAAGAGCAAGGGCACGGCCAATTACCTGGGTAGTTGGGCCTTCGGCAAGCTCTGCAAAAACAAAGCTTTCGATTTTTCGGTCAATCAAGGACTGCATAATCTGACCAGCAAGCTGCGCTTCATTGAGCATAGGATCCATAATAACCATGTATCTGCTTCCCCATTCGTGAACCTGTGCTCCAAGTCTTGAAATAGTATAAGGTCCTAAAATAATGTTTGGATTAATTCTGAATGCTAAATCTGCCATTTTATAACTCTTCCTTATTTATATACAATGTGATTTCGATACGATAGGTGCTTTTGCACCGTACTACTCCAATCTCCGGTGGTTGAGCTTGTCGAAACCACCTTAAACAAAAAAAGACGGAAACGCGTTCCGTCTTTTGAGAGCCATTTAAAAAACTGCCCTTAGAGTCCAATTGCAGACAAGAACTTATCTGCTGCTGATTTAATTACAGCATCATTCAAATAATTTGGATCCTTAAGCTTTTCTTTAACGGCTGCGACGCGATCTGCTCTTACGTCTGGAGTCTCGTTAGCAACTTTTTCCAGGTAGTAAGCTTCTGCCATTTCTTTGGCTTCAGCAGAAACGCTGATAGAATCGTATTCGCGGTCTACCTTTGCAGAGCTTTCGGTTTTGCGGAGATTCTGAACATTGTTCACCTGAGTAACATTGTTTACACCATTTATCATCATAACGTCCTACCCCTCTACCCTTTAATTATCGGTAGATTCATCATAATTCTTAATATTTTTTACACCAGAAATAAAAACTGCAAACTCTCCTTTTATGGATTGTCTCGAAGAATAGTCCTCGTAGAGCTCAACGGCCGTTCCGCTGGTTATTTCTTCGTGCAGTTTTGTCAATTCGCGTCCAACAACGATGCGACGGTTACCTTCAATATCGGCAATATCCGCAAGAAGTTTAGTAATTCTGAACGGACTTTCGTAAATAACTACCGCATTTCCAGTATCCATCAGTTCTTTCAGGCGGCTTCGTCTGCGTCCTGGCTTTGGAGAAAGAAATCCCTCAAAAATCAGGGTTTTACCGCCCGTTCCCGCAACACTCACAAGAGTTGCAAAAGCTGCAGGGCCTGGAATCGGCACCACATCAAAACCTGACTGGCGAACAACATCGACAAGAACTGCTCCCGGATCAGAAACTCCAGGAGTTCCTGCATCGCTTGCATAAGCTACGTCGTGTCCTTCTTCCAGCAGTTTGACTATCTTTTCCCCAGCAAATCTTTCGTTTTGGGCTCTGCAGGAGATAAGCGGCTTTTTGATCTCAAAATGATTCAAAAGCTGCAGCGTATGACGGGTATCTTCCGCAGCAATATAATCTACGCTTTTGAGCGTTTCAATTGCACGGTAAGTTATATCACCAAGGTTCCCTATCGGAGTTCCAACAACAAAAAGTTTTGCCACATATATATTATAGAATGAAAAAGAACTGCTTGCAAGTGTATTTTCCCAGGGCCGCCGCATTCCCTTTATGCGTGCGCAGCTATTCCCTTTGCTGTAGTTACAGTGCTACTCTTCTGCGCCCCGGTAAAAGCAATAAGTTCCATCAACACTTTCTAGAGACTAAACCTGACGGCTGAACCGGCTCATAAACTGCCAGGCGTGCTCGCAAGTGTGCTCCCGGCAGTCATGTCCCTGTCCGCTAATGCTTGCAAAAATACTTAATATTTGGCCATCTTTACTGCGGAATTTCTGCATTGTAAGAGTTGACCCACGGCTTTCGTCATAAGAAGTTTCAACTTCATCTCCATTTATTCCCCAGATTTTATTTTCCCACTTATCTTTATTTTCGAGCTTAACTTCTTTTTCGTAGCGGTCTGCTGCTTCTGCATTATTCAGACGAAGAGTGTAAGCCATGCGGTCCAGACATTTTTGAGCTTGAAAAGGTAATTCAGGAAGAGGGGTTACTTCACCACCTGCATAAAATACAGGAACCGGAATTTTTGTGTTTATACCCTTTTCTACTTTTTTACCGTAAACATTACATCCAACATCAAAAGTTGCATCCATAGGAGCAGCAGCTGCAAGAATTTCAGGATATTCCTGAATCATATCCCATGTTTTACAACCTCCCATAGAAAATCCTGTAGCATAAATATGTTTTGTGTCTATACGATATTTTTTCTTAAGGATTTCCAGCAGCTCAATCATTTCTGTAGCTGTACTGTTCAGGTGATTTTCAATTGTAACTAACAGGAAATCATGTCTATGGCAGATTTTTGCCCAGCCGGCCATCGTAGAAAAGAAGAAACAGCTGTCTCCACCACCATGAAAGCCCAATACAAGCGGAACTCCTTCTGAAGAAGCCTTATCAAAAAGCCCTTTGTTATAGAATGCAAAATAACCAATTTTGTGACTTTGTGTTCCTTTGTCGTCTCCGCAGTTATCTGGCGAAGTTTTTACCTCTGCAATGCCAGGTTCTATTACAAGTCCGTCTTTTTCCAGATCAGGATCAATCTGCAGGGGACCATTCATTCTGCGAAATTGTTTTGCAAAGCTGTAATAATCAGAAATAAATTCTTCTGCCGATGGTTCTGCTGTACGTTTTATAAAATATTTACAGCGTGATTCAAAAAGTTCATTTGCCGCTTCACAGTTCCCATAAGATATGACAGGAATATCATCTGCTCCAATCTCTGGAGCAAGAGATAGTCCACTTAAAATACAGGTTACAGGAGCCAGGTCTGAACGTCCCCAAAGTCCGTCTCCTTCAAAATGATGCAGACAATTTTCAGCAATATAATCAGCTCCAGCTCCAAAACCGCAGAGCACTGCACGAAAAATTGCACCACGAATAAAATAGCCGTCTATTGCATGACGAAAAACATTATTGGCAATTACAACTCCGTCTTTATGATACTGATGTATTCTTGAATTTGATATGATTTCAGAAAGGATATCAGGAGCAGCATTTTTCCAGTCACAGATTTTTCCATTTTCTGAAACAGGAGAAATATAAACTACGCTTGAATCAAAATCAGAAGCAAGTTTTTCTAATCCATGTTGGCGGGCAAAAGAAACCTGCTCTTCTTCGGTAAACGGTTTTTCTGCAAAAACCAGAAGGTATGGAGCATTGAAGCCATAATTCAAAATATCTCCATCAAGCGGAGAATTTGGAACATAAACTCTTGCTTCAAACTTTTCGTAAATATTTTTCCAGAAAGCTCCATTTGCAGTTCTTTTAACTTGCGGCATTTTTTCCATTTTCATTTTTTTATTCTCCTAAGCCTATTTTTTTCTGAATTTGTTTCAGAAACTATACTATTCAATTTTTTGGATTACACGCAGGCAGGGTTCAGTAAGTTCCATAATCAAAGGAAAATGAGCAGAACTTAGCATAACTGTTTCACCGTCGCACTGCATGAGAATCGGTTTGTCATAATTTATTATAACTTTTTCTACCTGTCTTAAATGAGCTAGGTTTGTGTGTTCAAAAGAGCCGTCAACAAATCTGTGGTTTTCTTTTATTAAAACCGGAAGAGATGTTTTTGGAGTAATGCAGAGATTTTTTTCATTCGGCAAAACTTTATGCCCGCCTCCGTAAACTCTATATCCGGAAGCTCCAAAAGCCATAAGCGTGATTTTTGTATTCATTTCTTCGTAAGGCTCTGTATCATTTGTATTTTTATATAGTTTGATATTTGCATTTCCTGAACGAAAATCTTTGTCATATACAAGACCGCTTAATGGTACACACAGATGATAGAAATTTCCCGGCAAACGTTTTTTTACCGTGTTAGTCATATAAACTACATATGCATCAAGACCGATACTTGCAATATTGAAGGAATACCATGGAGCCTTAAAATTCATATCCTGATATTTTTCCGGTCTCTTACCACAGGCACGAACAGCCGCTTCATCAGGTTCCTTTTCGGGATACACTCTAACCGCCCTAGAATTGGAAAAAATCAAGCCTCCTTTAAGCAGTTCTACTGTTTCTTCCATAGAGTGTCCGTCTGTACCATCGTTTCCGGTTCCAAGAGGAAGCCGAAGTATTGTAATACGGTTCTTTACTGCATTACTGTGCTTTGGACCATCCATTGCACATTTATAAAGAGCTGTTTGAACTTCAAGAGAAGTACCGTCGCCGCCGGCTATTATTATGAGGCTTTCTGTTTGCGGATCATCAGTAGCAATAAGCTGGGCAACCACTGATTGTGTAAGATCCTTAGCATGTCCTGCATATTCTGTCGAAAAAATACGGTATGAAGCAGATGCCGCACATTTCGGCATATCTTTTATTTCTTCAAGAGTTTTAGTAAAAAATTTTTTATATTTTTCTGATTTATGAGAATTTGTAAAGCATCCTGCAGTTTTATTTGCAATAAAATAGGCATAAACTTTTTTACCTGCCCAAAGCTTATTCCGAGCTATTAAGGCTATTATACATTCTGCTACATCATCTGCAGTCAAATTTAAATCCATATCTAACTATAAAACCAGAATGCATAAATAGTCAAATAAAAAGATGCTCTTCTTTGCTTTACTTTTCCCAGTAAACCGGCAGGAAGTAAATTATCATAGTATACAATTCAAGACGGCCAGCAAGCATTGCAAAACTGTACCAGTATTTTACAAAATCAGGAAGAAAGCCAAAATTTTCTGAAGGCCCAAGAAGAGCATAGCCAGGACCAATGTTTCCAACCATACTGAGGGCTCCTGTAAAACTTGACCATACATCAAGCTGGCCAAGACAGCCTACAAAAGTAGTTACAATAACAAGGGCAAAATAAACAACCATAAAGGCTGCAACGTTGAAAACAATATCCTTGCGGCCAGGACGTCCGTTCAAGCGGATTGCAAAAACTCCGTGAGGATGCAGCATTTTACGGGTTTCGTTCTGAACCTGTTTTCCAAGAACCAGCCAGCGGATTACCTTAACACCACCCGAGGTTGAGCCCGAACATCCGCCTATAAAGAAAGTGACAAAAAGCAGGAACTGAGTTGCAGCCGGCCACTTCATAAAATCGGCAGTAGAAAAACCAGTTGTGGTCATGAGCGAAACTACCTGAAAGGAACTGTAGCGAAGAGTGTCTCCAAAGCTGCCGTAAACATCACGAAGTGAAATTGTAACTGCAACAATAAGAGCGGCAACAATTGCCAGATAAGCCTTAAATTCAGAGTTTGTCGTAATATCGCGGAACTTTCCTGTGAAAATGTAAAAGTAAAGGCTGAAGTTAATTCCTGCAAGGAACATGAAAATCATTATGATTACATCGATTGCAACCGAGTTGTAGGCACCGATAGAAGAGTTGCGTGTAGAAAAGCCACCGGTTCCCAGAGTTGCAAAAGCGTGAGAAAGGGCATCGGTAAAAGTCATACCTGCCAGTTTAAGGGCAATTGTTTCTGCAGCTGTAAAACCAAAATAAATGAGCCAGAGGATTTTTGCTGTAGTTGTGATACGGGCAGTTACCTTTCCTTTTTCGGGACCGGTGGTTTCTGCCTTGATTAACTGGAAGCCGCCCACGCCAAGAAGAGGAAGGAGTGCAACAGTGAGAGTTACAATTCCCATACCACCGATCCAGTGTGTGAGACAGCGCAGCATATTGATTGATTTTGGAAGGCTTTCAATTTCAGACAAAATAGTTGAACCAGTTGTTGAAAAACCGCTGACACTTTCAAAAAGAGCATCAACAAAGCGGGGAATACTGCCACTTACATACATTGGAATAGCACCCATAAAACTGATTACTACCCAGGAAAGGGCAACGATTAAAAAGGTTTGACGGGTATTCATTGTAATTTTGAATTTACGGGTCGGAATATTTACCGCAAGAACAAAGACAAAACTTACCAGCATTGGAATTATAAAGGAAAGATAAACCGAACTTTCCCCGTAATAAAATGCAAAACCAAGCGGAATCGCAAAAAGAATGCCAACGATTGAAAGGAGGATAGAAGAAATTTTTAATAATGATATTATGAACAAAGTTTACTCCTAGATGTGATTTCGATACGCCGCTTCGCGGCACTCAATCACCGGTGGTCGATACAGCTTCTTCGAAACTTGCTCTGTCACCGGTGGTTACAACCGCTTCGAAGCCTACTTAATCACCGGTGGTTGAGTAGGCTTCGAAGAAGCCGTATCGAAACCACTTTGTTACTATTCTCCACTGCCAAAGTAAGCCAGAACTTTCTTACTGTTCTCGGCAACGGTAATAAGAACTATGTGATCGCCCGCGGTAATGCGTGTGTTTCCGTTTACAATCTGATACTGGTCGGTTCCAGATTTTTTATCCAGCAGCACGAGGAAAGTTCCAGGGTTTGAAATCTCCTTTAGCTCCTTGCCACTGACTTTTGAATCAGAAGTAACCTCGCATTCAACAATTTCCAGCTGACCGTTTGTTACTGTGTGAATCTCCTTTACTGATTTTCCGCGCAGGTGACTCATGATAGAATCAACTACTGCATCACGGAGCGGAACCGGAACGTCAATTCCAAGTTTGCGGGAAATCTCTGCAAAGGCCGAACTGCCTACAAGGCTAACAGTCTGCTTTACTCCCAATGATTCAAGATAAGCTGCAAGCACCATATTCATCTCATGATTGTGAGTTGTACAAATTGCAAGGTCAAAGTTTACGATTCCTTCATCACGGAGGAAGTTTTCATCTGTAGCATCCGCCCTCATTACCCGCGCATCCGGAAATTTTTCCGAGGCGGCTTTCGTGAGCTCATCATTCGAATCAATAATTACAAAATCAAAATTACGGCGGGTCTTAATGCTAGTAAAAAGGCGGGCAATTCCGCTGGCCTTCTGAGCACTACCCATCAGCTTTTCTGCAACAATGGTTCCAATACGGCCGGCACCAATCATAGCAACTTTACGAAGTTCTTTTTGCTCAGCACCGCAAAGCTCAACCAGTTTTGCAATATCATCTTTTGAAACAAGAACTCCTATTATTGTGTCGGCTTCGAGCTTAGTGTCGCCGGAAGGCAGCATGGTCTCGCCGTTCTGGTCAATATATGCAACAAGGAATTTTACATCAGTTTTGCCTCGAAGCTCTTTAAGCAGGGCACCGTCAAACTGACTGCCGGCTGCAACTGTAATGCGGGCAATCTCCAGGTCTGAATTATCAAAAGTGATTACGTTTCCAACCGCGCCGTTTTCTACTGCCTGAACAATTGCATCTGCGGCCTCAACATCCGGGTGAATCATGTAGTTGATTCCGTAAAGAGGACGGTGCTTTCCGGCAAAGGTATTTGAGTGTTTTTTTTCTGCCTTGGCGGTGTTTACGTAATAAGCGTAATTTCTAACGCGGGCAATTTTCAAAATATCAGGATATACCGCATCAACAAGTGAGCAGGTAATCATATTAACTTCATCAGAAGAGGTAACGCAGACAAGGGCATCGGCTTTTGCAATTCCAAGCTCCTCCAGCGTTTCGAGGTTGTTGCCGTCTGCACACATAACGGTACAGTCCAGCTGATTTGAAGCGTGACGGATTGTATTTTCATCATTGTCTACAATGGCAACCTGATTTTTTTCATTAATCAAAAGTTTGGCAAGCTGGATTCCTGTGAATCCTGCACCTACAATAACTATTCTCATAACTCTATTATACTATGTTTTTAGGTGATGTGTCATTCTTCGTGCAGAAAATCAGGATTTCTGTTTTTTTTCAAGCATTTTGAGAATTTATAAAATTGAGGATATCTTGCCGGGTGACTGCGTGAGGAAAGTCCTCATAGATGGGGCTTGGGATATGCGGCTCATAGGCAAGGTCGCGGAACCAGGTGCACTGAATGGCCTGCATGCCGAGCTCGCGGGCGCCGGTGAGTTCGTGTGAGCCACCGTCGCCTACGTAGAGGCATTCTTGGGGTGTGACGTTCAGGGATTGTATGGCACGGCGGTAGATTTCCGGGTCTGGTTTGAGAAGGCCCTGTTCGTAGGAAATCATTGCGGCATCAAAAAGGGGATAGAGCGGGGATGAAAGAATCATGTCGCGCTCGTCGGAAAAGGTGTTTGTGATGAGACCGGTTTTGAGGCCTTTTTCGCGGAGTGTTTTAAGCAGCCAGATGGACTCGGCGGGAATGGCGTCGAAGGTGTCTCCCAAAGCTTCGCGGCGCTTGCGACAAATAAGCTGAACATTTTCCGGGGAATAAGCGTCCAGATTTTTGAGAGTTATGGACAGGCCTTCTTCCATAGAGTACTTTCCAAGCGTTCGGTCCTTTTCGGTTTCGTGCCAGCATTTACGAAAGACCTCTATTGGCTGATTGAGATCCGCAGCAATGTGCTCGCTAAAATAGGTTCTGCCCGTAAAAAGAGTTACGAGCGTTTCAAACATATCGAAAATTACGGCTTTAATCATTTTGTCTTCCTGCTAAGTTTTTCCCGGCTTTCTGCTTCCAGCCTTTCTGCTGCCAGTGGCTGTGCACGAAATGCTGTGTGCTGTAGCCAGATTTCACCACACTTTTGATATAGGCCATCAGGCTGAAGGAGTAAAACTGAATCAAAGATTTTTTCAATTATTTTCATATACTCTTTATTATGCTACCATACTTTTGGAAATGAAAGAAGAAAAAAAAGATTTAGCAGAAATTATTTACGCTGCCGTACGCCAGATTCCTCGCGGAAAAGTTGCCTCGTATTCTCAAATTGCGGCACTGGCCGGAAACTGTAATTTGCGCCGCTATGTGGGAAATGCCCTGCATAAAAATCCCAGCAATGAGATGACGCCCTGCCACCGGGTTGTGAATGCAAAAGGCTTCTGTTCGGGCAGCTTTGCCTTTGGCGGCCCGGATGCCCAGCGTTCAAAGCTCGAGGCAGAAGGCGTTTGCTTTGTGGACGGCCACGTTGATTTGGAGCGCCACCTGGTCAGCGAGGACGATTTTGAAGCGATGAAGGCCGGGTTAGCAGAAGATTTACAACGGGGGTTTTAGGGGGTAAGCAGTTTACTGCGTCCCCCTAGGAGAAGGGGTAGCCTGAGACACCGCAACGAAGTGAGGAGGCTCGGGCGCAGGGGAAGGCTTTCCCCTCCTGATTATTATAAAACCTCTTTCCAGAGATCTTCTTTAAAGCCGGGAATCACCGCAGAATCGGTAACTAAGAGCGGCCGCTTCACCATCATGCCGTCGGAGGCAAGGAGCGAAAACTGCTGATCCTCGGGCATTGAGGGAAGTTTTTTGGAAAGCTCCATTTCGCGATAAAGGATGCCGCTGGTATTAAAAAACTTTTTCAGAGGCAGCCCGGATTTTTTATGCAGGCTTCGCAAGGTCTTTTCATCCGGGTTTTGAGTTTTGATGTCTATTGAATCGTATTTGTAACCGTGAGCATCCAGCCAGGCCAGAGCTTTTTTGCAGGTTGAGCAGCGGGAATAACAGTAAACTTTTGTCATGAGAACTCCTTTCGTTAAACGAAGTATATCTGAATTATATCTCAAAAATAGATAGTTTGCAGAAAAAAATGAAGTGTGTGGGCTCAAAATCGGCGGTAGATACCGATAAATTGGCTTGGAGCGCTTTCGTTTATTCGTATCTTAAGTCGCATCTGAAGTTCCGATAAAAGCCGAGTTATTTGCCCCTTTATCGGAATCAAATAGTACAAAAACACACTGAAGCGGGGTGAAGTTCCGATAAATTGCCTAAATACCGTATTTTTATCGGAAGCAAATACGAGAGAAAAGCCAAAATCGGAGCTGTGTTTCCGATAAACAAGAAATTTATCCCCATTTTATCGGACCATACGCCAAAAACACAGAGTTGCAAGGCTCTCCCTCTCCGATAAAACATCCAATTATAAACATCTTATCGGAATAAAAGAAACGAGTTCTACCAGATTACCAAGCCCGGCGAATAATTATTCTTTTCTCCAGATTGTGCAGTGGTAGCCTTTTCCGTAGCCCAGCTTCTGGTAGAAGGGGTCACCACCGCCGGTCATGTGACTTGCGCCCAGGGCTTTCATTCTCTTATAATGCAGTGAAAGTGCGGCAGAGGCAAGTCCTTTTTTGCGATGATCCGGATGTGTACAAAGCGGCTCCATATAAGCAAGCTGATTTTGAGGCACCCACCACATGCCCGAGAAGCAGACATATTCTTCGTTCTTATCTGCAATAACAATGTTGTACTGCGAGCTATCATGTGGAGATGGAGTGAGGATTCGACTCAAAGCGCCTTTGTGAGATTTTGCGGGAGTCCAGTCCATAGAGTCATCGTATTTATCCCAGTCCTTGAACTCACCTTTATCGCCATGTCCAAAACCATACCAGCAGAGCTTTGAACATTTTAAGATATCCATATTTTTTGGATCCACAAAATGATAGCCTTCCGGCAACTCATAATTCAATTCGTTCTTAAAATTAAAAATGGCTTCATTCCATTCATAAACCTGTTTGAAGCCTCGTTTTGCTGCTGCATCTTTTAAGAACTGCTGACCATCGAATAAAACAAACTGCTGCTCATTGTTGAAATGAGGCATGCTCGAAATTGCGTAATCAACAAGTTCATCCGCCAGAAACTCATAGCCCTTGCAAACATTAAAATAAATATCTGTTACCGGATTTTCGTAATAAACAAAGGCCACAACCTTGTCTCCGTCAAACCAGAGCCTGTCCAAAAATGAATATGAAGTGTCCATCCACGAGGAAGTGAGAGCATATTCAAAAAATGGCGCAGCTCGACCACAGTCATTTTTCCAGTCGTAAGTGTCGACAAGAAAATCCCATACGAGATTAATGTCTGTTAGTAATTGAAATTGTTTGGTTCTCATAATTATTTTTCCATTTATAAAAGTCGGCAAGCATAGCTTGCCTCTGAGCCGTTCTTTCGATAATCCTAAAACGACCCTGTCGGCTTTTTTTTTAACGGATTTTCGATTTTAGGCTTGTTTTGTGGTAATGTTCATATGTTTCTCCTAAAATTATCGTCATGCTGCTGTCCAAAAAAATATTGTCATGCTGAACTTGTTTCAGCATCTATTAGATCCCTTCCCCTTCGCAGCATAGCTGCTCGGAGACTCGCTAACAATGCTCCACTGGAGCATTGTTCCGGCTTTTAGCCGTCGCTCCCTAAGTTCGGGATGACACTGTTATAAATCCCAGCCGCTGTATCTGTTTTTCTGATACTCACGCGTGAACTTTGCAATCTGCATCATCTTGGCTTTGCCCCATTCGTTTTCGGTGTGAAGCTGAAGATAAGTCTGCCATCGCTCTTGGCTCAGAGTTCCGTCCTCCAGCGCCTTTAGAACGGCACAACCCGGCTCACTTGTGTGTGAACAGTCGTTGAACTTGCACTGATCAAAAAGGGCAACTACATCAGAAAAAGTTTCGTCGATTCCTTCTTCCATGTCCAGTACGCCGATTTCTCGCAGGCCTGGAGTGTCCATAATCCAGACGCCGTTTTGCAGACGGAAAAGCTGGCGGTAAGTTGTAGTATGCCGGCCTTTTCCATCCTCGTCGCGGATTGCATGTACCTTCATCAAATCTGTACCGTTCAGAGTGTTGAGCAGCGTTGACTTCCCCACTCCCGAAGAGCCGACAATCGCAATTGTCTTATCCTTTTGCAAATAAGTCTGTAGCTGCTCGAGCCCATAACCAGTAAGCGAGCTGATTGCAATTACATCAGCCTTATCGCAAACCGCCTTTGTGATTTCCACCTTGAGTTCCACGTCGTCGCACAAATCTGCCTTGGACAAAATCACCACAGGCTTGGCTCCTGTATTGAGCGTAATAGAAACGTATCTCGCAATTCTGTTTTCACTGTAATCCTGATTAAGAGAGGTCACAATAAAGACGTAATCGAAATTAGATACGATAGTCTCTTCTAACAGATTTTTTACATAGGCCTCGGAGTGACCGCTGCGGTTAGGACGTTTGAAGACAGTTTTGCGGGGAAGCACTTCATCAATCAAGGCGTCGCCATATTCGTTGGTGAATACTTTTACATAGTCTCCCACAACTGGCGGCTCGAGTTTAAGGTTGTAAAATTTTCCTTTAAGTTTGCCGGTCATTTCGGGAAGGCAACCTTCGCCGTTATTGCAAATGCCGCCACCGCTGCAATCACCGTCAGCGCCACCCCCGACGCAGACAGTGCCATCCTCTGCACAAGGCAGCAGAGTATAAAGATTCTTCTGCACGCAGGAAACGCGCGCAGTAATTAGTGTATTTGTTTTCAATTTGAATTTCCTGATTGCTAGAGTTAATAGAGAGCACAAGCAGATTCTGAAACAAGTTCAGAATGACAGTTTCGGAAGCTCTTTATCCAATGCAGCTCCGCTTTCAGGACAAGAAAAGAGTCGGGGCAAATCCCCGGGTTCTACGGTTTTGTGCCGCTTCTAGACGTGAATAGCGGAGGTCGAATCGTTAGTCATAAAAATCATAAATCTTATCTCAACCTCCTGGTATATTAAGTATGATTAATAAATAACAAAATACTGCAAGTTAGTCAATTATGTAATGTTGCATCAGCTGACATTCTGGTAGGCAGCAGGTTTATCAATTCTTTTCACCTTCATTCTTTCTCATTATCTTTCATGAACTTCAGAATGATAAGAAAAACAACCAGCAGCACAGGGAAGATTCCACCAAAGAAAAGTCCCCGTTGCAAATTATCTCCCGCCTTCTGAGAAATCATTCCAACCGCACTCGGACCAATTGAGCCGCCAAGATCTCCGGCCATTGCAAGCAGGGCGAACATTGCAGTTCCTCCAGTCGGAATCTTTTTTGAAGAAATGCTCAGTGTTCCCGGCCACATAATACCTACAGAAAATCCGCAGAGCACGCAGCCCGCAAGCGCCACCACCGCATTATGCGACAAAGACGCCATAATATAACAGACAAGACAGAGCACGCCCGAGCCAATCATAAATTTTGTCAGTTCAACCTTATCACCAAACTTACCATAGAAGACACGGCAGATTCCCATAGTCACAGCAAAAAGACAAGGTCCCGCAAGATCGCAGACAGTTTTAGAAAGTCCAAGTCCAGACTCAACAAAGGCCGAAGCCCACTGTGCCATAGAAAGCTCGCTTGCGCCCGAACAAACCATGAGCACAACAGCCACCCAGAAAAGTGGCGACTTAAAAAGTTGAAGGATAGTCATACCCTTGCCCGAATCAACAAGCTTTTCAATAGGGCAAGTTGCAAAGTTGTAAATATTGTAAAGAGGAATCAGAGCCCAGAAGCAGGCAACGTACTTCCAGTTATCAATTCCAAAGATTGTAAAAAGCAGACTGGAAATTACAGTAACGCCAAGCCAGCCCCAGCAGTAAAAGCTGTGAAGAAGACTCATTGTTTTTTCTTTGTTTTCAAAAGGACAGGCTTCTACAATCGGAGAGCAGAGAACTTCTATAAGCCCGCTTCCAATGGCGTAAAGGACAACGCTAATCATAATGCCCGCAAAGGCAGATGACAAAAGCTCCGGCAAAAAAGCCAGAGCAACGAGACCCACCGCAGAAAAAATTTCCGACGCAACTATGCTAACCCGGTAGCCGATTTTATCAACAAACTTGGCACAGAAAATATCAACAATCAGCTGGGTAAAAAAGAAGGCCGTTGGAATAAGGGCAATCATGCCAAGCTGAATCTGATAATCATTATGAAGCTTTAAGAAAATGAGCGGAGCAAAGTTTGCGGCAATTGCCTGAGTTATAAAGCCCAAATAGCAGGCTCGTAAAGTTTTTTTGTAGTTTGGTATTGTTGTTGCAGTCATACTAAAAACTTAACACGAAGGAGGTTTATTTTCTATTACATTTATCTTTATAAATTGCACAGTATGAGTTAGAATTATGTAAATCTAATAATTGACGGAAGAAAGTATGGCAAACAAAAATCCTAAATGGCTTGATAATGCAATTTTTTATGAAATCTATCCTCAGTCTTTCTGCGACTCAAACGGAGATGGAATCGGTGACTTTAATGGAATAATTCAAAAGCTTGATTACATCAAAGAGCTTGGCTGTAATGCAATCTGGATGAATCCCTGTTTTGCTTCTCCTTTTGGCGACGCGGGTTATGATGTTTCTGATTATTATCTCGCCGCTCCCCGCTACGGAACTAATGAAGATTTGAAAAGGCTTTTTCTTGAGGTTCATAAGCGCGGTATGCATATTCTGCTGGACCTTGTTCCGGGTCATACTTCTACCGAGCATAAGTGGTTTAAGGAATCTATGAAGGCCAGCAAAAATGAATACACCGACCGTTATGTCTGGACAGATTCTATCTGGATTGAGCCTGATGGTATGGCAAGCCTGCGTGGAATTTCTGACAGAGACGGTTCCTGTGCTGTAAACTTTTTTTCTCATCAGCCAGCTTTGAATTACGGCTTTTATAAACCAGACCCTGCAAAAAAATGGCAGCAGCCGATGGACGCGCCAGGTCCTAAAGCTACACTTGAAGAGTTGAAAAACATTATGCGCTTTTGGCTTGGGATGGGCTGTGACGGTTTCCGCGTAGATATGGCGGGCTCTCTTGTAAAGCATGATGAAAACGGCAAGGGTACAATAAGGCTCTGGCAGAATGTGCGAGCCTTTTTAGACAAAGAGTTCCCAGAAGCTGCCATGGTTTCGGAATGGGGTGAACCAGACAAATCTTTGCAGGGCGGCTTTCACATGGATTTTCTTTTGCACTTTGGGCCATCTCATTACAACGATTTGTTCCGCTGCGAAAATCCTTTTTTTGCAGCCAGCGGTAAAGGAGACGTTTTTGACTTTGTAGAGAAGTACAAGGAAAGCTACGAGAAGTCACGTGCGGATTCTAAACACATGGGGCTCATCTGTATTCCGTCCGGAAATCACGATATGGACAGGCTTGCCCGTCACATCAAGGGCGATAACCTTAAACTTGCCTTTGCCTTTTTGCTTTCTATGCCGGGGGCGCCTTTTATTTATTACGGTGATGAGATTGGCATGAATTATGTTGAAAATCTTGTTTCGGTTGAGGGCGGATATGGAAGAACAGGTTCCCGCTCGCCTATGCAGTGGGATTCTTCTACAAACGCGGGCTTTAGTTCAGCGCCGGCGGAGAAGCTTTATATTCCGCTTGATCCTTCACCAAAGCGGCCGACAGTTCAGGCTCAGCAGCAAAATAAAAAATCACTTTATCACGAAATCCAAAAGCTGATAAAAATCCGGCAAGAACACGATGCACTGCAAAGCCGGGGCGAAATTGAATTCATCTACGCAAAGAAAAATGAATACCCGCTGGCTTATGTCAGAAGTTGCACGGGCAAAAATCAGAGTGGCGAAAAAATCCTTGTGATTATAAATCCTTCAGAAAAAGAAGTGTCCTTCCCTTGTGATTTGAAAAAGCTTGGTGGTGCATCTGGAGACTCTACCGACCTGCTTAAAAATGCCATTTACACCTTCGGCGGAAAAATCAAACTTGAAGGCAAAAAGATTTTTGTTGCAGGAAAGAGTGCAGGCTTTTATAGCTTGTAGCGGTAATGCAGAATTTTATTGATCACCTACAGTAATGTCGCCCGTAAAAGTGCGGAGTTCTATTGTTGAGCCACCACCCTTGTGTTTACAGGTAATTCCATCTCGAGCCCAGGTGTTTATATCACCGGTAAAATTATTTATGAATTTTGAATCGTTTTCAGGAGCACGTGCTAAAGAAAGATTTGCATCTCCGGGAATACATCTTTTTTGTTTGATTCGGAAACGATAACAATCTGATTTCCCTTTTACTTCCTTAAATAAGTTTTTTCATAGTTCGAATTACATGCGTCCAAAAGTTCCATATTTTATACTAACACGGGAACTATTTTTTTTTATTTTATTTTATACTTATAAGTCACATTCTATTGTAAGCATCCGGTTGATAAAGAACAGCATCCTCTTCGAGTTCGTTGTAGAGTCTTTCCAGAACTTCGAAATCTTCTTTTTTAGCTTGACGTATAATAATCATTATTAAATCTTCCTCAGTATCGTAATTGTGACGTAATGTAATTTCAAATCTATTCTAGTATCCAAGTTTTCTGTCTACAAGATAGTGAAGAGTTTTTCCCTGGACAAAGTTTTTCAGATCTTCTATGAACATCTGAACGTTTTTAGCTTTTGTATATGGAAGAGTCATATTGCCGGCAACATGTGGAGTGATTAAAAGATTTTTTGTTTTCCAAAGTCTGTGACCGGCAGGAAGGGGCTCGGTCTGGAATACATCCAGGGCGGCTCCGGCAAGGTGTCCGCTTTCAAGATTATCTGCAAGGGCATCTTCGTCGATTGCAGAACCACGGCCTACGTTTACGATATAGGCGTCTTGCGGGAGGAGCGCGAAACGTTCTCGCGAAAGGATACCTTTTGTTTCCGCCGTTGCAGGCAGACTCATTGCGAGGAGGTCGGTTTGCGAGAGGATGGAATCAAGCTCGCTTACAGGAAGAACTTTGTCGTAAACTGTTGAGCTGCTTTTTCCACTGCGGCAAACACCTACTATGGCAGCCGGTTCAAAGGCACGGGCACGGCTGGCAAATGTTGTACCAATGTCTCCAGTTCCCAAAACTGTAATACGGCAATCCTTAATGGATTTTTGCGGGCGGGGAGAAAGCCACTTGCCTTCTCGGGTTTCGGCCATAAACTGGTCAAGGCGACGCATCATCACGAGGGAGACTGCAATCATGTGTTCGGCAATAGAAACCCCATAAGCACCGGCCGAGTTTGTAAGAAGACAATCTTCGTTTGCAAAATAATCAGGGGTCATCAGAGAATCTACTCCCGCCCATGGAACGCATAGCCATTTCAAGCTTCTACTTGTTTTTACAATTGAAGGTGCAAAACCGTAGATGATATCTGCATCAAAATTAGATTTAGGGATTTCGGCTTCTGATTTATAAAAAAATACTTGTGCTCCAACTTCGCCAGCTGCCGATTTTATCTGATCGAAATACTTTTGTTCAAGCATGTTATTTATAACTAATATTTTCATTTTTTTTCCTTACTAATATGATAACACGGAACAAAGCCTTTTTTCTATAACTATAAAATCTTTTTCTGCAGGGCGCAAAGCCCTGTTTTATCCAGACGGTTTTCATGCCAAGAGCTTTTGCAGGTTTTGAATAAGCCATTGCCTCGCTTACAAAAGTTTTCTTTATAAGCTGATCTGAAAAATCAAAACCATTTTGAGTCACAATAATCTTTAAGGCAATATATTCCGAGGCATGAAAGTTTAATAAGGTCTGATCCAGGTCAAAAAGAAAATTAAGGTGATGCTGATTTTATAACTCTTCCCACTCCTTACGGGTAATTGCATAGGCGTAAGAAATTTCATTTTTCGGGTCAGGATATTCTTTCACTTTTTTCATACCATTTGCAAGCGCCGTCGAATAAGAAGCAACATTTGTATATTTCATGTAAGAATAAATTGTATCGTACTTTGTGTTTTCAAAAACCCAGCCGCAAGCCTCGACCCAAACCGCGCGCGACAAATATTTAAACGCTTCAATAACCTCTGACTTATCCGGCACGCCCGGTTCAATATCCTTTTCATAGGGCATAATCGTAAGGTACCAGAACTGCCCAAAATCATTCACCAGCCCCATATAAGGAAAAAAGGGCTCAGGATTTTTTGTGCAAAAGCCAATCGCATCCACAACCTGAGGATTAATTTCGTAACGAGTAACAAGGCTCGGGTTTAAGGATTTCTTACAAGGACAAAACCTTCCTTAATTCTGTTTGCAAGCCACTCTGGGAAAAAAGCCGGAATATCTGTACGCTGACCGGTATTAAGAATCATAAATTAATTCAATGATAACATAGAAAAGCCCTCTTGTCGCAACCATTTCTAACATAAAGACTTCAAAATGTTAATAATTCTTGGTGGACTTATCGCAGAACTCACAATACAATTATGTTAATATTAATTGCAAAGGTGGTAATTGTATGAGAAAACACTACTTGGACAACATTCGCTGGGTAACGGTTGTAATTGTTGTAATCTATCACGTTTTTTATATGTATAACTCAGAAGGCGTGCTGGGTGGATTGGGTCAAATCACAAATATGAAGGTTCAGTATTATGATGCTTTTCAATATCTGGTTTACCCATGGATTATGCCGCTGCTCTTTATCGTTTCGGGAATCAGTGCAAGACTGAGCCTTGATCAGCATACTGACAAAGAATTTATAAAATCACGAAGCCTGAAGCTGCTGGTTCCTTCGACCATCGGACTTTTCTTTTTCCAGTTCATTCAGGGATACGTAAGCATGTCTCTGAGTGGTGGCTTTGTGGGCCTTAAGGAAGCAGGAGTTCCTGGGCCAATAATTTTTATGATTATGGTTGCGTCGGGAAGCGGCGTGCTCTGGTACATGCATCTTTTATGGATTTACTGTCTTCTCCTTGTGATAATCAGAAAAATCGAAAAAGGAAAATTACTGCAGGCTGGAGCAAAAACTCCACTGTGGCTGATTCCCCTCTTCTATTTTCTAATCTGGGGAGCAGCTCAAATTTTGAATACACCTATTGTTTCAGTTTATCGCTTCGCATTTTACTTTGTCTTTTTCCTGCTGGGCTACTACGTTTTTTCAAATGATGAAGTGATGGAGAAAATCAAAAAACTTGCGCTTCCTCTGATTGCCCTTGCTCTTGTTTTGTGCGTAACTTTTACGATTTTGTATTTTGGTCAGAACTATGCTGACAAGCCAATCAACCGGGGCTTCCTTTATTCTCTGTGTGCTTATATAGGTTCGCTTGCCATGCTGAGTGGCTTTGCCCGCTTTGGGGATTTCTCGAATGGCTTTACAGAGTGGATGAGCCGTCACAGCTTTGGACTTTATATTTTCCACTATCTGGGGATTTCAAGCGTGGCCCTCTTCCTTGCAAAACCAGGTCTTTTTCCTGCTCCGATAAGTTATCTTTTGAGTCTTGTCGCAGGCTTTGTTTTCGGATACGCTTTGTATGAAGTGATTTCGAGAATTCCATTTTTCAGATGGGCTGTTCTGGGAATCAAAAAAAAAAAAAACGCCGAGTCAAGGATTGCTCACGCTTAAAGCTTGGACTGAGCCGCATGCTGCAGCGTTTTTAGGGAGACCTTAATGTTCAAAGATAATCTTGTTCAAATGCGAAAAGTCTTACAGCTGACTCAGGAAGACATTGCTGAAAAGCTAGGTGTTACCCGCCAGTCTGTGGCTAAATGGGAGGCCGGCGAAAGTATTCCCGACCTGGACAAATGTAAACAGCTGGCAGATATTTTCGGCGTCTCTCTTGACGACCTGGCAAATTATGAGCCGGAAGATAATCTTGGACTGGGCGTCCCTCCAAAGGGAAAGCATCTTTTTGGCCTTGTCACTGTTGGTGATAAAGGTCAGATTGTAATCCCCGCAAAAGCCAGAAAAATTTTTGAGATTTCCACCGGCGATCAGCTGGTGGTGCTAGGTGATGAAGGTCAGGGTCTGGCACTGGTAAAAGCCAGTAATTTTTTATCACTGGCTAATATAGTAAAAAATCTTAGAAAATAAATCTGACTTCTTCTGAAAGTTTTATTTCATCATGATGGCAGTAAGCATGCGCTCTGTTTTGGATTTTGTTCTTCGATATGAACAGAAACTGTAGCCTTCGACTTGAGAATGAAGGGTGCAGACGCCGGCAGAAAAAATGTTTGCTGCTGTCACCCCACATTCCTGTAAGGTCAACCTAACAGCCTCTTCCAAATTCAAAAGATATTTTTCCTGATTTTTTCTGACAAAGATTTTTTCCATTTCCGCTGGGGCAAAACTGTGATTGAATTCTTCAAAGACATCCTGCCCAACCTCGTAACATTCCTTGCAAATATGAGGCCCAATCGCAACAAGCAAATTAGAAGGCTGGCAGCCAAAAGCACTCTTCATTTTTTGAATTGTGACTTGCGAGATTTTTTTGACTGTTCCCTTCCAGCCGCTGTGAACCATGGCAATAACTTTTTTTACCGGGTCGTAAAAATATACAGGAACACAGTCTGCCTCCACCGTGCACAGCAAAAGATTTTTTTCATTTGTGATAAGGCCGTCGTAAGGCTCGCTTTCATCTAAAGGACGAAGTATGCCGTCGCCGCAGTTTTCGCGGGTCACAATTTTTACCACATCAGTATGAGTCTGTTTTGACTTGACCATGTCTTGCGGCGTAATTCCAAGCTGCTGGCCAAGATCCAGATAATTATCCCGGGCATGAGCATCTTCAAAATTCCAGGCAGTATCACAGGAACTTGTATAAAGAGTTTTTACGCCGCCAGTCTGGTCCAGCTCCGGAATGGAAAAAAATCTTACAGCCATATTTTATTTTTCTTCAGAAAGCTTTGAGTGCTTTTTACCTGCAACAAAAAGTCCGGCAAAAACAGCAGCACAGATTATTGTAGCAGCAAGAGCTTCGAGAACCGCATTAAAGCCACAGGCACCAACCAAAGCAAAATATCCCATTCCGCCGAGAGCAGCTTTTACATCAGCAGCCTTGAAAACATAGAGGCTTCCAAGTACAAGCAGAGTGTGGCATACAGTTGTAATAAAACCAGTGATTCCAGCAGCTACAGTTTTTGGCATATGAGGAATAAGATTCAAAGCTTTCCAAAGACCCCAGGCAATTACAGCAATCAGCATACGTGGAAGAACAGAAATCAAAGGATTTACAAAGAAAGGATCAAGAGCACCAGTTGGGCTCATTGCAGCCTGAATCAAAGAAAGGGAACCGAAAACGAGACCAACAAAAAGCCCCTCAGGAAGACCTGCAAGCATACAAATCAAAATTACAGGAATGTGAAGAATTGTGATTGATATAGCAGCACCAAGAGTGATAAAGCCAAGCTTTGTAATTCCAAGTACGATTACGAGTGCGCTTAAAGCACCTGTAAGAGTGAGTTTTTTATTGAGTGAAAGTGTTGAGTTTGTGTTTGTCATTTTAAATCTCCTTTTACCACGGTGGTTGAGTGATGCGCAGCATCGTATCGAAACCACCGTGCGATTCTTGTAATGGTGGTTTCGATACGCCCGACTTCGCGGGCACTCAACCACCGTTTTGCTAATTTAGATCCAGCGCAACTTTTACGCCGGAAAGTACCAGGCCCGGAATAATTTCATCGAACAATTTATATTCTTCAAAAGTTCTTGCAAAACCGCCGGTTCCGATAATCATTGTGTCCTCACCATGGAAGACATTCTTTTTGAATTGATAACAGAATTCTTTTAAGGCACCTGCAGTTCCATAGTAAAGACCCGCCTGAATTGCTTCGGTAGTTGAAAGACCGTAAACATGCTCCGGCTTCATGATTTCAACCGAGGTCAGCTTTGCAGTTCCGCCCGCAAGAGCATCCACAGAAATCTTCATACCAGGCATAATCACGCCACCAAGAAATTCCTTATCCTTCGAGACAAGCTCCGCCGTAATCGCTGTGCCCATATCAATAATGATAAGATTTTTTCCAGCGTAAAGATCAACCGCACCCATGGCAGCTGCAATCAAATCCGCACCAATTTCCTTAGGGTTCGAGTAACGCAGCTTAAGGCCGGTCTTAATTCCAGCCTGAATAAAGAGCGGTTCGCGATCCAGATATTTTGCACAGGCCCGACTCAGCGAATGATTAATCGCCGGCACAACAGAGCAGCAGCCTATCTTCTCAATCTGCTTCCAGTCAAAGCCGTTCTCGCGCAAAACCGAACGCAGAAAAACACCGATTTCATCCGAGCTCGAATTAATATTTGTCGACCGACGGAAGCGCAACACGCATTCCTCGCCATCAAAAAGCCCGCAAGCCGTAGAAGTATTTCCAACATCAATTGTTAAAATCATATACACCTCCGAATTTTGTCATTAGGAGAAGGGGGAAGTCTCCCCCTCGCTTCAGCCCGCTTCGCGTTCTTTCGCTACCCTCTCTGCGGGGAGAGCCCCGCAACGCCCCCATAGTGGCAAAATAAATATAAGAATTCTGTAATTGATTTTTAAGTGTGATGAGTCATAGTACCTGTCCTCCTTGGATCAAGTCTTGTAAGATGTGTAAGGCCTCAGCCAGCCCTTTTGTGTAACCCTCACCGGGCAAAATAAAGCGAAGATCAATTCTGCCACAGCAGTAACTGTCCTCGATTTGTAGAATAGTGAATTATGACATAAATGTCAAATTTGTCGGTTATGCCGCATATAAATCTTTCTGGAAATCAATAAATACTTTGCTGATTTCACCTAATGGACCAAGAACATTTTTTGCATCATTGATTGTTCCATACTTAAGCTTAATAAGTTCAGGCAGATTTTCCAGCGAAAGTTCTGTGTAACCCTGCTCTACGTATTGCTCTAAAACAAAGTTTACAAAATCGCTTTGTTCGACACTTAAAGCAGCTACAATTTCTGGGCGAACAATTTCTACGCGACGCTGGCGTTCAAGTGGGCTTGTGTTATAAGCAAGATATTCCAGAACATCAAGCAAGTCGCATTTTTCCATGTTTAAGAATTCCTGAACTTTTGTAAGCTTTTCCAGAGGGAAGCCTTCGTGTTCCATCTGTTCCAGCAAAGCGGCTCTTGTTTCCGGGTTCTGCCATTGCTTACGTAAGTCTTCGTCATTCTTAAAGAACTTAGGAAGGGTTTGATTATTTACAAGAACATCAACAAACTCTTTGATTGTAATGAGTTTGCCGTCATACATAATTCGTTCTTCCCAGTCAAACCCATTTTTTACAGCAACCTTTCGACCATCGCCCAATTCAATCTCAATAAGGTCTTTTGGACAGGTACAAGGAAGATTTCCACAGATTGGGCAAGCTTTTGGCGGACAGATACAAGGATACTGCCCACATACAGGACACTTATGATGTGGCTTTTTACAAATGCACGGCCACTTACCACAAACCGGACATTTTTCATGCTTATCACATTCACAAGGATATTTACCGCAGTAAGGACAAACCGGATTCGGATTATCCCATTCTTCATCATAGAATTCTTTATATGCGCCTACAAAGTCGTAAATTGTGAAATAGTATTTATCATCAAAGAGACGGGTTCCACGGCCAATAATCTGCTTGAATTCAATCATGTTCGGAACTGGTCTCATCAAAACAATATTGCGGACATTCTGAGCATCAACACCGGTAGAAAGCTTTTGCGAAGTAGTAAGGATTGTTGGAATTGTCTTTTCGTTATCCTGAAATTTTTTAAGCTGCTCCTCACCTTCCGTGCCGTCATCCGCAGTTACACGAACACAGTAATTTACACCACGTTTTGCCTGCGAGTTTATCATATCGCGAATCTGCATTGCATGATTCTGGGTTGCACAGAAGACAATCGCCTTTTCATCAGGATTTGCACTTTCTAAGAATTCAGCAACACGAAGTTCATCACGCTGGCGGATTTTGATTTTGCCATGATAGAAATCTGCTTCAGTGTAAGTTTTGTCTTTTTCTAACAGCTCTTCGCCCTGAATGATTTTATCATCTTCATCATAAACATATTCATCAATAATCTGATTTGTACAGCTCTTAACTCGGTAAGGAGTAAGATATCCGTCTTCAATTCCCTGCTTAAGCGAATACTGATAAACCGGCTCACCAAAATATTTGTAAGTGTCTCCATTTATAGTTCGGCGTGGAGTTGCAGTAAGACCAAGCTGATAAGCCGGCTGGAAGTATTCCATCAACTTACGCCATTCACTTTCATCATTTGCACCACCGCGGTGACATTCGTCTATGATGATAAAATCAAAGAAATCCTGCGGGTATTGTTTGTAGTATTCGTCCACACCATTGTCATGCTGAACTTGTTTCAGCATCTCTTCCGAAGGAGTATCTTCCGTACCACAAAGCAAAGTCTGGAAAATCGTAAAATAAATACTTGCTCCCATCGGGACTTTTCCGCCGTTTTTGCGGATTTCTTTTGGAGTAATCCGGGCAAGTGCATTCTGATCAAAAGCATTAAAAGCATTAAAAGCCTGATTTGCAAGAATATTTCTATCTGCCAAAAAGAGGATGCGCGGAAGCCTACCGTTTTCTGCAATGTTCCAGCGAGTCTGCATAAGCTTCCAGCAAATCTGGAAGGCTATATATGTTTTTCCGGTACCGGTTGCAAGCGTTAAAAGAATACGGTCAACCTTGCGGCTTATGGCATCCAGCACAGCATTAACTGCATTTTCCTGATAGTAGCGAGGCTGCTTTCCACCATCTCGGTTGAAAGGTTCAAGATTAAATTTATCGCGCCAATCGTTTTTCTCCGGAAAGGTCATTGCCCAGAGTTCATCAGGTGTCGGAAACTTATCTACAAAGCCTTCTGTAAAATCACCTGTTTTTGCCTGCATATCAATAGCCCAGATTTTGTCGCCGTTTGTAGAATAAGTCCAGCGAATATTCATGGCTTTTGCATATTTCTTAGCCTGTTCAACTCCGGCGCTAACATCAAGTTCATCTTTCTTGGCTTCTACAATTCCAATCTTTACGCCTTTATATGTAAGAAGATAATCTATTTTATCCGGATTTCTTTTTGCCTTTGTAACAATACGACCAGGCGACACAATATAAGCCCGCTGTTCGGTAAAGATATCACTATCCTCAACAACGCCCCAACCGGCAGCATGAAGAGCAGGATCTATTTTCTTAAGCCTTGTGTCGCTTTCGTTCATAATGATTCTCCGTTTAATTAGGGGAAATTTTCCACTAATTTCCCTTAATTTCCTCTAAACGTATTTCAAAGTTTTTACTTCGCGTATACCCAGTAAGCCTTTTATTCAAAGGAACAGTTTCCATTAAACCTACAGAAACTAAACCCTCCAAATCAGAACGAATTGTTTTTACAGAAACATTAAATCTTGTTTCCAAATCTTTGCTCGTAAACATTGAAGATGGTTTTTCAAAACAAAGTTTAACTATTTGAATCTGGCGTTCATTTAAGCCTGGAATTCTATTTTCCAATAATGCAGCATTTTCTTTTGCTTTTCTTTCAAGATAGTTATTTAATTCTTCAAAAGCTTGATTCAAAACTTTTAAATTATAATTAACAAAATAGCCTAAATCAAAATCATCATGTTCGGTATATAAAAAGGCTTTTTCATATTGAGTTTTTGATTTATAAATAATTCTTGAAATAGAAAGATATTCAGTTAGCCAATATCCTTTTTTAAGCATATACCAATAAAATAGTGAGCGAGCAGTTCTCCCATTTCCATCTACAAAAGGGTGTAAATATGAAATCATAAAATGAAGAATAATAGCTTTAATAATTGGATGAATGAACTCTTTATCTTCGTTTATAAATCTACATAATTGCTGAACAACCTTTTTTATCTGCCTAAATGATGGTGGTTCATGAGCTACTTCACCTGTTATCCCATTTACGACATAAATATTATTATCGCTTCTAAATTGCCCTTCATCCTTAGGATTATCTAGAGTTTTCTCTGTAATCTGTTTATGAATTGTAAGTAAAAGTTCAGGTGACAAATTATCGTTCTTGTGTTCTGAAAGATATCTAATTGTATTGTAATTATTCAGAATCATCTGCTGACTTTTATCTTTAGGTTTAGCTTGCTTTCGTAGCATTTCCTTTGCAACTTTTCTTGTGGTTGAAGCACCTTCCATTTGACTAGATGCAATAGCTTCTTCCATTATGGAACTTAAAAGATAGTATTGTTTGTTTTTATCTAAAAGAATATCTGATGATGCAATTGTACCTCCAAAATTCATGTCAAAATTATGAAGATATTCCTGCATTTTATTTGTCAGAAAAAGAGAAAATGTACATGTATTAAAACTGTAAGTCTTGCTATTAGCAGTTCTAGAATACTTTACAAGAGCCCAGAAATCTTCTTTCTTGATACCTTTGGGAGTATTGTACTTTACTTTATCCCAATAATAATATTCATCATTCATTTTTGAAATTTCAGATGAATAATCTTTGCTTAGTATAAGTTCAAGTAAAGGGAGACCAGATACTTTTGGGCTTTCTTCTATCATATTATATATGATAACACGGGATATATTTTTAAGCAATAAAATTAGGGGAAATATTCCCCTAATTTCCCTTATTTTCTGCTAATTGATTTTTTGTTCATCAATATATTCAAACCAAAACAGAGGGAATGCATTAAGCACTGAAACTTCATGATTTGGAGTTACGTATTTTTCTATCTGTTTATTAAAAATTGTTTGCTGACTAATTGTATCTTTATTTTCAGGAATTGAATAATCATCGGCACAAATAAAATGTGCTTTTTTAATATTCAGTTCTTTAAGATAAAGCCAATTTTGTCTTATTATATCGATTCTGCCTTCGTCTTCTGTGTTTTTGAGTTCTCCAGATTTTTTCATATCAAAACATAGGTACTTAAGATTCTGATAGAATGATTCTTCGTTTACAAGCTGTTTAAAACTTTTTTCACTCATCAAATCAAAAGTATAATTCTTGAAGTCTTCATCAGGTAATTCTTTTTTAAAAAATCTATATGATTCAATCATTGGATAATTGACATAAAGTTTTATTCCATTCCGTTCTGAATTAATACTTCCATTTTCAAAATAATTGAAAAGTTCGAGTATTTTTGCATTTTGTTGTTCGATGGAAAGTTTATTTTTTTCATCTTGTTTACGAATATCATAATCAAAGAACATAAATATTTCAGAAACTTCGGTTGCATATCTGATTCTTTCTAACTCTGTATTTGTTTTATGATGTGTAATAGCATCTTCCTTTAAAACATTTACTAAATCTACAGAATCATCAAGTTCATCTTCTGCATACGATTTTAATGTATCATATAGAGAAAAAATATTATTGCAATAGTAATGAATTATTTCTTCTTCATTTAATTCAAAATGGAATATTTCTTTTAGTGTTTTATACAAGCGAGGTTCATCGTTTTTTCCTTCAAAGATAAAGAGAATCATTTTCCAAATGTGCCACCACGATAGAGTTTTTCAAGATTATGACCATAACGTAATTCTTTTAATGTTGCATTGTGTGCATTTACAATCTTTTCTTTTGAACAGATGTAATAACAATCAGGTCGAAGCAAATCATTTGTAAAGATTGAAGTATTATGAGTTGTAAGCAAAACCTGGCAATTACTTGTTTTCAATTTTTCTACCACAAAATAAGCAAGTTCAAAATGATAGAATGCATCAAATTCATCTATACAAATAAAAGAAGGACATTGTTCTGAATTATTAATATCTTCAAGCCAATAATATACAAGAAGCAGAGAACTCATACCTGTAGAACATACTTGTTCAAACGGAAGAATAATATTGTTAAATTTTATAAATAATTCTTCTCTACCGGTATGATGACTATGAATTAATTCATCCGTAAAACCAGCTTCCTTAAAAAAAAGTTGTAAATCAGAAAATTTATTTCTTTTTACAATTTCTTCAACAATATTTAAAGAAGGTGCCGGTTTATAACCTGTAAATGCTCTATCTTGTAAAGATCTAAAAAATAGCATCTTATTTACAAAAGAAAATAATTGTAAAAAAATTTTATTCTCTTTGTTATTGTCCAAGGTTGTATTATTCTTTACCCAACGAAGAGCTGAAAATTGGAGTGTTGCTAGGTTTTTCCTTAAATTTTCGCTACCTTTCAAATTCACAATAAAATCGGAATTTTTGTCATTTTTATCATAAAAAATAACAAGTTTATCACCAATTATTAATTCTTCCCTAACTATAGTAGTGACATTCAATTTTTGATATTTATAAATTAATTCTATCCCGTCAAATTCAAAATGATATTCAAAATTAACTGAGTCCTTAAAGTGGAGTGCATTTTGATAAATTGAATAATCACGCGGATTTACAAAATTATCAGTAAGATTTGAAACAATATCAAAAATTGCAAGACCAATAGAAGATTTTCCGCTTGCATTTTTACCATACATTATTGATGTTTTTACAATGCTGTTTTTTACTGCTTCTGGATTAAATTCGTAATTTCCTGTAGCTGAAAAATCAATAGTTACAGGTTTCTCAAAAGCCTTAAAATTACTTACTGTTAGAGATTTTAACATAATACACCTCTACTTAAATTATACTAAATTATCGGTATAATATATAAATATAAACAGTCTTTCCGTAAAAAAATTACGGAGATTATAACAAATTTTATCTTTCTATTACAATTCCCCTGTGAAGGCTTTTTGTAAGAGGGACTGCTTTAACTCATCGCAGTCTGCTATTTGTTTTGTATAAATTTCCTGCAGCTGGCGGACTTTTTCACTGAGGGTGTCGAGTTCTTTTACGATGCGTTTTTGCTCGGAGAGAGGGGGAAGAGGGATTTTTAAATCCCTCATTGCTTTTAACCCTAGATTTGGAATTGCAGCCCCTGTCTTTTCTTTCCATGCATATTCCTGGAAAATATCTGAACTAAAAAAATGTCGCAAAAAATACTTATTTAGAGTGTTGCTTTTTACATTTATATAACATGCACTTTTACCAAGAATTACTGGTTCATTGTTATAAAAAGCAGTTCGCTTTCCTAATGTACTACCATTTATTGAAAGAAATACAGTATTTTCATTTAATTCAACTTTATATTTCTGATATTCGGTTTCATTTACGCGTTTTGTCTCAGGTGTAAATACAATATCAGTAATTGTAAGATTACTGCCATTTATGAAATAATAATTTCCATTTTCATCATACTTTGGAGTACCATGTAAACCATCACCAATAATTGAAGTACAGTCTTGTAATCTTTTCTTTTCCCAAGTTGTGTTGCTAAAGGCTTTTGCCAGCTGGGACTGGAACAAATCTTTTGCGTTTTGCAGGTTGGTTTGGGCGTTTGTTTTTATTGTTTCCAGCTGTGCAAATTTTTCATCCAGGATTTTGACTATGCGCTTTTGTTCTTCGAGGGGTGGAACAACAAGTTCAGTTTCTCCATAATCACGAAAATAAATATGTGGAATTGCAGCACCTTGCTTGTACTTGGATAAATCAAGGCTTTGTAGTGCATAGTTAATAAAGTGTATAGAATTGCCTTCTTTGGGTAAGATATATTGAAGAGTTCCTATTACTGAAGATTTTGCAGGAAGTAACATTGTTCGACCAATTCCTGAACCATCTTTTATGATACCAATATATTCTTTTTCCTGATGATAAAAATTTACATTTTGAATAAAACCACTGGCGCCATAAATAGGATAGTTGCCTCCCAAATTCGAAAGGTCTTTCATATTTACATTTGAAGAGCCTTTTTCACAGATATCCTTTAGTTTCTTTATTTCCCAATCTTTTTTCACTTTCAATTCTCCAAAAATGGAATTGCGTTAGCAATTCCGAATCCGTGTGGCAATTCCTACCCGCCTGCGAGCTACCGGGTCTTAGGGGCTGTGCCCCTAGGAGAAGGGGTAGCGGAAGACCGCGCAGCGGGCTGTAGCGAGGGGAAGGCTTTCCCCTCCTTACATACCTTTCAAAAGATCCTCGGCCTCTTTGTTCAGCTCGCGCATTTCTTTGATAATCTCGGCCGGTTCACGAAGGACTTTTTCTTCCTTTTTGTTTGGATTCTTTACACTTAAATCAAGGGGGCTTTTTTCATCCTTAAGCATTTCTGTTACATCAAGGGTCCAGCTGTTCGGGCTTGCGGCTTTTGTTTTCTGCAAGGCAACAAAATCGGCAAGGTCATCTTCGTTGAGGGGATTTGTTTTGCCAAGGTTGCGGTCCAGGTTGAGCTGATAGTACCAGATTTTTTCTGTGGGCTTTCCTTTTTCGAAAAAGAGGACTACGGTTTTTACACCCGCACCGGTAAAGACTCCGCTCGGGCAGTCGAGGATTGAATGAAGGTTGCAGCTTTCCAGAAGCTCGCGGCGAAGGGCTATGCTTGCGTTATCTGTATTGCTGAGGAATGTGTTTTTGATTACCACACCTGCGCGGCCGCCTGCCTTGAGCATTTTGATAAAGTGCTCCATAAAAAGATAGGCTGTTTCGCCGGTTTTAATGGGAAAGTTCTGCTGAATTTCTGCGCGTTCCTTTCCGCCAAAAGGTGGATTTGCAAGTATGACATCTTTGCGATCGCGCTGCTGAATTGTACTCAAGTCTTCGGCAAGGGTGTTTGTGTGCATGATGTTAGGCGCTTCTACTCCGTGGAAAATCATGTTCATGATTCCGATGATGTATGCAAGGCCTTTCTTTTCTTTGCCGTAGAAGGTCTGCTTTTGAAGAATCTGTTTCTGTTCTACGGTTTTTGCTTTTTCGTTTAAGTAGTTGAAGGCTTCGCAAAGAAAGCCGGCACTTCCGCAGGCTCCGTCGTAAATTGTGTCTCCGATTTTTGGCTCGACTACGCGAACGATTGTGCGGATGAGCGGACGCGGTGTGTAATACTCTCCCCCGTTGCGGCCGGCGTTTCCCATCTTGTGGATTTTGCTTTCGTAAAGATGGCTCATTTCGTGCTTGTCTGAGCTGCTCTGAAAATGAAGTCCATCGGCGTAATTTAAGATTTCGCGCATGTTGTAACCGGAAACTATTTTGTTTTTGAGCTCACTAAAGATTTCGCCAATTTTATATTCGAGGGTGTCCGGTGTTGCTGCCGTTGCCTTAAAGTTTTTGAGATATGGAAAAAGCTTGAGGTTTACAAAGTCTGAAAGGTCGTCGCCTGTCATTGCGGCTTTGTGGTCTATTTCGCCTTTTGGAGTTTTTGGACATGCCCAGGTGTTCCAGCGGAATTCTTTTTTGATAATGTAGTTATAGTCTTTTCCCTGAAGGGCCATTTCGTCGCTGCGTTCTATCTCAAGGTCGTCTAGGTATTTTAAGAAGAGAATCCAGCTGGTCTGTTCTACGTAATCAAGTTCGTTTGAACATCCGGCTTCTTTCCACAATATGTCATCTATGTTTTTAAATATCTGCTCGTAATTCATGTTTCGATTATAACATGAATTACGAGTCTACGGTAGGCTAATCAGCAAATGCCAGCGGAATAAACTTGCCGGCCCATTCCTGCCAGAAGTTCATGTCGTGAATGCCGGGACCTTCTTCATAAGTGTGGGCTACTCCCTGGTCTTGCAGGAACTTGTGGAAGGCTCGGTTTGGTTTAAGCAGGAAATCTTCTGTTCCACAGGCCATCCAGATTTGCGGAATCTTTTTGCCGGCGGCCAGTTGCTTTTTCAAAAGATATTCAGGATTGTTGTCGCTTTTCGGAAGTTTTGCAAGGTTGCCAAAGCACATTCTGTAATAATCATAATTTGCAATTGGATTGCTGTCGCCTTCTTTCATGTGCTTAACTTCATTGTGAATTAGGGCTGAAGAAAGTGCAATTACTTTTCCAAACTTTTCCGGAAAGGCAAAGCCCGTATGAATAGCTCCAAAGCCTCCCATTGAAAAGCCCATGAGGTAAGTATCCTCGGCAGTCATTGCAAGGTGGAAGGTATTGCGAACATATTCCAGAAGTTCAACTCCCAGGAAAGTTGCAAACTGACGACCGGTAGCCGGACCGTCAATCCAAAAAGAATTTTCGCCGTTTGGAATTACAACTGCAAAATTATATTGTTCCGCGAGATTGCCCGGAACCCAGTTGAAGGCTGCTCCGCTGTAGCCGTGAAGCAAAAATAAAGTCTTCATCGGTTTGCCATCACGCTTAAGGTCATTGCGGGGATAGTCACGTCTGATATCGTTTGGAATCTGCATCAAAAATGAAACATCGCGCTTGAGGACGTCGGAATAAAATCTGATTGTTAAGTCTGCCATTGAGATCTCCTGTATTTCTTATATATTCTTGATTTAATAGTTAATCGTTTTATTAAATTATATCATATTTTCAAAAGTTTTATATAAGATATTTTATTTATCTACACCCAGGCCGAAGAGAGCGAAGTCGCCGCGGCAGGGGTCACCTGGGAAAACTTCGGCTAATGCGGATGTAAGTAATCCAGCTGTTTTACGACTGGCTGTGGCACCCTCTGGTATGAGCCCAAGTTTCGCTGCCTCCTGCATTACGTGAACATCAAGCGGAATCAGAAGCGACGCCGGGTCTGCCCAATCCCAGAAGCCCAGGTCCACCGGAGAATTGCGTCTTACCATCCAGCGCAAAAACATGTGTATTCTTTTGTTGGCAGAAGTACGCCCCTTTGGAACTATGGCTGATTTTGGAAAGGCTTGAGATATAATTTCATGAAGGAGGGGAAAGTCTCCCCCTCGCTTCAGCCCGCTCCGCGGTCTTTCGCTACCCTCTCTAACGGGGGAGCCCCCCGTATCGCCCCCCTCTTCCATTTTTGTTCTGAAGAATTCTCCAAGAGAGCCGGCCTTTTTTAAGATGTCAGCAAGTTCTCCAAAAAAAATCTGCATATCATCGTAAGAATAAAATCTATAAAACTTGGCAGGTCCACTCAGGAAGTCTTTCTTGTAAGCCCCCGCCTTCAACCACTCTGTCACACTGCCTAACGAACGGTCGGAAGTTTCCAGTATCTGCCGTATTTTTGGAATAAACTGCTTTCTGTTTCCAAAAGCCAGCATGGCCGCAATAAACGAAGCAACCTCTACATCTGCAACAGTTCCCCGTCCGGCAACCGGCTGGTACCAGCGCAAAAACTGCGAAGGGTCTTCATCACAAAAAGACGAAACTTCATAACGATCTGCGAGACTACGTAATTTTACTTTAAGTGCTTCATTCATTTTCTTTTCTATTATACATAATAGATTTTACAACTGCAAATCAATATAATAGAAATAATACACTTATTATGGAGTATTATATTGAGTAATAAACTTTTTCGCATGGGAATCGATGTTGGTTCCACAACTGTAAAAATTTTAATCCTTGATACTGAAAAAAACGAAATCCTATACAACCATTATGAAAGACATCATGCAGAACAATGGAATACTGCTCAAAAACTTTTAAGCGATGTTTCTGGAAAATTTCCAGGAACTCGCTTTAGAATAGCTGTCTGCGGTTCTGGTGGAAAACCTATTGCTGATAAAATTGGTGCCCACTACATTCAGGAAGTTGTAGCAAACTCTTCTGCTGTACGTGCCCTTTATCCAGATTCCCGAACTGCAATTGAGCTTGGTGGTCAGGATGCTAAAATAATTTTCTTTTATAACGACAATGGTCGCCTTGTAACTTCGGATATGCGCATGAACGGAAGCTGTGCCGGAGGAACCGGTGCATTTATCGATGAAATTGCTTCCCTCCTTAAAGTTCCAACCGAAGAGTTTGAAGGACTTGCTGCAGCTGGTCATGAGGTTCATTCTATTTCAGGCCGCTGTGGTGTATTTGCAAAAACTGATATTCAATCTATGTTGAATCAGGGTGTTGCCCGCGAAGATATTGCTCTTTCTGCTTTCCATGCAATTGTAAAACAAACTGTCGG
Organism: Treponema sp.; assembly: GCA_016293915.1. Taxonomy (GTDB): domain Bacteria; phylum Spirochaetota; class Spirochaetia; order Treponematales; family Treponemataceae; genus Treponema_D. Next base: position 3,909 of record JAEDCY010000015.1, on the reverse strand, counting down.
TGGTCTTGCACAGGGACTGGAACTTACGCCTCCTATCATTTTTGAAGGCGGTCCTCTTACTTATGATCACACTCTTGTAAAAGCATTTGCTGAAAGACTTAATCTAAAAGATGAAGATATTATCCGCCCGGATCATCCGGAAACAATTGTTGCCCGTGGTGCTGCAATTGCGCTTGATGAACTCTTTCCTCTTGCAGATGAATCTGATGGAATTCTTATTGAAGATGCAGTGCATGCTCTGGATGGCGGTATGGTTTGCGTTGAGCATACTGGCTCAAAAATCAAAAAAACATACTTTGAATCTGAAGAAGAATGCCGCGTATGGCGAGAAGAACATAAAACTCCTGAGCTTACAAAAATAGACGTGAAGTCTGGCGACACACTTAACGTATATATTGGTGTTGATGCAGGTAGTACTACTTCAAAAATCATCTTTATGACAGAAGACGAAAAAGTCTTTGACCGCTTCTATGCAAACAACCGCGGAGATCCTATTAACGTAGTTCGCCGCGGACTTATGGAGCTTCATGCAAAATACGAAGCAATGGGTGTAAAACTTAATGTACTAGGTTTTGGTACTACAGGTTATGGTGAACTTCTGATTGCAAAGGCTTATGGCGCAGACTATCACACTGTTGAAACAGTAGCACACGCAACTGCTGCCCGCCGTTTTGTTCCAGATGTAAGTTTTATTCTGGACATTGGTGGTCAGGATATGAAAGGCATCTGGATTGATGACGGAATTATCACCAACATCACTCTTAATGAAGCCTGCTCTTCTGGTTGTGGTTCCTTCCTTGAGAACTTTGCTTCGTCACTTAATATTCCTACAGATAAAATTGCTGATGCAGCTTTCCGTTCAACAAAGCCTGCAGATTTAGGAAGCCGCTGTACTGTATTTATGAACAGTACAATCATCACAGAACAGAAAAACGGCTGCGGACCGGACGACATTATGGCCGGTCTTTGCCGTTCAATTATTGAAAATGTATTTACCAAAGTTGTCCGCATTTCGAATACAGACTCCCTTGGTAAGAAAATTGTTGTTCAGGGTGGAACCTTTAAGAATGATGCAGTTCTTCGCTCACTCGAACAGTATCTTGGTGTAGATGTTCAGCGCGCCCCTTACCCAGGAGAAATGGGTTGTATCGGTGCAGCAATTTTGACAAAAGAAAAGAGGACCCTGAAACAAGTTCAGGGTGACGGCAGCACAAGTCATGCTTCTGACATAACAAGTCATGCTGCTGACATAACAAGTCATACTTCTGATATAACAAGTCATGCTGAACTTGTTTCAGCATCTAACTTCATCGGCTTCGACGCAATTGAATCTCTTTCTTACACACAGCGTGAAAATGTAATATGTACTAAATGTGCTAACCGCTGTTCACGCAGCCTTATTAAATTCTCAAACGGAACAACCTATATTACAGGAAATCGTTGTGCCCGCGGTGAAGTTCTTTTACCTGAAGAACTCGAAGAAAGCAAACTCGAAAATATAAATCAAGCAAACATTGATGAAGAAGCCGTTTCGGGACTTGCCGACACACCAGAAGTTGCAAAACCTGGAGTTATCCCGGAATCAAAAACCCGCTATGTTCCAGATATGTTCCTTATCCGCGAGCAGCTTCTTTTTAAAAAATGGGATTATAAACTTGTAAGTGAAAAAAAGAATATCACTATAGGTATGCCGCGAACTCTTGAGTACTGGGATTCTATGCCCTTCTGGTCAACCTTCTTCCGTGCTCTTGGTTACGATGTAATTCTTTCTCACAAAAGTACACGCGAAATGTTTGAAAACGGAATACCTTTTGTTCCGTCTGATACAGTCTGCTTCCCAGCAAAGCTTGCACACGGGCACATTCAGGATCTTGTAAAACAATTCGAAAAACTACCGAAAGATAGTTACCGAATCTTCATGCCTATGGTTATGGAGATGCCTGCAACAGATAAAGCAAAAGCTTCTAATTATGTTTGTGCAGTTGTAAAGGGATACCCGCTGATTATTTCTCATTCTGAAAACCCGCAACGCCGCTGGAATGTTCCTTTTGATAATCCAATGTTCCACTGGTATTCTGAAACAGACCGCAAAGTTCAGATCATAAAATATTTCACCGAAAATTACGGCCTCAAGAAATCCGAAGTTGAAGCAGCTTTCATACAGGGTGAAAAAGCAATCTTAAGCTTTAAGAAAAAACTCTGCGAAGAAGGACAGAAAATCATAGACAAGGTTAAAGCAGAAAATAGCTTTGCAGTAGTTCTTGCTGGTCGTCCTTATCATACAGATGCACTTGTAAGCCACGATCTTTCGCGCGTATTTACAAAGCAGTATATTCCGGTTCTTACAGTTGATTCTCTTCCTGGGCTCAACGATGTAAATCTGCGATATACTCGTGCTGAAGTTACAAACAATTTCCATACACGAATGCTCGCTGGTGCACTTCTGGCAGCAAAGTCTCCACATCTTGAATATGTTCAGATTGTAAGCTTTGGCTGTGGTCACGACGCAATTCTTTCTGATGAGATTATCCGCATCATGAATGAAACCTCCGGTAAGTCTCCTCTCATTCTTAAACTTGATGAAGGTGGAGCTACTAACTCTCTGAACATTCGTGTAAAATCCTTCCTCGAAACAATTAAAGAACGCCGTGAGAAAAAAAGCCTTTCACAATTCTCAGATTTGCCAGACCCATATACAGTAAAGTTCCAGAAAGAAGATAAGGATATGCGCACTGTTCTGATTCCAAATGTTTCTGTTGCCTTCTGTAAGCTTCTTAGTGGAGTTCTTCGCAAACAGGGACTCAGAGCAGTACCTCTTTCACTCGGCGAAAATATTCAGATTCAGGTTGGAAAAAAATATGTTCATAACGATACCTGCTTCCCGGCACAGATGGTAATTGGTGAAGCTATTTCTGCATTACAGAGTGGAAAGTATCCTTTGGACAAAGTAGCAATTGGAATGGCAAAGTACCATGGAGACTGTCGTCTTACCCACTATTCTGCCCTTTTACGCCGCGCCTTAAATGCAGCAGGTTTTGAACAGGTTCCTATTGTTTCTACAGACCCAATCGACTCTAAGGAAATGCACCCTTGCTTCCGTCTGGGAACCTTGTTTAATCTTCGGGCTCTCTGGGTAGTTACTATGATGGATATGCTGGAAGAATTGCGCCGCCAGATCCGCCCTTACGAACTCAACAAAGGCGAGACCAACCGCATTTTCGACCAAACCATCGACAATATTGCTCGTGGAATTGATAAAAGCATTCTCAGCGGCTTAAAAGCATACAAACGCGGAATCAAGGAATTCCGTAAAATCAAATATGATAAATCAAAACCTCGTCCACGCGTTTTCGTAACCGGTGAATATCTTGTTACCTTCCATCCGGGCTCAAACTTCCACATTGAACATTATCTGGAAGAAAACGGCCTTGAAGTAATTCTTCCAAGAATGGCAAATGTTTTCTATAGAGAATATCTGGCACGCATTTTTGAATCAAAAAGTCTCAATGTTGGATTTACAAAGGTAAACAAAATTATCGATCACGTTTCAGCATTTTTCTTTAAGCTTGCACTTAACGTTTGCGAAAAATCTGCAAGAAAGCATCCGGAATATGTACCTTCAACTCCGTTACCAAAGCTTGCTGAAGAAACAGATGAAATTATGAACCGCACCTTCCTTTCCGGCGAAGGCTGGCTCATTCCTGGAGAAATCAAAGAATACGCATTACGCGGAGTTCAGTCTTTTGTAATTCTGCAGCCTTTTGGTTGTCTGCCAAATCACATTTGTGGTCGCGGTATAATGAAAAAGGTCAAGGAAGAGTTCCCGAATGTTCAAATTCTGCCTCTCGACCTTGACCCTGATACAAGCTTTGCAAACGTAGAAAACCGTCTGCAAATGCTGATTATGAA